>DATGSR010000154.1:0-7172 GCA_035302405.1 Beutenbergiaceae bacterium
CGCTCATGGGCCAGCAGCCCGGTGTGGGCATAGACCTCCTCGACGTCACCGAGCAGCCACAGTGCCAGATCCACCAGGTGCACGCCCTGGTTCATCAACGCCCCGCCGCCGTCCATGGCCCAGGTCCCGCGCCAGCCTGCAGAGTCGTAGTACTCCTGGGTGCGCCACAGCGGCACCTCGATCGCTGCCGAGGTGATCCGGCCCAGGCCGCCGTCGTCGATGAACTGCTTGATGAACTGGTTGGCCGGAGCGAAGCGGCGCTGGCTGACCACCGACAGTACCTTGCCGGCGTCGCGAGCCGCCTTCAGGATCTCATCAGCCGCGGCCACGCTGATGTCGATCGGCTTCTCCAGCAGAACGTGCTTACCAGCCTGCAGCGCGGCGATGGTCAGGTCCTTGTGCAGACCGGACGGCACGGCGATCACCACGGCGTCCAGGTCCTCCAACGCGAGGAGTTCATCCACGCTGTGTACGCCGGGTACCCCGTGGGCTTTGGCGAACTCCTCCACGAGCGCCTCGTTGGTGTCGAAGACGCCGGCGAGCCGGGCCGGGGTTTCGGGAGCGGCGAACCGTTCCACGTGCTGACGGCCGATAATGCCCAGGCCGATCACTCCGATGGCCAGTGCGTCGGATCCGGTGTTCATCGGGTGGCCTCCAAAGCCTGAGTGATAGCGGTAAGCACGACGACGGGGGACAGCAGTTGCTCGGCGCTCAGTTGGGCTTCGCCCGCCTTGGTCGCCTCCACGAAGAGGTCTAGGGCGGGGGCGTTGTAATCCGGCCCGAGGCTGAGTTCGCTGGCCACCACACCGCGGGTGTGCACGGCGGTGGCGTGGAAGGGTACCCGGCCTGAGGTCTCCGGTACCACGAACGTAAAGGTCACGGCGGTGGTGCCGATCATCGTGGTGGCCCACACGGTGTCGCCTTCGCGGCGGGCCTGCACGCTCACCTCGCCCTCGCGCACCACAGGGTTGCCGAGGACCTGCATGGCGGTCTCCACGTGGTGGATGCCGTAGAAGAACAACCCGGCGTACTCGCTGTCGGGGTCGGCCGGGCCGGCCACGTGCAGATGGCGCAGCGGGCCGTGGTCGGGATGGTCGGTGACGAAGCCGGTGATCTCCGGAACGAAGCGCAGTGCCGAGGCGGAAACCAGGGTGCTGCCGCTCTCCCGTGCGACGTCCAGGAGCGCGGCGGCGTCCTCGATCGTGGTGGCCAGCGGTTTGTCCACCAGCACCGGCATACCAGCCCGCAGCAGCGGTTCAGCCGCGGCACGGTGAAGACCGCCGTCGCGGTTGCACACGATGGCGGCGTCAACCTGGCCGATCAGGTCGGCAGGTTCCTCCACGATGGTGTCCAGTCCGCCGTACTCGGCCAACTCCACGTTGTGGTCGTTACGACCGCCGGCCAGCGCGACGGCGCGGTAGCCGGGGTGGCGGTCCTCCAGGTTGAGGAACCTGATGAAGTGCTTGACATGGGAGTTCTCGGTTCCGACAAAACCGACGCGCATAAAGTTTCCTTACCAGCGGGGGTACGTACAACCTCCCAGTCTGATCTGCAAGCGATTGCACGTCAAGCCTTTGGCGCCAAGTGTTTGCAACCGGTTGCGCCGCTTCGACGGACGGGCCTAGATTGATGAGCAGTAACCATCCGACCGTCTGGAGCCCCAATGTCACAGCCCCTCGGCGTCGGAGTGCTCGGCCTGGGCAGTATCGGGACGAGTCACGCACGCGCCTTTCACCAACTATCCGACAAGGCTCACATGGTGGCCTACTCCGGAGGAAATCCGGAGCGAGCAGCCGAGGCCGGCTGGCCCAACGCGGTCCAAGTAGCCGCCGATGACCTGCCTCATCGATCCGATGTGGACGTCGTTGCCATCTGTTCACCGAGCGATGCCCACGGCCCTCAAGCCATCGCCGCCCTGGAGGCCGGCAAGCACGTGGTGGTCGAAAAGCCGTTGGCGCTCACCGTCGCCGAGGCCGAACGCATCGTCGCGCTGGCCGAGGAACGCGGGCGCGTGCTTTCGGTCATCTCCCAGCGGCGGCTGGAACCGGAATACGCAGCGGTGAAGAGCATGCTCGAGGCAGGTGACCTCGGACAGGTACGCCTTGCCACTACCCATGTGCACTGGTGGCGCGATGACGAGTACTACGCCGCCGCGCCGTGGCGCAGCCAGATGGGCGCCGGCGGGGGGTCGGTCATGAACCAAGGGGTGCACAATATCGACCTGCTGAACTGGCTCTGCGGGCCAGTCGCTAGGGTGACCGCCCAGTACGCCACCTTGGGGCACGAGATCGACGCCGAGGACACCACCGTGGCCACGGTCCAGTTCGCAGGCGGCGCTCTGGGGCTGATCAGCACCTCAACCGCCACACCTCCCGGATCCCCGGCCACCGTGACCGTTCACACCGACCGGGGAACCATCGAACTGGGACAAGGCGAAGTGCTGCGCTGGGACATCGATGCGCCGAACCCGGCTGACACCTCCGAGGAGGCGGGCCCTGCCAGCGGAGCCGCCGATCCGGCCGCGATCGGCATAGCCGGACACGTCGCGCAATGGGATGACATCGTGGCCGCGATCTCCGAGGACCGTCAGCCGCAGATCAGTGGTCGAGACGGTGCCGAGACCGTGCGTCTGATGTGCGCGATCTACGAGGCCGCCCAAACCGGGCGCGCGGTACAACCGGAGGAACTGGCATGAAGGTAGCGATCCTGGGCGCGGCCCACTTCCACGTGGACTACGCGCTCGAAGAACTCAAACACCGCCCGGACCTGCAACTGGTGGGGGCCGCCGAGCCCGATGCCGCGATGCGGGAGCAGTTTCTGGGCGGGCTGCCCAGCGACGTGCCGGTGTACCCCACGATCGAGGAGTTGACCGCTGCGGTCGACTTCGATGTAGCCCTCGTCGCGGGGGTGTACAGCCAGCGGGCTAGCGCAACCCTGGCCGCGCTCGAGTCCGGCGCTCATGTGCTGGCCGATAAGCCGCTATGCACCTCACTGGATGACCTCGATCGGATCGAGCAGGCGGCTGCGCGTGCGGGCAAGCACGTGTCGGTCGTTTTCGAGAAGCGGTTCTACCCGGCCACCCTGGCTCTGCGACGCCTCCTCGATGACGGCGTGCTCGGAAAGATCGCCTTGGTGGCCTCCACCGGCCCGCACAAACTCCGCCAGCACACCCGGCCGGAGTGGTTTCTGGACCCCCAACGTTACGGCGGCATCGCGGGTGACCTCCCGGTCCACGACATCGACCTGGTGCTGTCGATGACCGGGGCGACCTCGGGCACCGTCAGTGCGGTCACCGGCAACGCCCGTGCACAGGACCATCCCGGCTTCGATGACCATGTGGCATTGCTGCTACACGCCGGGGACGCGGTCGCCACGATCGAGGCGAACTGGCTCAGTCCCGAGGCCGCGGAGGTCCACGGCCATTACCGGATGCGTGTGGCCGGATCGGAGGGCACCGCGGAGTTGGACTGGGCTTACCACTCACTGCGGGTGGCCACCCACGATCGTGGTACCTGGGAGGAACCGCTCGGAGAGGCAGTGCGCCCGGCCAAATACTTCTTCGACGCCATCGCCGCAGGCGAAGAACCGCAGGTGACCACCGCGGCCAGTCTGCTGGCCACGCGCGTGGCTCTGCTGGCCCAGCGCAGTGCCGACGCCGGCGGCGCTCAACAGACCTGGTCCGCCGGCTGAACCGGGAACGTCCGGACTCATCGATAACGCGCGCCTGACTCAGCGGCAATGAACACCCCGACGGAGTCGGCCAAGCGCCCGGATCAGTCGCCGAGCCTGGAACAGTCGCCGAGCGCGCCCGGATCAGTCGGAAACCTCGAGGTCGAAGTCCACGGTGAAGGTGTAATCCCAGATCAGCCGGGCATTGCGGACGCTGATTCCTTGCAGCGCGGAGATCGTCCCCGCCCAGGCGTTCAACTCTGTGGTGATGCGCTCGGCCAAGGCATCGATCTCCTCCAGTGGGGGATCGGTGAGCCCGCGCTCGGCGAGTTCTTCCTGCACGCGCGAGCGCACCACGGGCAGGTAGTGGCCGTCCTTAATGATTTTGTTGGCAAGGAACAAGCGGCGCTGCTCGGCGGCCTCGGCCGAGGTGTCGACCACGCTGCTGACCGCGGCCGCCACGGTGGTGCCGATCGTGTTGCCCGCGGTGTTCCACCCGCCGTAGGCCACCAGCTCACGCAATGTGCCAGCCTCATCCAGCATGCTGACCAGCAGCGGGTCGGAGCCATTGGCGTAGCGCACATCGGCTAGAGCAACACGTTTGCCGGCACGTACCTCGGACTCGATGCGGGCGGCCGTGGCCTCGACCTGTGCGGTATCGGGCTCCTGCGGAGGGTCCATCACCCAGTCCCCGGGCGTTGCGGCCGGAGCGTGCACCGCCAGGACCAGGTCGGCATCGCCGTCCACCGGCCGTGCGCCGGCAGCGCGGATCTGCCGCCGGATCGTGTCGATCACGGGCCGGTCCTCGTACGGGGCGATCCGGTCCAACCCGCCGGCTTCGGCGCAACGGATGGCGATCGTGGGCGTGACGTCGGCCTGGGCTGCCATCACGCGCGCCACGAGGACGGCGGGTACCTCATCGGCACCGGGGTAGAACGGCACGTCGGTGCCCAGCCGGTCGTTCCACTCCTGCAGCATCTGTCGCTCCACGGCCGGGAACCCGCGGGGAGCGGTGTCATCGGAGGTCATGATCAGCGTGTCGATCACGCCCTCAGCATGCAATTGCAGCGCCGCCAGGTTGACCACATGGTTGCGCAAGCGCCGTTGGGAGAGGTCTTGCAGGTAGGAGGACGGCACCGCCGCCCGCGCCGCGGTGACTGCGGCGTCGTCGGCCTCGCCCTGCCTGCGCTCGTGCCAGCGCCGGGACCACTCACTGATGCGCTGGCCATGGGTGATCCAGTACTCCGGTTCCTGGCGCGACCGCCCCGGGTTGTCGTAATGGGGAAGCCTGGTGATCACCTGGTAGGCGGTGATGGGCACCTCCAGATCCGCCAGCACGTCCAACCGGGGCAGCACTTCCCCGATGCGATCGGGGGTGAGGCGGGACGGAATCAGACCGCCGTGCACCAGCAGATCCAAGGACGCGACGACGTGGTCAACCTCCGGCGCGACCTGACGCAACCAGGACGCCAATGCGGCGGTGTCGCCAGGGCGATGGAACTGCGGCATTGCCTCCGGCGGCGGGCTGAGCACCTCCGCTCCGGCGCACCTACCGATCCATGCCGCGTAACCCAGCGTGTTCGGTCGTTCATCGGGTGGGAGCAGGGCAATGCGCATGATCGGATCCTAAGGTCGAGGTCGTTCCCTGCCATCGTATCTGCAAGCGCTTGCAGGCTGCGGGTCCGGATCAATAGGCTGTTACGGGAAACTGGACCCGCGGAAAGTGGAGTTATGCCGAACGACCCTCGTATCTACGTTGCTGTTCGCCCCGATGAATTCGCCCGGTTGTTCGACGACGACGCGACCGCAGCGCTGAAGCGACTGGGTGCCGTGGAGTTCGCCGCGGGGGAGGGGAAGATACCCCTGCCCGACGGTCTGGCCGACTCGTTCGACGTGCTCATCACCTCCTGGAGCACCGCGCCATTCGATCCCGAGCAAGTACAGGGCGACAGACTGCGGTTGGCGGTACACGCCGCCGGCACCATCCGGGGGCTGTTTCCCAAAACCGTGCTGGAACGGGGGCTGCGGATCGCCCAGGGCGGCTCGGCCGCCATGGCCCTGCCCGTCGCGGAGATGGCGCTGACCCTCACCTTGGCCCTGCTGCGGAACTTGCACACCCATGACCGCAAGTTGCAGGCCACCAGGGACTGGGTCGCCGGCGGCACCGGGGTGTTGGGCAGGAGTATCCAGGCCCAACGCATCGGGATCGTGGGTCTATCTCGTACCGGACGGCACTACCTGGACATGCTCAAGGGTCTGGGTGTGCGGCAGATCGCGGTGTACGACCCGTACCTGGATGCCGCAGAGGCCGACCGCCTGGGCGTCACGTCGATGGGCCTATCGGACCTGTTCGCCTGGAGCGATGTGGCGGCGATCCACGCGCCGGTGACTCCCGAGACGCGTGGGATGATCGACGCCGACGTGCTCGTCAAGATGCGTGATGGAGGCATCGTCGTCAACACGGCACGCTCGGCGGTGACCGATGAGTCCGCACTGCTGGCCGAGGTCCGCTCCGGGCGGCTGCAGGCGGGCCTGGACGTCTTCGATACCGAACCCCTGCCGGGGGACAGCGCCTTTTACGGGCTGCCCAACGTGATCATCACCCCGCATGTGGCCGGCGGGACCGTGGAGGCACGCTACGCCCAGGGAGCGACGGTGGTCTCCGAGATCCAACGATTCCTCAGCGGGCAGGCTATGGAACACGAAGTCACCGCTGAAATCTACGACCGGCTCTCCTGATGGCTGCCACTGACATCCGCCCGGTCGGCGTGGAGGTGGAGTTCAAGGACGTCCCCTTGGATCCTCCGTTCGTGATCGCCGGCCGCCCGATGACCCACCTGACCGCCGCGCTCGTGCACATGCGCGCCGAGACCCAGCAGGGCACCAGCACGGGTGTGGGGGCCACCATCTTGTCGGTGCCGTGGAGTTGGCCCACCACCGAACTCGACCTGGAAACCCGCGACGCCGTGCTTCGCGCACTTGTGCAACGCCTCGGCGACGAGGTCGTGAACGGTGCATCGGGAGATCCGTTCCAATTGTGGCGCCCGGTGTACGAGCGTCTCGATGACATCACCGCCGAGGTGGCCGGCGCCGCCAAAGTTCGCCAGGTGCCCCGATTGGCGGCCACGCTCGCCCTGGGTGCGGTGGACAGTGCGCTACACGACGTGTGGTCCCGAGCCGCCGGGCGAGAGATCTACCGGATGTACACATCCGAGTACCTCAACGAGGACCTGCGCTGGGCCCACCCGGATCTGGCCGGGGTCTACCCGGGGGATCATCTGGGCCCGCGCCGGACCACGATCACCGTGCAGCACGCCTTGGGCGTGGGCGACCCGCTCACTGATGATGAAGCGGCCCCAGGTGTGCGCAGCCTGAGTTGGTGGATGAAGCACGACGGCGTGCGGCACCTGAAGGTGAAACTCCAGGGCGAGGTGCATGCCGATGCCCGGAGATTGGCGGACATCTACGACGTGGGTACCGACCACCACGAGGACATCAGCCTG
>DATGSR010000155.1:0-5877 GCA_035302405.1 Beutenbergiaceae bacterium
GCCGTGCGCGGCGAGCATCAGGGAGGTCTCCATCTCACAGGCGTGGTTGATCCCCCCAAGCGGGGACTGGCGCCACTGCGCGATGACGTCGGTGGCGAAGTTCCAGTAACTGGCCACGGTGATGCGCACTCCGGATTCGAACCGCAGCGCCTGTGCGGCGGAGCCGAGCATGTTCATGTTCCCCCCGTGCCCGTTCAGGAACAGGATCCGCCGGAAGCCGTGGCGCCACAGCGATTCGGCCACGTCCCGCACCACCGCCATCAACGTCTCGGCTCGCAGGCTCACCGTGCCGGTGAACTGCATGTGGTGCGGAGAGAAACCGGTCCAGATGGGCGGCGTGACCAGCACGCCGTCCACTTGCTCCGCGGCCTTGGTGGCCACCGTGTGCGCCATGGTGAAGTCGGTGCCCAGCGGCAAGTGCGGGCCGTGCTGCTCGGTCGCACCGATGGGCACGACGACGACGCCGCCCGCTGCGCAGAACTCGCGGGCCTCCTCGGTGGTCAAGTGATGGTAGTCAACGCTCATGGTCGCTCCTTTGGTTCAGCGGTGGCCCCAGCCGGTACGTCGATGGGGCTCAGCGATGGGCCCCGGTCAACACTTCGACGATGCGGCGTTGAAACACCGCGGTCACCACCACCACGGGTAGCGCAGTGACCACCGCCGCAGCCGCCAATTGCCCGATGCGGATGTCGAAGGAAGACCGGAACAGCCCCAGCGCCACGGTCATGATGTCCAACTGGGACGTGAACAACAGCGGGGTGGTGAACTCGACCCAGGACAGGATGAATCCAAGGATCAGCACCGCGAAGATTCCCGGGCGCATCATCGGCAAGTAGATCCGAGTAAGGATCTGGATGGTTCCGGCACCATCCAGCCGGGCGGCCTCCTCGACCTCCATCGGCACCGACCGCACGAACGTGCCCATGATGAAGATCATGATCGGCAGCACGAACGCGGTGTAGGGAATGATCAGCCCGATGCGGGAATCGAACAGACCCAGATTCACCCACATGATGTACAGCGGGATGATGAACAACAGCGTGGGGAAGACGTACACAGCGCCCAACGCGCCCATCATGAGCCGACCCCCGGGCACCCGGGTACGGAACAGGGCGTAGGCCGCCGGGACTGCCAGGGCGGCCCCCAGGAACGCGGCGGTGAGTGCCACGACCATGCTGTTCGCAATCGCCGGGATGAGCGGGACGATGTGGCCCGGCGTGAACAGCGCCGCGTAGTGGGAGAAGTCCAGATCGGTGGGCAGTAGGTTCAGGTCGGGCGAACGGATCACCGATTCGGGTTGGATGCTGGTCAGCACCACCCCGTACAGCGGGAAGCCCATCAGGACCACGATGATCGCGGCGGCGACATACAGGCCGACCTGCTTGCGACGTCGTGCTCTCATGATTCCCCCCTCGAGGTAGACAGCATCTTGCGCACCAGACCGAGCATGCCGATCACCAGCACGGTGACCAGGGTGAGCAGCCACGCGATCGAGGCGGCGGCACCGAACCGGAAGTTCTCGAAGCCCTCCTGGAACACCAGGTAGTTCAGTGTGGTCGTTGCACCTCCGGGCCCGCCGCGGGTGAGGACGAAGATGATGTCGAAGGCTTTCATCGCCCAGACGAACAGGAAGATCGTCACCGGCAGCACGGTGGGCATCAGTTGCGGCATCGTGATGTGCCGCAACCGCTGCCATGCACCGGCGCCGTCCACCTGTGCCGCCTCGATGGTGCTGGTCGGGATGGTTTGCAACCCGGCGAGCAGGAACAGCGTGGCGAACGGGATCCAGCGCCATGCCTCGGCGATCACGAGCGCATGTAAAGCCAGGGTGGGATCTCCCAGCCAGATGGTGTCTGCCGGAAGGTTGAGCGCGCCCAGGATCTTGTTGATGAAGCCGAACTCGGGCTGGAACATCTGCCCCCACAGCACCCCGCCCACCACCGGCGGCACCGCCCACGGCAGTAACACGGCGATGCGCACGAAGGTGCGGCCGCGGAAGGGTTGGTTCAGCACCATCGCGATGAACAGTGCCGGGATCAGCGTGACGACCACCACGAGGAACCCGAAGTACAGCGTGCGCATCAGGGTGGGCATGAAGGCGGCGGAGCCGACCACCCTGGCGAAGTTGTCCAGGCCGACGAACGACTCGATGCTGTACGTGGCGATGTCGATGCTGGTGAACGCGTAGACCAGCGTGGTGACCATCGGGTACAGGTACACCCCGCCCACCAGCAGCAGGGCGGGGATAACGAGTGCCAAGCCGGTCCAGCGCTCCCGGTGCCGGGCCGAACCGGTAGAGATCCCCGGTTCGGCCCGGCCAGGTCGCGCCGCCGGCATCGGGGGCGAGGCTGTCTGGGTCAAGAGCGCTCGCTCACAATCTGCGCGGCAGCGTCATCCAACGCTGCGTCGATGTTGGTGGAGTCGGTGAGCACGGCGTGGATCTGATCCGCCAGGATGCTCTTCCACATCGCCGCGTCCGGGCTGAAGCCGAAGTCCACCGGGTACTCATAGGACTGGACCACGGCCTCGTTGACCGGGTACTGCTCGAGTACCTCTGGGTCCAGGTTCGCCTCAGTTGACGTGGTGGCCCATCCGGCCAGGGCGATCTGCTTCTGCACCTCCGGGCTCAGGAGGTGCTCCAGGAACCGCTCGGCCTCACCTTGGTTCTCGGAGAAGGTCGGAATGGCCAGGAACTCCGAGCCGTCGACCGATGCACTGGTCTCCACCGCCGGTTGCGGAGCGTACCCATTCGCGCCGACGATCTCCGACTCCTCGGGATCATTGGCGACCCCGGCCATGAATGGGTAGGTGAAGAAGATGCCGCGGGTGCCGTTGAGGAACGACGGGGAGGCGTCGAAGACCCAGGTGTAGGTCGTGGCGGCCGGGTCCACCACCTGATGGGTGTGGAGCAGGTCGTACAGTTTCTCGGTGGCCTCGCGCCCGGCGTCGGAGTTGAAAGCGGGTTGCCCGTCGTCGTCGAACCACCGGCCGCCGTGCATCTGCAACAGCGATCCCCACGTGTTCAGCACAGCGGTATCCGCCCAGGCGTCGGTGAACCCGTAAACCTGTTGACCGTTGATGGTGGTGGTCAGTTCCTTGGCGTACTCCACGAAGGTGTCCCAAGAGTTTTGCTGGGCGTGCCACTCCGCCGGCGCCTCGGGATCGAGTCCCACTTCCTCCAGGAGGTTCTTGTTCCAGTGCATGATCGGCGCGCCGACGTTCCACGGCACCGCGAGGTACTTCCCTGCGTCCTCGGCCGCGGTCATCGTGCCGACCATGAAGTCCTCGCTCTGCGTGTAAGGCTCAAGCAACCCGGAGATATCGGTGAGCCACTGCCGGTCGGACATCTCCCGGACCACCTCAGCGGTCAGGAATACCCCGTCCCACTGGGAGCGGCGCGCCATGAAGGCGTTCGTGAGGACGTTCCGCAGGTCCGGGGTGGTCACATGCTCCACCGTCAGGTCGACATCGAGGTTTCCGGCGTGGTCGTGCGCCGCGTCCTCGACCGGGGTCATGTGGGAGCCCAACAGGAGGCTGAGCGCTCCGGTGAGTTCTGCGGCTTCCCCCGCCGACCCGGATTCGCGCCCGCAGGCGGCGAGCAGGCCGATAAGGGCGAGTCCACCCGAACCTGCAAGGAAGTGTCGCCGATTGAGCGGGCGAGGGTTGATGGGCTTGTTCATCGTGTTTCTCCAAGTGCCGTGTCTAGGCTTTTCACGCCTATGTGAAGTGGGGATTCGCCGGGTCCAGTCGCCTCGACCTGTCCGAACGAAGGAGCGGTCCAGCGCTCTGCAGGTTCCGTATATCCACTCTGACGCCGTTCTGCTGGATGCAACCGTAAGTTCACGTAACGATATGAAATTGGTGAGAGAGGTGTCAATCTCGGTAGCGGCTGTGCCGCGTCCCGGCGCGCCCCGGAAAGGCGGAACGCGCGGGGCGCTGCGGATCCAACGCTTGTTCAGGAACTTTCTCCTGGGCGGGGTTCCGGCCGTGCGGGCAACCGGTCCGGTTGCCCAGTCGCCCGCACGGGGGCCTCAGCGCTTCGCCGGCGGGGGCCCTTCCGCCAGCGTCGCCTCTAGGGCCTCGTCGAACACCGCTACCGTGTGGGCGATATCGGCGTCGGAGTGCGCCGTGGAGGTGTACCACCGCCCGCCCGGGAGAGCGAAGACGCCTCGCCGCAGCATCTGGACCAGGAACCGGTCATAGAACTTCTGGTCGGCCGCCATGAAGTCCTCGAACGTCGCTGAGTCCTCTACGCCGATGATGACCTGGGCAACCGGTCCCACCTGGTGCACCGTGGCGGAAACGCTATGTTTCTTGAGCGCCGCGGTGAAGCCGTCCCGCAGCGCAGCGCCGTGCCGCTCAAAGGTTTCGTACACCCCGGGTTCGGACAGCGCCTCCAAAGTCGCCTTTGCAGCCGCCAATACGACGGGATTGCCGTTGTAGGTTCCGGCATGCACGATCCCGCTGGTGGTGTGGTCGAGAATCGAGGACTTTCCGGCGACGGCGGCCAGCGGGTAACCGCCTGCGACCGCCTTGGCGAGAGTGACCAGGTCGGGTTCTACTCCGTACCGCTCGGCGGCTCCGCCCCGGCCCATCCTGAACCCGGTGATGACCTCATCGAAGACCAGCACGGTGCCGGTCTCATCGCACAACCGGCGCAATTCGTTCAAGAAGCCTTCGGGCGGAGCCAGGACGCCGGAGTTGCACAGTACCGGCTCACAGAACACTGCGGCGTACTCCTTGGTGCGCAACAATTCGGCGACCGCTTCCACATCGCCCCACGGGGCGATTGCGACGTCCTCCAGCGCGCGGGCGGACTGCCCGGCGCTACCACGGCCCATGTCCTCATCCGGCCCCGGCCGGTAACCGACCAACATCGTGTCGGTCCATCCGTGGTAGTGACCGCCGAACTTGACGAAACGGTGCCGTCCGGTGGTTCCGCGGGCAAGCCGTAGCGCGATCTGTGCGGCTTCGGAACCGGTATTGCTCCACAGCACCCGCTCCGCGCCGGGAACTCGCTCGATCACCATCTCGGCCGCCTCGGCTTCCAGAAGATGCCCGGCGCCGTAGGTAGCCCCGTGCGGAAGTTGGGTTGCGACCGCTTCGGTCAGGCCTGGGTGGCCGTGACCGAGGATGACCGGCCCCCACCCCAGGACGTAGTCGAGATAGTCGTTTCCGTCGAGATCGGTGAGTCGGGGTCCGCTACCGCCCTGGAAGAACAGCGGGTGGGGAGGCATGGCGGCTCGCAGCCCGGTCGACACACCGCCGGGCAGGGACTTCTTGGTTCGCTCCCAAGCCTGCGCTGACTTGGGCCAGGACGCTATGGGGGTGGTTGGACTGGCTGCGCTAGCCACGGTTCCTGTAGTAGCCAAGGTGCTCGTTCTTTCCGTTCGACGACGAACTTCCAGCATTCTAGTTGCCAGAATTGAAGTTTCAGTACCTGAACTGTAGGAGCTGATGACCCGCGGGTCAATACGGGTCGATGACTCGGCGTCCGCCCGATGCGATGCCGAGCACTCAACCGCCTCTGGCGGGAACGCATGGGGCAGCCACCACGCCGAGCCGGAAGGTGCGCGCGGTCATCTCCCCTGCCACGGCGCGAGCCCTTCCCGCGCAAGGGGCGTGAGCGGCCCGGTCGCTCTGGCGTGCGAGCGACCGGTGCCGGGTCAATACCGCGCCGGGACGGTGTTCCGGGGGAGGTCGCGCACGTTCACCGGCGTGATACCCGGGCCGGCCACCTCGATCACCTCACCTGCTATGTCACCCAGCGCACCGCGCCACGCGATCGCGCCCTTGACCACGATTGCGCGCGCCCGGGCTGGATCGATGCCCTGACTGGTGAATTGCTCGGCATGGAACGCCGGCGTGCGATCGGCC
>DATGSR010000156.1:0-2146 GCA_035302405.1 Beutenbergiaceae bacterium
TCCGAAGTGGTCCACGAAACACCAGGCGCCGATCAGGGATCGGACCCGTTGCGGCAGGGTGCGCCGCACCCGCATGGCGCGGGGACCGCCGAGCGGTACCTCACGGCTGGTGATTCGTTGCACAGGGCTCACGCGAACCACCATGGCACAGGCTGGGTTGGTCGGCACCGGAGTTGCCCGCCGTTTCGCCGAAGGCGAGGGGTAGACGCGCTACCAGGCTCGGATCGAGGCGCTATTGCCTGGCACCACGTGGCAGAGGCGCTATTGCCTGGCACCACGTGGCACAGGAATGCCTTGACGCCGAATCCCGTTCCACCAACAGGCGGACCCGCCGGGGCCGCCTTTCGTATGCCGAGAAATGTCATGTCGAGGAAAGGGTTATATGTCTGTGCCGTTGAGGACCACCGTCCGCATTGGAACCTCCGAATTGGGGATCTATCCGTTGGGTCTGGGGACCAACACGTTCAACGACCCGGCCGCCCCGGAGGAGTACCACACCATCCTCGACGGCTTCCTGGAGCGCGGCGGCAACTTCATCGACACCGCCGACATGTACTCCTACTGGGTGCCGGGGAACTCCGGCGGGGAGTCTGAGACCGTGATCGGCCAATGGCTGGCCTCGCGACGCAACCGCGACGACGTCGTCCTCGCGACCAAGGTCTCCGGTAAGCCCGGCCTGCTCGGCCTCCAGCCGGAAACGATCGCCCGCGGCGCGGAGGAGTCGCTGCGCCGATTACGAACCGACCACATCGACCTGTACTACGCCCACTATCAAGACGATGAGACGCCGATCGTGGACAGTGCCGCCGCCTTCGACCGGCTCATCACCGAGGGCAAGGTACGTGCTGTCGCGCTGTCCAACTTCTCCGCGCAGGCCATCGACGAGTGGTTCCGCGTCGCGGAGGAGAACGGTTTCGCCAAGCCGGTGGCCCTTCAGCCGCAGTACTCCCTCGTTGCCCGGGACTACGAGCAGGAATTGGCCGATGCCGCCAAACGGCACGGTATGTCTGTCTTCCCTTACCAGGTGCTCGCCGGCGGGTTCCTCACCGGCAAATACCGCACCGAGGCCGACGCCGAAGGCCGCGCCCGCGGGGCGACGGTCAAAGGCTACCTCACCCCGGCCGGCCTCAAAGTCCTTGATGCGCTGGACGACGTCGCAGCAGCGCACCAGTCCGATCCCGCCTCCGTGGCGCTCGCCTGGGCCAGCGCTGACGGAAAGATCACCGCGCCCCTAGCGGCTGCGACCAGCCTTGACCAACTCGATCAACTGTTCGCAGCCACAGAATTGCGGTTGACCCCGGAGCAGGTGGCCCAACTCGACGCCGCTTCAGCCGACTTCACCTGAACCCACCTGGCCGCAGCAACTCGTTGGGCACCGATGGACGGATCGCCCCCGACTCGCGGCCCGGCGTCGTCAGGCCCCGTCGAATCCGGGATCGTGATCGAGCACCTCGGCCTGTTCGTCGAGTTGGGTGATGTCCATGAGGAAGCGGACCGGCTCGGAGGGCTGGATGAACCGCATCGGGTGCGGCACCCGATGCGCCAGGTACACCAACAGCGCGATCGCGGAGGAGTCGATGAACGTCACCTGCCGGGTCTCCACGTCGATCGGCAGGTCTCGGTCGGCCACGTCGTGGACCGCCTCCACCATCTGGGCGTTCATGCTGGCATCCACCTCTCCCGTCAGCACCAACCGCACCCGGGATCCTGAGTGGAGAACCTGAACCGAACCGGGGTGACGCGCCGCCCGCGCCTGCTCTGATTCGGCCGGGTGTGTCATAGCGTGCTGCTCCTTGTCTGTGCCCACCGTCGTCTGTGCCCACCGTCGCGATCGACAGGTGCGGCTTCTGGTGATGCGCCCCGGCGAGACTAAGGGGCCGGCAGCGGCGGCGCCACTGTGAGTGTCCTGGGCCACGCACCCTCGAGTCAGTTCCGAGCGAGCCTGCCGAAAATGTCCCGGGCGTAGCAGGATGGCTGCAGGGCATCGACGCGCATACCCCGGGCCGCATGCCCGGGTGAGGAGGATGTGGATGAGCAAGGTCGCGGTGATCCAGAGCGCTGGGGTTCCGTTCGACGCCGACGCCGGCACGGAGAGAGCGGCAGGGCTGATCGCGGAGGCGGCCTCCGGGGGCGCCACATTGGCGGT
>DATGSR010000157.1:0-10719 GCA_035302405.1 Beutenbergiaceae bacterium
CGCGGCCCGGCTCCGCCTCGGGATCACCCCGGAGCAGGCGCCGGACCTGGCCGACCTGATCAGCGAACTCACCGGCGGCGGGGTGGAGCCGGTCCAGGCCGGCACCTCATGGGTGGACGTGCCCGCGTGAAGCGGCAACGGCATACCTAGCGGTGACGGCCTGGTCGAGAAGACGGTCACCGAGTCTCGGCCCACGGGAAGTTCGACCCATGGGGGCTCGCCCCCGGGAAGTCCGCTCCTTAGGAGGTAGCCCATGGGAGCTGGCCCCACGGGAAGTCGGTCCCACGGAGTGCGGATAGGCTGGCCCGAACAGTCGCGCACCGATCAGGGGTGAACATGACCATGCCGATCCTGCGGGAATCCGCGCCAGACCGAACCGAACTCTTGCAAACTGCCGCGGAGCGGGCCCAGGAGCACGGCCCCGAGGTCGCCGCCGTGCTCCCGCGGGTGCTGGAGCACGTGGCCCCGGAGGATCTGGCCGAACGGGACCCGGCCGATCTGGCCGGGGTGGTCCGCTCGATGTATGACTTGGCCGCCCGCCGCCGCCCGGGTGAGGCGCTGGTGCGCGTGGTCTCCCCGCAACGGGGGGCCCACGGGTGGACCTCCCCGCACTCCGCGCTGCAGGTCTGCACCGACGACATGCCCTTCCTGGTGGACTCCATCACCGCCGCGGCCGCCGAGGAGGGCCAGTCCGTCTACCTGGTGGTGCACCCCCAACTGGTGGTCGAGCGTGACGACGAGGGCAACCTGCGCCGGGTCCTGGACGAACGTCCCCCCAGCGAGGCAGGCATCGCCGAGTCCTGGATGCACCTGGAAGTGGACCGGCTCACCGACGATGAGCACCGCGACCGGCTGCGGGCACGGGTGGAGTCGGTGCTGAGCGATGTGCGCAGGGCGGTCACCGACTGGGAACCGATGCGCGAGAAGTGCCGCCAGATCGTGGCGGACCTGGAGCAGCACGTCCCGGCGAGCGTCGATGAGCGGGATGTGGGTCCGGCGCAGGAGTTCCTGTCCTGGTTGGTTGACGATCACTTCACCTTCGTCGGCTACCGGGAGTACCTGCTGGAGACCGTCGATGGTGAACACGTGCTGCGCGCGGTGCCCGATAGCGGCTTGGGCATCTTGCGCGGGGAGCCGGAGAAGCCCTACTCGCGTCTGCAGCCCGAGGCGCAGGCCACCGCGCTCGAGCCGCGGTTGTTGACGATCACCAAGGCCAACTCCCGCTCGACCGTGCACCGGCCCACGTATCTGGACTACATCGGCATCCGGATGTTCGACGACGACGGCAAAGTCATCGGCGAACGCCGGTTCCTGGGGATGCTCACCTCCACCGCGTACGCCGAATCGGTGCTGCGCCTGCCGATCGCGGCGGACAAGGTTCGCGAGGTGCTCGAACGCAGCGGTTTCACGACCCAGTCCCACACCGGCAAGGACCTGCTGAACGTGCTGGAGGCCTTCCCTCGGGACGAATTGCTGCAAACCGATGTGGACACCCTGGCCGAAGTGGCCAGCGAGGTGCTCTACCTGCAGGAGCGGCGCCGGTCGAAGTTGTTCCTGCGCACCGATGAGTTCGGGCGGTTCGTCTCCGCCCTGGTGTACATCCCCAAGGACCGGTACAACACCGCGGTGCGCCTGGCGATGGAGCAGGTGCTGCGCAGCGCCTATGACGCCGAGACGGTGGACTACACCACCAGGGTGGGTGATTCCCCGCTGGCTCAGGTGCACTTCGTGGTGCGGGTACACCGTGACACCGCGGTACCGGAGGTGGATCTGGAGCAGATCCAGGAACGGCTGGTCCAGGCCACCCGCACCTGGGAGGAGAAACTCTTGGAGGCCGCCCTCACCCAGGTGCCCGAGGAGCAGGCCTATGACCTGGTTGCCACCTACACCGGTCGGTTCGCCGAGGCCTACAAGGAGATGGTGCAGCCTGCTGCGGCCGTCTCCGACCTGCTCGCGCTGGAGGCATTGACCGACGACGACGACACCGGGTTGGCGTTGTACCGTCCCGAAAGGGCGAAACCGGGTCGCCGGCGATTGAAGCTCTACCGCCGCACCCCGTTGTCGCTGACCCAGGTGCTTGGCACGTTCACCGACCTGGGCGTGGAGGTACTGGACGAACGCCCCTTCCGGGTGCGGCCCACCGACACCCGGCCGGAGGCGTTCATCTACGACTTCGGGCTCGAGGCCCCGGGCGAGGAAGCGTGGGAGGGCGAGAACGCCACCGACCGGTTCGAGGCGGCCTTCCTCGCGGTGCACACCGGTGCCGCCGAAAGTGACGTGCTGGGCCACCTGGTGCTGCGCGCCGAGCTGGATTGGCGCGAGGTGGTCATCCTGCGCACGATCGCCCGCTACCTGCGCCAGGTGGGCTCCGCCTTCTCGGTGGAGTACCTGGAGTCGGGGCTGGTGGCGAACCCCGAACTGGCCACCATGCTGGTGCGCCTGTTCCAGACCAGGTTCGATCCGGACCACCCCGCCGGTGCGGACCTGCGGGCCCGCGAGGAAGCGCAGGAGGAACTGACCCAGCAGATCATCACCGCCCTGGACGACGTGCCCAGCCTGGACCACGATCGGATGGTGCGGGCCTACATGGGCGTGATCGAGGCGACCCAGCGCACGAACTACTACCGCACCGACGCAGACGGCGACCCGGTGGCACACATCTCCTTCAAGATCGACTGCGCCAAGGTGCCCGGCATCCCCGACCCGGTGCCCACCGTGGAGATCTGGGTGTACTCCCCCGAGGTGGAGGGGGTACACCTGCGGTTCGGGAAGGTTGCCCGCGGCGGGCTTCGCTGGAGCGACCGGCGGGAGGACTTCCGCACCGAGGTGCTCGGGCTGGTCAAGGCGCAGATGGTCAAGAACGCCGTGATCGTGCCCACCGGGTCCAAGGGCGGGTTCTACGCCAAGCAGTTGCCGGACCCGAGCCAGGACCGGGACGCCTGGATGGCTGCGGGCAAGGACGCCTACCGGGCGTTCATCCGCAGCATGCTGGACGTGACCGACAACCGCGTCGGGGCCGAAGTGGTGCCCCCGGAGCGGGTGGTACGGCATGACGACGACGATCCGTACCTCGTGGTGGCCGCCGACAAGGGCACCGCGACCTTCTCCGATGTGGCCAACGAGATCGCCGCCGAGTACGACTTCTGGCTCGATGATGCGTTCGCCTCCGGCGGCTCGGCCGGTTACGACCACAAGGCGATGGGCATCACCGCCCGCGGCGCCTGGGAGTCGGTCAAACGCCACTTCCGGGAGAAGGACCTGGATACCCAGACACAGGACTTCACCGTCGTGGGCATCGGGGACATGAGCGGGGACGTGTTCGGCAACGGCATGCTGTCCTCGGAGCACATCCGGCTGATCGCGGCCTTCGACCACCGCCACGTCTTCGTGGACCCCGACCCGGACGCCGCCCGTTCCTTCGCCGAACGCAAGCGGCTGTTCGAACTGCCCCGGTCCACATGGGAGTCCTACGACTCGGAACTGATCAGCGAGGGCGGCGGGGTGTTCCCCCGCACCGCGAAGTCGATCGCGATCACCCCGCAGATGCGCACCGCGCTCGGGCTGGACGACGACGTCACCGACCTGGCGCCGTCCGATCTGATCAAGGCGGTGCTGCGGGCGCCGGTGGACCTGCTCTGGAACGGAGGCATCGGCACCTACATCAAGGCTTCCAGTGAGTCCCACCTGGATATCGGTGACCGCGCCAACGACCCCATCCGCGTCAACGGCGCAGACCTGCGGTGCCAGGTGGTCGGTGAGGGCGGCAACCTGGGTGCCAGCCAACTCGGCCGGATCGAGGCAGCGAAGGCGGGGGTGGCGATCAACACCGACGCGATCGACAACTCCGCCGGCGTGAGCAGTTCGGACATGGAAGTGAACATCAAGATCCCGCTCATCCAGGTGGTCCGGGACGGTGAGTTGACCCTGGAGGAACGGAACGATCTGCTCGCCTCGATGACCGATGAGGTCGCCGACTTGGTGCTGCGGGACAACTACGAACAGAACGTGCTGCTGATGAACTCCCGCGCCCAATCCGCAGAAATGCTCGGCGTGCACCGCCGGTTGATCACGTGGCTGGAGCGGCGCGGTGACCTGGACCGGTCTTTGGAGTTCCTGCCCGATGAGGAGGAGTTGGACGCCCGTGCCCGCGCCGGCGAGGGGCTGACCCAGCCGGAGTTCAGCGCGCTGATGGCCTACGTCAAGATGGCGCTGAAGGACGACTTGGCCCAGACCTCGTTCGCCGAGGGTTCCTGGTTCAGCACCACCCTGGCCGAGTACTTCCCCACCCCGATGCGCGAACGGTTCAGCGAGGCGCTGGAGCAGCATCCGTTGCGCGAGCAGATCATCATCAACTCAGTGGTCAACTCGATGGTCAACCGGGGCGGAATCACCTTCGCGTTCCGGGCCGCTGATGAGACCGGCGCCACCAGTGAGCAGGTGGCCCGGGCCTACGCGGCCACCCGGGAGATCTTCGACCTGCAGGACTTCACCGATGCGGTCGAAGCGCTGGACAACAAGGTGGACACTGCGGTGCAGACCACGTTGTACCTGTCCTTCCGCCGGTTGCTGGACCGCACCAGCCGGTGGTTCGTGCACCACCGGCATGACCAGTTGGACGTGACCGCGGAGGTCGATCGCTTCTCCGAGCGAGTCACCCGGTTGCGCGGACAGTTGCCCGAGTTCCTGCGGGGTTCGGAGTTGGACAGGTTCAACGAGCGCACCGAGGAGATGCGGGCGGCCGGCGTACCGGAGGAGCTGGCCGCACAGCACGCCGGGCTGCTGCCGAGCACGTCGCTGCTGGACGTGGTGCAACTAGCCGATGAGGTGGACTGCCCGCCGGAGGAGACCGCCGAGTTGTACTTCGCGGTCTCGGCGCATTTCCGGGTGGACGATTTGCTCATCGAAGTGGCACACCTGCCCCGCGATGAACGATGGGAGACCCTGGCCAGGGCGGCCATGCGCGATGACCTGTACGCCACCGCGGAGTTGCTGACCACCGCCGTCCTCAACGAGACCGAGCCCGCGCCCGCCCAGGAACGGATCGATGCCTGGGCAGACCAGATCGGTGCGGCCGCCGGGCGGGTGAAGGAGTCGCTCGAGGCGATCCTGGCGCTGGATTCCCCAGGGCTGGCTCCGTTGTCGGTGGCCCTGCGGGGGCTGCGCAGCCTGCTTCGCTGAGCACGTGCGCTGCGGCGCAGCGCGGCTCGGCCCTCGACTACGCACGGCGGCCTGCCCTCACCCGGCAACGTCTTGATCCCTACTCGGGTCACAACTACGCAGGGCGACGTGGCCGCGCCAACCGGCAACGTCGTGATCCGGCCCGGCCGCCAACCGGCAACGCCTTGATCCCTGCTCGGGTCACGACTACGCACGGCGACGTGGCCGCGCCAACCGGCTGCGCCGTCGTCGGCCAGGGCCTATGGTTCGCCTATGGTGCAGCGACCAACCACTCCGGTAGATCTGGACCACCTGGTGTACGCCGGGCCGGACCTGGATGCTGCGGTGGCGGAGTTCAGCCGACGCACCGGCGTAACCCCGGCTCCGGGAGGGTCCCATCCCGGGGGCACCGCGAACTACCTGGTCGCCCTCACCGTGGGCGGTGCGCGGGTGCGGAGTTACCTGGAGATCATCGGTCCGGATCCCGATCGTGCCGACAGCCGCCCCGTCACGATGTTCGGGATCCATACCTTGCGCCGGCCCAGGCTGGTGACCTTCGCCGTCCAGCCCTCGAACCCGTTGGCCACGGTGGCGCGTGCCCGTGAGGGCGGCTACGATCCCGGGCCGTTGGACCCGCTGTCGCGGCGCACCCCCACCGGCGGGGAATTGCACTGGCGTCTGAGCCACCCCCCGACCGAGCCCACGGTGATCCCGTTCCTCATCGCCTGGGGCGAGACCGAACACCCGGCGCTGAGCGACGATTTGCCCTCCGTGGAGTTGCTGGAACTGTACGGCCAATCGCCGCACGCCCAGCGCGACCGGCACGTGCTCCAACTGCTGGATGTGAACCTACCCCTGTCGGCCGGCGCGGAGACCCGCCTGGTGGCGCACCTGAACACCCCCGCGGGACGCGTGGAACTGAGTTGACCGGGCCGCGCACGGCGTGTGGCTCCCCACCGGACCGTACGGCGTGTGGCTCCCCACCGGGCCGCGCGCCGTCGTGTGACTCCGCACCGCCGCACGGCGTGGTGTGACACCGCACCGGGCGGCGTCTCACTCCCAGCGGTCCACGTGTCCCTCCCCACCGGGCCGCCTCTCGTACCCTGGGGGCATGATCCTCATCGGAGGCGTCAAGCCGTACCGGACTGTGCTGGCGACCATGACGCTGACCTGCGGGCGGTGCGGCAACCCTGCCGGGCACCGTCTCATCGAGGACGAGCGCAAGTTGACCGTCTTCTTTATCCCCACGGTGAGGATCTCCACCACGTACGCCGTCGACTGCCTCTATTGCGGTGCACACAGTCCGATGACGAAGGCTGAGGCCCAGACCCTGCGCGAGCGAGCCGAGGCGGCCGCCAGCCCGGGCACGGTGCTGGGTACCGTACACCCGCCGCAACAGTAGACCCCGGAGTCTTGACCCTCATCGGCCCCGCATAGAGCCCACGCCCCGCACCACGCGCTGGGAGGCACGCACGCCGCGCGTCAGAGAGCACGCGAACAACGCGCTGGGAGGCTCGCGCACCTACGCCCAGGAACGCGCACACGAACCCACGCTCACCCCTGGGCGCACAAGCGACAGCCCTGCAGATGCCGCGCGGGCCAACCTGCGCCACGATGATCGTGGCGGCACCGTGCCCCGCGTGCTCACCCGGGCACGCCATTGACATGGAGGACGCACATGCGAATCGGACTGGGCATCTTCTTGCTCGTGGTCGGGGCGATCCTCGCCTTCGCCGTCCGCGACAACATCGACGCAGTGGACCTGACCATGACCGGCTACATCTGCATGGCAGCCGGGGCACTGGCGATCATCGTGTCCCTCATCATGCAGGCCGTCGGGGCGAACACCTCCCACCGGGAAGTGGTGGACCGGCGCGAATTCGGCGGGCGCTCGAAGGAACTCTGACCATCAAGTAGAGCCGCCACGCGTCGTCGTCCACACTGTCCGTCGGGGTGCGTAAGGTGACGTCCATGTCCGGGACCACCCACATCGCGGCCACGATCGAGGACGCCGTCATGCGCCGGCTGGTGCATGTGCTCCGCGCCCGCGGCTGGCGGCCGCGCACGATCGCCCACACCGGCTACGGCTCGCCGACGATGCTGCGGGTGCTGGGCCGGGTGGTGATGACCCGCCGTCCGCTGCCAACCTCCGATGCCGAGGCAGATACACCCACCGCCCCCGGCCGCGGTTGGCGCCCCTACCTCACCGCCCCGGTGGGCATGATTCCGGCAACCGTGACGATCAACGGCGTCACCCATCACACCCGCGCTGATCGCGGTGGTTACATCGACCTGGAGGTGCCGGATCATGGCCTGGCACCCGGCTGGCACCAGGTGACGATCCGGGCCCGGGCCAGCGCCCCGGTGCCGGCACGAGTCCGCATCGTGGGCCCGGACCAAGCGTTGGGCCTGATCAGCGACATCGACGACACCGTGATGGTTACCTACGTGCCCCGGCCGTTGATCGCCGTCTGGAACACGTTCCTGCGTCACTCCAGCGCCCGCCGCCCCGTGCCCGGAATGGCCGACTTCTATCGCCGTCTCACCCGCCGGCACCCGGACCTACCGGTGTTCTACCTGTCCACCGGGGCGTGGAACGCGGTGCCGGCGATCACCGAGTTCCTGCACGCCGCCGGCTTCCCGCCGGGGCCGAAACTCATGACCGACTGGGGCCCGACCAACACCGGCTGGTTCCGCTCCGGACGGGAACACAAGCGCCGCGCCTTGCGCCGGCTGCACCGCGACTTCCCCCACATCCGGTGGGTCCTGGTCGGCGATGACGGCCAGCACGATCCGGTGATCTACCGGGAGTTCGCCGACGAGTTCCCCGGCGCGGTAGCCGCTATCGCGATCCGGGAGTTGAGCCCGTCGGAGCAGGTGCTGTCCCACGGCACCCCGGGGCCCGGGCCCGGAGGGGAGGACGACGACGCCACCCGGCCGGTGCCGGAAGTGCGCGGCGCAGATGGTTGGCTGCTGGGGTCCCGAGCGATGGCAATGTTGACCGGCGCTGCTGCGGCGGGCCCGCACGCATCCGAGGGCACTCCCGATCGAGAAGCGGCTCCTGGCGGTCAGCCGACCGCCACGCCGAAGGCCAACCCGAGGGCGTAGGTGGCGGCAGCCGCACCCCATCCGATGGCCAGTTGTCGCAACGCGCGCAGCCACGGCGTGGACCCGGAGAGCACGCCGACGATCGCGCCGGTCACCAGTAGCGCCAAACCCACCAGCCCGGCTGCGAGCAGCACCGCAGTGACCCCGTTCGCGCCGAACAGGTAGGGCAACACCGGGATCGCGGCACCGGAGGCGAAGAAACAGAAACTCGCCAGGGCAGCGCTCCACGGCGACCCGAGTTCCTCCGGCGCTGCGTGCGAGATCAGTGGCGGCACGTGCGGGGAGTCCGCCGCAGCCAACTGTTCGGCGGCGTGGGCCGCCGCTTCCTCTTCGGACATCCCCCGCGCCCGATACACCAGGGCGAGTTCGTTGGCGTCCACATCGAGGTGCCCGATCGCGGTGTGGGCCGACGGGCTGGGGCTGGAGGCGTTGACTAGTTCGCGTTGGGACTGGACCGAGATGTACTCCCCTGCGGCCATCGACAACGCCCCGGCCAGTAACCCCGACAGCCCCGTGAGCAGGATGACGTTGGTCGACACCCCTGCTGCGCCGATGCCGAGTACGAGGGCGAGGTTGGAGACCAGCCCGTCGTTCATCCCGAAAACCGCGGCCCGAAAGGAACCGGACAACCGCGCACGTCCCCGCGCGGCAAGGGAGCGGACCACCTCGGCGTGGATCCGCTCATCGGCGGCCATGGTGCGGGTGGCATCGGCGTCCTGGGAGTACGCCGAGCGGGATTCGGCCCGTTGGGCCAAGGCGAGGACGAACACCGAACCGAACCGTTTGGCCAGGGCGATAAGCAGCCGGGACCGCAGCGAAGGTCGCCGCGGCCGTCCGGGGCGCCCCTTTAGCAGCGTTTCCCAGTGGGCCGCGTGGCGACCCTCTGCCTCCGCCAACTCCTGCAGGATCCGCGCCTCTTCCCCGCTGCGGCGCTGGGCCAGGGACCGATAGAGCTCGGCCTCGGCGCGCTCCTCGGCAAGATAGCGGCGCCATCGGCGCACCTGGGAGGGAGTGGGTTCACCGCTGGTCATGGTCACCAGCCGTCTTGAATGGGTTGGGTCCACCCTTGGAGGGGCTGGGCTCACCGCTGTTCATGGTCACCAGTCTTGCCTATCCGGACTGGTGGATCCCCGTCCACATCCGGCACCGCTCTGTGGCGTGGTCCACAACCGCAACTCGCGCGGACACGCACGGCCGGGGTACCTGCCAGATTCAATCCAGTGAACGCCCTCGCCAGTTTGCTCGGTACCGACTCGCGCCGGCTTCGCCGCCTGCTGCGGATGCTGGCGGGCTGCGGCCTGGCCGCGGTGCTGGCGGTGGTGGCCCCGACCTGGTGGACCCAGGTGCGCCCGGCTCCCGCGTGGATCGTGCCCGGTGAGCGGGTCGATGCGGCGCTGGCCGCGCTGGAGGACCTGGCCGTGGTGGAACCGCGACCGCTGGCCGGGTACGACCGGGATCACTTCGGCCCGCCGTGGTTCGACGTCGACGGCAATGGGTGCGACACCCGCAACGACCAGTTGGCGCACTGGCTCACCGGCGTGGTGGTGGACCAGTTGCAGCCGTGCGTGGTGGTCTCGGGGATGTTGCACGATCCCTACACCGGTCACACGATCCCCTTCGAGCGGGGCCCGGAGACCAGCGGGCTGGTGCAGATCGACCATGTGGTGGCCCTGGCCGACGCGTGGAGCAAGGGCGCGCACGACTGGCCGCCGATGCTCGCCCTCGGGTTCGCGAACGATCCGGCGAATCTGATCGCTGTCGACGGAGCGGCGAACCAGGACAAGGGCGCTTCGGACGCCGCGCACTGGTTACCCCCGGACGACCGGTTCCACTGTGCCTACGCGGTGCAGCAGACCCTCATCAAAGCCGCTTACGGCCTGGGGGTCACCAGCGCCGAACTGGGCGCCCTGGGGGACGTGATCCAGGCCTGCCCGCGGGACGCGAGCGCCCGGGAGCCGCAACCGCGGCGCCCGGACGCCCATGTCGTTCCCGGCCAGCATCCGCCGACGACGCTGACCAGCCGGCGCTGCGGAGCCAGGTCACCCAGCGCTGCGCGGGGGCGGCGGATAGGGCTCGTCCGGCGGCTGGACTCCTTGGTCCTCGGAGCCGGAACTGAAGGTGTCCTTCACCGTGTCGGTGATCTTCTCGGCGACATAGGCGCCCTGCTCGCGCATCGCGTCCCCGATCCGGTCCTCAGCGGCCGTGACCTTCTCCTGCACACTGGGGTTCTCCCACAGCGCCTTGGCTTGCTCCTTGAGTTTGTCGTAATGCTCCCGGCCGGCTCGGCTTCCCAGCACGTAGCCCACCGCGGCGCCCACGATGAACGCCACTCTCCCCTTCATCGCATCCTCCTCGTTTCGGCTGCGGCCCGGCGGCCCCGGGACGAGTCCACGCTAGCGCGCTGAGCCGGCTCCGCACCCGGAGTGGCAAATACTGATGGGCCTTTGCTGCCGG
>DATGSR010000158.1:0-10047 GCA_035302405.1 Beutenbergiaceae bacterium
CGGGCCGGCCGCGCGACGCCGGTTGAGGGCACCGCCATACCAGTCGACGATGCGCTCGGCTCGAGTGGGGCAGTGTCCGCCGAACCCGGCGAGCTCCAAGCGCGCGACGGTGCCGAGATCTGGACGTTCAACACCGGCGACCTCCTGGTGCCCTCGCCGTTCGTGCGGCTGTCACAGAACCTGCTGCTGTGGTCGGAGTCCACGTGGTACGCACTGGATGGCACTGACGGCAGCCTGTTGTGGACCCGCCCGGGTGCATTCCCCGTGTGCCCCTGCTTTGGCTCGGGTCACGTGGCCGCCTGGACCACGATCGATGACGAGCCGACCTTGCGTGGTACCGACGTGACCACCGGTGAGGAGTTGTGGGACGTGCAGATCGCAGACTTCCGCAGCTTCAGTTACGCCACCGACGGCGATCGCCTGGGCGTCTTCACCGTATCCGGCCTGGCCCTGTGGTCACTGGCGGAGCCCTGAGCCCCTGCGCCACGCCCACCCCTGCGCCACGCCCACCCCTGCGCCACGCCCGCCCCCGAGCCGCGGCAGGGTTAGGAGCGGCTAGTAGATGTTGCCGTGCTCCCGGAAGTCCCGCCAGACGTTCTCGAAGAAGTCGTCATCGGCGGGGATGGGCCGCACCGGGCGCCACCGGAACAGGGGCCGCCCGGCGGGGTCTGCCGGATCCCGCTCGACGATCTGGGTCCAATCCCCGCCACCGTCGTCGGGCCGCTCGGTACCGTCGTGCCCCACGGGCGCTGCTGCACCCTCGGGGGCGAGCCAGGCGACTTCCTGCACCTGGTCCGCCAGGGCGCCGTCGTCGAGGGTGAAGCGGAACAGTTCCGGTAGGTCCAACTCCTCCTGCGCATCAGGTCCGTAGCCCACCTTCGGCAGCTCGCCTTCGGGATCGGTGTACAGCACCGAACCGCGGGAGCGTCCACCGCGGGCGACGTAGTCGGCCATCGCCGACAGGTACACGTAGGCCGTGGTGAGGATGTCGCGGACCAGGAAGGTGCGGTTGATCGACCGGCGAGACTTGGCATCGGCGCTGATCTGGTCGGAATACTCGGTCAGCCACTGGTGCACCTGCACCAGCGCCTCGTTGATCGACTGCGCCGACCGGACCGGGCCGGCCTTGGCGCTCATCAGTTCCTGCACCGCGGTGAGCAGCGTCCCGGTGTTGTCCTCCGCGCCGTCGGCGGCACGCTGGGTAGCGGTGCGAACCAGTCCGGTGGCATCGGCCAGGACGGGCTCGGCGGCCGCGGCGAAGGCGGCCTCATCCACCGGGTCCGAGGTGCGCTTGGCGGCGATGTACTGGGCCGCGCGCGTGGCGCCGACCTGACCGGAGTTCAGCGCCGAGCCACCGGGACGGTACACCCCGTGCGCCCCGCCGGCCTCACCCACGGGGAAGAAGCCGGGCACGTTGGACTGCCACCAGGCGTCCACGCTCAGGCCGCCGTTGTTGTGCTGGGCGCACACGTCCACCTCGAGCATCTCCTGCTCCAGATCCACGTAGGGGTTCTTGTCCAAGTAGAACTGGTAGGCAGGTTCGTTCATCCGGCGCAGCCGCTGGATCGGAGTGCCGAACAGCACTCCGGCCTTGTCCAGATACTCATAAGCCTCGGCGTCCAGCGCACTGGGATCGAACTCCGCGCGCACCGGGTTGGAGCGGAAATCCAGGAACACCCGCCGCCCGCGTAGGACGGTCTCGCGGTACACCAGCAGGTCGATCAGGGACGAGCCATCAGCAGCCTTCCGCACATCGAAGGGCCACTGGTAGCCCTTGAGGAACACCAGGGACATCAACCGGCCGTAGTCCGGGATGGCCTCGGTGAGGAACTCCCGTTCATCGTTGCCGTCGGCATCGGTGGACACGAACCGGGGGATCACCTGCATGTAGGTGCCGGAGACGTTCCACCGGGGTTTGATCGAGGCCAGTCCGAACTGCCACTCGGTGACGCCCTTGCCGCGCACGCCGCCCCGGTAGGCCGCCCCGGAGGCGCCCCATTGGCCGTTGGGGAACACCCGGGTGGCGTAGATGCCCGCGGGCCCGCCGGTGGCGTAGACGATGTTGGTGCAGCGCAGCAGCAGGTAGGGGCTGCGATCGGAGTTTTGGGGCACGTCGGTGCGCAGCACCAGCAACCCGGCGACGGCCCCCTCGTGGACGATCAGGTCGATCACTCGGCAGTTGTCGAAGATGCGGGTGCCGTTACGGGCGACCTTCTTCTCCAGTTGCTCCACCATCGAACGGGAGGTGTAGGGGCCCACGGAGGTGCCCCGGCGGCGCGGGTCGTGGTCGGTCTTGTACCCGACGAACTCTCCGAAGCGGCTCTGCGGGAACGGCACGCCGAGGTCGGCCAGGCGCAGGAACGCACGAGCGGACAGGGCCGCCTCGGCCAGTGCGTTGTCGCCGTCCATCGCCCCGCCGGAGAACAAGGTGCGGGCCATCTCGTGTACGGAGTCGGCTTCCTCGCCGGATAGGGAGAGTTTGTAGTAGGTCTGCTTGTCCGAACCGGCGTTGCGGCTGGCTCCGGCGCCGACCTTGTCGGTGACCATGACCACGTCGTCCTGCCCGAACTCCCAGAGCCGGTCCGCGGCGGCGAAGCCGGCTGAACCGGTGCCCACCACCACGGTGTTGGCACTCACCACCGGAACCTGGTGGCCGGCGATCGTCATAGTGGGGGCGGTGTCGATGTCAGCAAGTGGCATAGGTGTTCCTTCGTGGCGGTGCAGTGCCGGGCGGGCCCGGCGGGAGCGGGTCTTGGTGTGTCAGCCGATCGTGCGCCGGATCGATCCTGCCGTGGCGGCCCGGCGAGCCGGCATGGGGTCACAGGCGGGGGATGTGCATTCCGCCGTCGACGTTGATGACCTCGCCGGTGGAGTAGGGCATGCGGCCGGCAGCGAGTTGCACGACGGCGCCGGCGACGTCGGCCGGTGTGCCCCACCGCGGGATGGGGGCCAGCCCCGCGGCGAACTGCTCGTCGTACTTCTCCTTTACGCCGGCGGTCATGTCGGTGGCGATGACTCCGGGCCGCACCTCATAGACGACGATTCCCTCCGGGGCAAGGCGTGCGGCCCACAGTTGGGTCGACATGGCCATGCCCGCCTTGGAGATGCAGTACTCGCCGCGGTTGGTGGATACCGTGACCGCCGAGGTGGAGGAGACGTTGATGATCGTGCCCTGCACGGCGGAATCATGCTCCGGCCGGCGAGCCTTGACCATCTCGTTGGCGACCAGTTGGGTGAGGAAGTACGGGCCACGCAGGTTGATCTCCATCACCCGGTCGTAGCTCTCCGGGGTGGCGACCAGGATGTCATCGCGCACCTGGGGAGCCACGCCGGCGTTGTTCACCAGTAGGTCGATCCGGCCCCAACGCTCCAGCGCGTCGCCGACGTACCGCTGATGGTCCTCCAGGTCCGCAACCGACCCGCGGGTGTAGGTGACGTCGCCCAGTTCGCGCAGTTCAGCCATGAGTTCGGCGGGTTCTTCCCGGGTGGCCAGGATTCCCACCGCGTACCCCTCAGCCAGCAGGGCGCGGGTGATGCCCTGCCCAATGCCGCGGTTACCACCGGTGACCAGTGCGACTTTGCTCACGCGTTACTCCTTCTCAGTTGTGCCGGACGGCGTCCGGACCACTCGGCAGGTACGTGGCCCCTGCCGTCCCGTGGCGCTTCGGCCGCGGCCCGGAGGTCAGGATCGGTAGCGGTCAGCGCGTCGCGCAGGCACGTGCTCACCATTGCCGGCCGGCGGGCCGCCCTCATCATGCCTGACTTCGAACCATTTCGGCAAGCGCTTTCCGGCAGGCGGGAGCGTCCCCGGCACCCTCGACGTCCAAACTCTGGACAGCCGAAGTTAGTGACCGCTAACCTGAGGGCGACCGCAACGGCACCGCTGACGTTCTGCGCGGACCCGATGTGGGGCCGGGCCCAGCCGGGGCCCTTCGGAAGGAGCCGGGATGTTCGAATTGACCAAGGAACACGAGATGTTCCGGGCTACCGTGCGGGAGTTCGCCGAAGCCGAGATCGCGCCGTTCACCGCACAGTGGGATCGGGAACACCACTTCCCGGTGGACCTGATCCCGAAGATGGGGGAACTGGGCCTGTTCGGGCTCACCGCTCCGGAGGAGTTCGGCGGCGCCGAGGGGGACTTCGCCTCACTGTGCGTGGCCATTGAGGAGTTGGGCCGAGTGGACCAGGCCGTGGGCATCACCCTGTCCGCGGGGGTCGGCTTGGGGATCAACCCGATCCTGTCGTTCGGCACCCAGGAGCAGAAGGAACGGTGGGTGCCGGATCTAGTTGCCGGCCGTGCCCTGGCGGCATTCGGGTTGACCGAACCCGAGGCCGGCTCGGACGCGGGTGCCACCCGCACGCGGGCACGGCTGGACGATGACCAGTGGGTGATCAACGGAGCGAAGAGTTTCATCACCAACTCCGGCACCCCGATCACCTCGGTCGTCACCGTCACCGCTCGCACCGGACAGAACCCCGACGGTAGCGGGCAGATCAGCACCATCCTGGTGCCCTCCGGCACCCCGGGATTCACCGTGGATCCTCCATACCGCAAGCTCGGGTGGAACGCCTCGGACACCCGCGGCCTGACGTTCGCCGATTGCCGCGTCCCGGCGGAGAACCTCCTGGGCGAGCAAGGTGCGGGGCTGCGCCAGTTCCTCATGGCCCTGGACGATGGCCGGGTGGCCATATCGGCACTGGCGCTCGGCCTGGCCCGAGCCTGCCTGGAGTTGTCCACCGACTATGCCCGCTCCCGCGAGGCGTTCGGCCGCCCCATCGGGGCCAACCAAGGCGTGGCTTTCCAAATCGCCGATCTGGCGGTGGCCGTAGAGGCCGCCCGGACGTTGACCTATAAGGCCGCCTGGCTCAAGGACGAGCGCGACGCCGGGCGCCGCTCGGCGAAGGAAGTCACCAAGGCGGCGGCGATCGCCAAGTTGTACTCCACCGAGGCGGCGGTGTCCGCGGCCCGCACCGCCACCCAGGTCCTGGGGGGTAACGGGTTCATGGAGGAATTCCCCGCTGCCCGCTACTACCGGGACGCCAAGATCCTGGAAATCGGTGAGGGAACCTCGGAGATCCAACGCCTGGTGATCGCCCGTAACCTGGGTCTGCCACTCTGACCGAACACGTCAGCGGCGAGCCGTACCCGCGCCCCCAGCCCGGCGATGAACAACCTCTCCGCGCGCCCGCAGCACGGCGATGCGTAACCTGTCCGCGCGCCCTGCCGCTACTGCACCGCGCCGGGCCGGCCGGCCCCCAGTAGTGCGCTGAAGGCCATCTCCCGCAGCAAGTCCCGGGACTCTTCGGCATCCAAGCGGGCAGAGTGCGGGGTGGAGTTGATCAGCCCGAACACCGCATGGGCGGCCGACCGTGCCAGTTCCTCCCCGACCCCTTCGAACGCCCTACGGATCGCTGTCACCCAGATCTCGACGTACTCCCGCTGCAATCGCCGCACGAGGCGCTGCTCTTCCTCGCCCACCTGGTCCAGGTCCCGGAAGTGCACCGTGATCAGCGCGGGATGCATCAACGCGAAATCCACCTGCGCATCGATGAGACGGCGAAGCAGCTCCTCCCCGGGCCCAGCCGTGGCCAGGTGCTGCTGACCGCCGTGGAGTAGTCGCTGGCTGACCCCGATCAGCATTTCCGCCAACAGTGCTTCCTTGCTGGCGAAGTGTCGGTAGAGCGCCGGTCCGGACGTACCGACGGCGTCTCCGATGGCGTAGATCGACACACCCTTGAACCCGTGCCTGGCGAACAGGTCAGCGGCAGCCTCAAGTATCTGCTCCCGGCGTGAGACTGTCGGCTCTTCATTGGTCGTGACACCGGCGCGCATGTGCCTCATCGTACGGGCGCGCCGCCCTAAGACTGCTCTCTGCGCGCCCTCCTTCGTCCGGAAACCTATTGGCCAGCCCTCGGCTGTGGCGCTAGAAGAGCACCTCGTGGTCAAGGGGCTCTGCCCTGGCGAGGAGGCGGCCATCCCGGTAGGAGGCGAGCACGGGCGCGTTGAAACTGAGCGCCTCGTACCAGGATTCGGCGTCGAAAATGATGAAGTTCGCCGGATTGCCCACCTCGATGCCGTATCCGGACAGGTTCAGGGTCCGGGCGGCGTTGTGGGTGATGAACCGGTAGGAGTCCAGGATCTGTTGGTGGCCCATCATCTGGGTGACGTACAACCCGTTCAGCACCACATCCCGCAGGTTGCCCGTGCCCAGCGGGTTCCACGGGTCCACGATGTCGTCCTGGCCGAAACTGACGTTCAGGCCCGCCTCGGTCAGTTCCTTCACCCGGGTCACCCCGCGACGTTTGGGATAGGTGTCGGTGCGGGCTTGCAAGTGGGTGTTGACCAACGGGTTGGAGACGAAGTTGATACCGCTCATGCGCAACAGCCGCATCAACCGGTTCACGTACGCGTTGTTGTAGGAGTGCATCGCGGTGGTGTGGCTGGCGGTCACCCGGGAGCCCATATCGCGCTCGTACGCCAGGGTGGCGAGCGTCTCCAAGCCGCGGGAGGCCTCGTCGTCGATCTCATCGCAGTGCACGTCAACCAGCAGGTTGAACTCCTGGGCGAGTTCCACGGCATAGTGCAGGGAACTGACCGAGTACTCCCGGGTGAACTCGAAGTGCGGGATGGCCCCGATCACGTCCACGCCCATCTGCGCCGCCCGCCGCATCAAACCACGTCCATCGGGGTAGGACTCGATCCCCTCTTGGGGGAAGGCGACCAGTTGCAGCGTGATGGAATCGGCCAGTTCCTCACGCAGTTCCAACAGTGCGTGCAGCGCGGTGAGTCCGGGATCGGTCACGTCCACGTGGGTGCGGATGAATTGCACACCGAAACGTGCTTGTTGGCGCACCGCCCGGTTGACGCGGTCCTTGACGTCCTCGACGGTCAGGTCGGCCTTGCGTTCTGCCCAGACCTCGATGCCTTCGAACAGCGTGCCCGATTCGTTCCACCTCGGTTGGCCCGCGGTGAGCGCCGAATCCAGGTGCACATGGGATTCGATGATCGGGGGCAGGCACAACCGGCCGCGGCCTTGCACCACCTGCTCACCGTCGGCTGCTTGCAACCCGGAGCCGATCTGCGCGAACTTGCCGTCCGCGATCCGGATGTCGGTGGGTTCGGCCGCATTCTCGATCCGGACGTCCTTGATCAGCAGGTTCATCCAGCGTTCTCCTCCGCGGGTGTTTCGTCGATGGTGTCGCCCCTGGCAGGCGTCTGTTGCCCGTCGGTCCCCTTTGTTGCCACGTAGCGGCCGACGAAGTAGCACGCCCATGCCACCAGGACAGCGTTGATAGCGCCAATACCGAATGGGATGAACCATCCGGCCAGCGCACCGGCGACGATACCCACCAGTCCGCCCACGACGACGGTCCGCTGTGGCGGCAACGCCGGATCGTAGGCACGTCGGTTGGTCACGTAGTCGGCGATGATGATGGCCCCGATCGGGGGCAAGGTGGCGTTGAGGAAGTTCAGCCAGCCGATGAAGTTGTCATACAGCCACAACGACCCCACGGTTCCAAGGATGCCGGCGATGAGCACCAGGGGCTTCTTGTTGATCTTCGTGACGTTCGCATAGCCCAGACCGGTGGTGTACAGCGCATTGTTGTTCGTCGTCCAGATATTCGCGCCGAGCACGATCAGCGCCGGGATGGCCAGCCCTTGGGCGATCATGACGTAGAAGATGTCGTCCTCACCGGTGAAGGCTCCGCCGACGGCCCCGAAACTGAACATCAGGGTGTTGCCGAGGAAAAAGGCAACCACGGTGGTCACGACCGCTGAGAACGGGGTGCGCGCGAACCGGGTGAAGTTCGGGGTGGCCGTGCCGCCGGAGATGAAGGATCCGATCACCAACCCGATGCCGACCACCAGCGGCATACCGGTGGATGCCGCGAAGACCGCATCAACACCGCCGCCCTCGGTGATGGCCGCGAACATCGAATAGGAGCCCAACCCGGCGATCAGCGGCACGGAGATAAAACTCACGATCTCGATGGCCTTGATGCCGAAATAGGCCGAGGCGGTCATGAATGCCCCGGCGATGATGACGATGACCCACGGACTAATGCCGAACATCTCCGCGGTGGGTCGGGCGAACATCGCCACGCCGACGCCGAACCAGCCCATCTGCGTGAGGGCGATGAGAAAGGACGGCAGGTAGGACCCCTTGCTGCCGAAGGCACGCTGGGCGAGCAGGTCAAAGCCCATCCCGGTCCTGGCGCCCATGAAGCCAAGGGCGCCGGTGTAGGCACCAAGGATGACGCCACCGATCATGATCGCCCACAGGTAATCGGCGTAGTTCAGGCCGTTGCCCAGGCTGGCGCCCACGCTCATCGATGCAGAGAAGAAGGTGAACCCGAGCATCACGAAGCCCACCGACCAGAAACTTCGTCGTGCGCGCAGGGGAACTGGCTCGAAAGAAAAGTCGATGTCGTGACCCGTTTCGGTCTTCGTCGTCATTGCCTCATCCCGTCGGTAGGTTGCGCATCAGGGTAGGGAACGACGGCCGACGGCGGAACGAACCAGGCGGAAAGGGCAACAGTTCATCAGTTCTCACCAACAGGCGATTCAGCAGATCGACAAGGTTACGGCTTGCTCCCTGGACTCGCCCCAGGCTAGCGCCCCGCCGAAAAGGAAAGGTAAGACCCTCACGCTCGCATCGTTGGTTCAGCCGACCAGGCGGGTGGTGCGGGCCTGCAGATCCAGCAGCGGGCTCGTTGAGGAAGTCACGCCCAGCCCGTCAATCTCGATCCACGGGCCACCGCCCACCCGGAACGAACCCGACCAATACGCAACCATCGTGATCTGATACTCCCCTACCTCGGTGTAGGAATGCGTGATCGTCTCATCCGGGTAGGGCGCACCGGCCTCGGTGGTGTTGAGCACGGCAGAACCATCACCGAAGTCCCACGAGTACGACACCGGTTCCGCCCGAATATCTACCGGTAACCCCAACAACTCAGCACTAAACTCCTGAGCATTCGGCTCGGTACGCACAATTACCGGTAAGTTCACCAAATGCCAGTCCTGCTCGGGCTGGATTATCAACGGTGCCGGGGCAATTTGCACTCGCACGAATTCACGCACGGCAGTAGCCAACTGCGCACCGGTCACGACCACCGGGGATTCTTCGTCGTCCTCAGCAGGTCCCTCATCACCATCAGCGGCGGGCGGCCACGCATAAAAGCGTTCTCCGGACTCCGGGTCATAACAACTAACCTCATCCATCACCCCACAGTCAGGCAACGCCCTACTGAAATCCGGCCACGCCACCTGCTCCACCACCGGCCCCGCACCTGGCGGCAAGACGGTGTGCTCTCGGGTCTGCTCAGGCTGGTGCTGGGAGTCCGTGGCTCCTGTCCCCTCCCCGTGACCTTCAGCAGCATCCGCAGATTCGGACGCGCCATTTACCTCAATTTCGGGGTCGTCCCCTTCCTTCACATCTGTGCCCCATGACCCGCTCGTATCGGGGGCCTTCGAGGGATCATCCGAGGCCTGTAGCGAAAAGAGGCCAAAAGCGATCGTGAGCAAAGCGGCTGCGGACAAGGAAGGTGCGATCATTCGAGTTCCTCTCCTGTCACACCGCCGACCAGCCACGAATCTTCACGGTGCTCCAGCAGCACCCAGATTCGAGTACGCACCTCTGCAAAATCTTCGACGACATCACCATCAGCCCCTATCCATGTGACTTCGGGTGACAAGAAGACGACATCAACCGAGAAGTCGCCGGCATCAGATTCCTGCACGTGCGCGTTGACCGATTCAAAAGTTGGTGCATCCGCAACCGCATACCCACCTTCGTCGTAATGGGCTTCGAGCCGCTCGCGCACACCGGCGCAGAAGTTGCAGTCCTCCGTCGTGAACTCGTCCCAGGTCGCGAAGTCACCGGTCGCGTAGACGTACGAGTACAACTCCACGAAGTACACCGCCGCGGCTTCGGCACCTGCCTGCCCCTCATCGTCGATGTCCTCGCCAGGTTCGGGGTGCTCATAATCCTGCGGTCCAGGAGGTTCATCGGCGGAACCGCCGGACTGGTCGTCAGCCGACTC
>DATGSR010000159.1:0-2166 GCA_035302405.1 Beutenbergiaceae bacterium
CCGGGCCTCGCCGTCCGTCAGCGCCGGGACGTCCCAGGGCAGGGAGTCGATGATCTGCCCCGACGGTTGCGAGCCCCCGGCGGAGTCAGGGGCTGCCCCTCCCGCTACATCGGCCGCATCGTCGTCCTCGTTCTCGACCGCGTGCGTATCCTGAGTGGTCACGCCGCGATCGGCCTCATCCTCGACCGCGTCGGTGTCCTGCCCCGCCACCCCCTGGTCGTCTTCGTCCCCTAGGGGGCCCGTCCTCTGGGAGGGCGGCCCGGCAACGTCATGCTCCTCGCCGCTGACTACTGCGGTCGAGGCGGACCCCACCTCAAGTCCGGGCACATTGGAGCTCTCGTCCTCGAGGTGCCCCTCGGCCTCATTGCCGCCGCTGCCGCCCGGGCGTGCGTCGTCGTCGGCCCCCGCCGCGGCGGCGTTCGCTTCATGTGCCGCCTGGGCCGGTAACTGCGAGGCGGAGGGGCCCTGGGCGCCCCCCTCGAACTCGATCGCTGCCGCCCGAACCACCCCGAGGTGCAGCGGCCAATGCTCCCCGCCGTCCTCCGGTGCGCTCAGGCGCAGATGCTGTGGTGCCTGGCCCACGTGCTCACGCCAGGTGCTCATCTCCTCAGCCCGGATCGCGGTGCCATCGGCGAGTGCTTCCACTGGCCCGCGCAGCAGGATCCGGACGCGTTCGCCCTCGATCCGCGCCAGCGCGAAATCCGGCAGACCGGACAATCCGACTGCGGTGAGGGATTCGAGCCACTGGTGCAGCGGGAGGTCGGTGGACATCGCCTGCCACAGCGCGCGCACGGTGTTCACCTCGAAGTCCGGGGACAGGAGCGCCACCCCGGAAGCGGCTTGCAGGCCCGTCCAGGTGCCGGTGCGGTAGGAGTGGGTCACCATCTGATCAACCTTTCTCACCGGAGCGCTTCAGCACCCGGCCGCGGCAATGTGTCGTCCAAATCCTCATCCCACGCCGGTAGGTGCACCCAGCCTGCATCGTCGTATTCCATCTGCAGTCGGACCACTACGGCCGAGACGTTGTCCCGTGCGCCACCGTCGATCGCCCGGTGGAGCAGGTCCCGGCTGATCTTGTCCGGATCGCCGGGGCTATTCAAGATGTCGCCGATTTCTTCTGCGGTGAGTTCGCCCACCAAACCGTCACTGCACAGCAACAACGTTTGCTCCTCCCCCGCGTGCAGCATCCAGAAATCGGCCTGCACGGCGCGAGCGGAGTCAACGGCACGGGTGATCACGTTGCGTTCGGGGTGGGACCGGGCGGCATCGGCGGTGATCGTCCCGGCGTCGATGAGTTCTTGCACCACCGAGTGGTCCACGCTGATCTGGCTCAACCCGGTCTCATCGTGCCGGTAGACCCGGGAGTCCCCGATGTTGAACACCAGCCAGTAGGGCGTGCCGTCACGACTGGTGAGCACCGCACCGGCGACTGTGGTCCCGGCCAGCGGCGCACTGGGTGAGCCACCGCTCTCGGGTTTGCTCTGCCCCTCCGAGGACGCCTGGGCCCGTGCTGGACGGTCATCGTCCAGGGCGCGCAACTTGGCTCGGATGAGGTTCTGGGCGTGGTGGATCACCGCGTTGATCTGGGCTGGTTCCACCGGAGTTCCCGGGACGGTCTGGTCAGCGAATTCGGCGAAGGCCTGCACCACGCACGCTGATGCCATCGCACCGTAAACGTGTCCGCCCATCCCGTCAGCCACCACGAACACCGGTGGTCGGGCCAGGACGGCGTCCTCATTCACCCGGCGCCGACCGCCGGCATCGGTTACCGCGCCCCAGAGCGTTTGCACCACACGTTCCTCTCGCTGGCTCACCTGGGCAGATCCTACCCATCGGCCACCGGCGCCAGCCGCCGACCGGCACCGGCACGGACCTGGGTGCAGAACCCAGGTGGGGGCCTCAGATGAAGGAGGGGTATACGCCCCAGTACGCGGCGATGATCAGGAGGCTCACCGCCCCCAGATGCACACACCACCACACCAGCCGGCCCGGGCCGCGCCATGCGGAATCCCGGCTGCGGATCGTCCGATCCAACGAACTGTGCAGCACCCACGCGGCCAGCACGCCGGTGGCCATCACCACCACATAGCCGCCGACGACGACGAAGTCGTTGCGTAGGTAGTTCAGCGCGTAGTACGCCACCTGGGTCAGATAGGCGACGAACGT
>DATGSR010000160.1:0-3001 GCA_035302405.1 Beutenbergiaceae bacterium
GCACCCCCGGGCGGGGAGTGAATGAGATAGAGGTCGACGGCGTCCACCCCCAACGCAGCCAGACTGTCCTGGAGCGCCTCCCGTGCACGCCCAGCGTCGGAGTGCAGCAACTTCGTGGTGATGAAGACGTCCTCGCGAGCCAGCCCGGAGTCGGCGATCGCCCGGCCCACCTCGGCCTCGTTCTCATACAGTGCCGCGGTGTCCACGTGCCGGTACCCGACGTCCAGCGCGGTCCGCACCGCGTCGTAAGCCTCCCGGCCGCGGATCTGCCACGTCCCGAAGCCAAGCATCGGCATCGGGACGCCGGCGGCTACGTTGATTGCGGGTTCATGAAGGGTTGACGACGACATCCTCCGACCGTAATGCGAGGCACCACAGGCTGCACGCGGCCGATCGCAACCTGCGCTTATCGCAAACGAGGCTCGATTCGCGGGCAGCATCGGGGTGATCAACAATCAACTATGAGCGACCACACCTACCGAGTCACTGAAATTGTCGGTTCCTCCACCGAAGGTATCGACGACGCCATCCGCAACGCGATCACCCGCGCCAACCAGACCCTGCGCAACCTCGACTGGTTCGAGGTCACCCAGATCCGCGGCCACGTCGAGGAGGGGCAGATCGGACACTTCCAGGTCGGCCTCAAAGTCGGATTCCGTCTCGAAGACGGTTAGGAGCGCCGACAAAGGGCAAGGCCCCCTCGCGGGTTGGAGTGCTGCGACAAAGAGCAAAGCGACCTCGTGGGCATAGGAGCGCTGCATCCAGACGATCCAATTGGTCGGGTGTAGCGACTCGGGGAGGTCAGGGGTCGCCATTCGGACCCGATTGGACGGTTAGAGCGACTCGGGCCGCTCGGGGGTCGCTATTCGGGCCCAATTGGACGGTTGCGGCGGCTGGCGGGCACACACACCTGGAAGGTGCCCCCGCCCACGCCGGGCAAGGGATCGTGATGCTGGTCCTCTCAACCCACCGTTCGTACCCTGGCGTTCTCGCCCACGAAGGCATGAAAAGACCGGCCTGGCAGCCGCCTCTCGGCGGGAAGGCCGCTCGTAGCGGCAAGTGTTGGAGCCCGGGGGCTGTGACCAGGCCGGTCACCTAGCACAACCAACGTGTCTGCGGGAGTATTCCCACACGGAGGATTGACCGCTCACGGGCCTGCCGGCTGCTCCTGCGAAGAAGGCCCGTTACGTAGCGGCGTCGGTGGCGTAAGGAGGACGCTTGGAACGCAACGTGCTAGGTGAACCACTCCAAGAATGCGGTACCGATCCGATCACCGGTTACTACCGGACCGGCTCGTGCGTGCCGGCCGCCGGCCAGCCCGGCGGACACAGCATCTGCGTGGTCGTGACTCCAGACTTCCTTGACCATCAACGCCAGATCGGTAACGACCTGTCCACCCCGCGCCCGGAGTTGCACTTCCCGGGGTTGCGGCCGGGCATGCGCTGGTGCGTGCTGGCGGCCAGGTGGTGGCAGTCCTACCAGGCGGGCACGGCCGCGCCGGTGGTGCTTGCCGCGACTCACGAACGTGCCCTGGAGGTGGTGGACCGTGAGGCGCTGGTCGAGCACGCGGTGGACGTGCCCGACGACCCGCGGTCGCTGACGTAGCCACGGCACCGAGGTCACGACAGGCCCGGGGGGTCCCTTGCTCTGCCGTCTCACAAATATTGAGTCGCGGCACCAGGATCCCGCGGCCCACGAGGCGCCCCCGGTCCCGGTCCTCGATCGCCTGGGCGTAGTCATCCAGGTCGTAGACGGTGGAGCGCAAGCGAGCAGCCGAAGGAGCGCGGAGGCGTCGACCGGAGTCTTCGCTCGTTCTCCGGCTCACGCGGCGGGGTACATCGCCCTGATCTGGTCGTAGGAGTCCTTGATCAGGTAGCGCAGGATGCCCTCATCCACGTTCTCCAGCCGGTTCAGGTACAGGCACGCCTTGCCCGCCTTGTGCGGGCCGAGTGCGGCCAACTGCTCGGGGTAACGCTCTTCGTGGCCGCCGATCAGGTAGACCACCAGGTTGGCTTTGCGCGGGCTGAAACCCACGGCGGGCGCGTCACCTTCCCGGCCAGAGGCATACACGTAGTGGTAGCTACCGAAGCCGACGATCCCGTGCCCCCACATCACCGGTTCCTCGCCGGTGACCGCGCGCATGATGTCGACCATCCGTTCGGCGTCAGCCTTGCGCCGTGCGTTCGGCACCTGAGCGATGAACTCCATCGGGTCGGCGTCGGTGGGTTGCATCGCATCTCCTCGATGAGTCCGCGGGGCTGCCGCTTGCGGGTCCGGACTCCCCTTGCGGGTTCCGACTGTACGCCCGCCGGCGGCCGCGCTACTCCTCTTGCAGCACGTGCTACTCCCCTTGCACCAGTTGCACATCCACGTCGATGTTGCCGCGGGTGGCCCGGGAGTAGGGGCACATCTGGTGTGCTTGGTCCACTAACTCTTGAGCCACGTCACGCTCCAAGCCCGGCACCTCGACTTCGATCCGCGCGGTCAGCCCGCCGCCTGCGTCGAAACTGCGGACCCCGATCGTTGCGGAGACGGCCGACTCGGACACGTCCACCTTCTGCTGACGTGCGGCGCCTTTGAGCGCACTGTGGAAGCAGGCAGACCATCCAAGGGCGAACAGTTGCTCGGGGTTGGTGCCCTCACCCCCGTCTCCGCCCATCTCCGCGGGCACGGAAAGGTCCAGGTCCAGCCGGTCGTCGTTGGTGACCGCTCGGCCCTTCCGCCCGCCCCAAGAGGTGGCGGTGGTGCTGTACATGATGTCGTTGCTCATTCGTTGACTCCAGTCTCGATGCAGAAGAGGAGCGGAACCTGCGCCAGCCCGATGGGAGTGGCTCCTGGTTCCGCGAGGTATGTGGCCCACATGCAAACACAGTCAGCGCCGGCCAACCATCCGGGCCGGCCGCAGGGGCGCTGGGAGAGCGGCCAACCGCGGGACGCCGGGGGCCACCACGGGGCGCCGGGGCGCAAAGGCGCATACCCTGAAGCGGGTGACCCCCAGCGA
>DATGSR010000161.1:0-9123 GCA_035302405.1 Beutenbergiaceae bacterium
CCGGCGCAGCATCGACCAGTCCGCGCTGCGCCGGTACAGCCCAACCGCCACCAGGTCCCCGATGATGAGTATCAGCAGCACTGCGGCGGTGGACTCCCGGGCCGGGATGAACATCGCGAACCCCGCTACCGCAAGCGCCCCCAGCCCACCGATGGAGGTCTTGGCGATGCCCACGGCCAGGGCCGCCGACACCAGGACCACCCAGCCAATGAGGCTGAACTCCAGCCCGCCCATCCCGTTCCTCTCCACGCCCCGTGTCCCGGGGCCGCCCGCTCGCTTGTCACCGCGTTACCTGCCAACTCACCCGGCCTGCACGCTTACCCGGCCTGCACGCTCACCCGGCCTTCACGTTCACATGACCTGTGCGGCTGATGGTCAGTGCTCATGACCCTTCAACCCATCGGTTCGTCGTGTCTGCAAAGCTTTCGCGATGACGTGCGCTCACGCCCCCCCGATTACCTTTGCTCCGGCGAAGACCGCCTCTGAGCGTACGGCGGTATCGGCCGCTGCGTGGACCGTCGCACGCACGCCTCGGCACCACAGGGTGGTAGGAAACGGGTATGACCTCTGCTCCCTTCACCGACCTGGACCACTACGTCGCCTACCCGCGCCTGGCCGGCCTGACGATCAGCCCCGACGGCGCCCGTCTGGTCACCACGGTGGCCACGATGACTCCGAAGGGCACCGGGTATGCCACCGCGCTGTGGCAGATCGACCCGGAGGGCCAGACGCCGGCGCAGCGTCTCACCCGCAGCGCCAAGGGCGAGGCAGGCGCCGCATTCTCGGTGACTGGGGACCTGTACTTCACCTCCGCCCGTCCCGATCCGGACGAGAGCGACCACGACGGTGACGCGGCTTTGTGGCTGCTCCCCGCCGACGGCGGAGAGGCCCGCGTGGTGCACTCCCGCCCCGGCGGCATCAACACCATCCGGTGTGCCCAGGACGCGGAAGTGACCGCGGTGGGGGCTGCGGTGTTGGCCGGTGCCGACGACGAACAGTCACACGCCGCGCTGCACCGGATACGCAAGGACGCCGGCGTGGACGCCATCCTGCACCAGGGCTACCCGGTGCGGTACTGGGACCATGACTTGGGCCCGGCACGCAACCAGGTGTTCGTGCTGGAAGAGGGTGAGGATGAACCCTCCGCGCCGGTGACCATCGACTATGAACCCAAACGGACGCTGCGCGCGGTAACCGCCGGCATCGGCGAGCGGCTCGCCGGTGCGGCCCCGGCGCTCAGCCCCGATGGGACTTTCGCCCTCATCGGCATCTACGTCCCGGAGGCCCGCGCCTCCCGCCGTACCGCACTGGCCCGGGTGGACCTGGCCACCGGCCGGCGACGGATCCTGGCCGATGATCCGCAGATCGACTACGGCACCGCGCTGGTGGCGCCGGACTCCCGAACCGCCGTCGTCGTCGGGCAGCACCGCTCCACCCCGGAGCGCGCCCAGCAGCCGAAGTTGTACTTGATCGACACCCAGACCGGGGACCAGCGCCCGCTGGCTCACGACTGGGACGCCTGGCCCCAGCCGGTGGCTTGGCGGCCGGACAGGAACGAGTTGCTGGTACTGACAGACGCCGACGGACGCCGACCGGTGTTCGCGGTCAACGTGGCCACCGGGCAGGTGCGCCAGCTCACGCATGATGATGCCGCCTACTCCGAGGTGGTGATGGACCCGGGCGGACAGGTCGCCTACGGCGTGCGGTCCAGTTACGCCTACCCGCCGGAGGTGGTGCGCATCGAATTGGCAGACGGTGAGGTGCAGGTGTTGCCCGGGCCGGTGCAGCGGCCGGAACTACCGGGCCGGTTGACCGAGATCGAGACCACCGCTGCGGACGGCGCGCGGGTGCGGGCCTGGCTGGCGCTGCCGGAGCAGAACGACATCCCCGCCGGCGGCGCGCCGATGCTGCTGTGGATCCACGGCGGGCCGCTGAGTTCCTGGAACGCATGGTCCTGGCGGTGGAACCCGTGGTTGCTGGTGGCCCAGGGGTATGCGGTGTTGTTGCCCGACCCGGCGCTGTCCACCGGCTACGGGCAGGACTTCATCCAACGAGGTTGGGGTGCCTGGGGCGGTAAGCCGTACACCGATCTGATGGCGATCACCGACGCGGCGGTGGCCCGGGATGACATCGATGCCGAACGTACCGCCGCGATGGGTGGCTCGTTCGGCGGGTACATGGCCAACTGGGTGGCCGGGCACACCAGCCGGTTCAAGGCGATCGTCACCCACGCGTCACTGTGGGCGTTGGACCAGTTCGGGCCCACCACCGATGCTTCGTTCTATTGGCGCCGGGAGATGACTCCGCAGATGGCGCAGGAGAACTCTCCGCACCGGTTCGTGGAGCAGATCGTCACCCCGATGCTGGTAATTCACGGGGACAAGGACTATCGGGTGCCGATCGGGGAGGGGCTGCGGCTGTGGTACGAGTTGTTGGAACGGTCCGGCCTGCCGGCCGATGCGGACGGCAACACGGTGCACCGGTTCTTGTACTTCCCCCACGAGAACCACTGGATCTTGTCCCCGCAGCACGCCAAGGTCTGGTACCAGGTGGTCAGCGCGTTCCTGGCCGAGCACTTGCTGGGCCAGGAGCGGGAGTTGCCGGTGGAGTTGGGCCGCACCGCGCCGCCCGCGGAGGGCATGGACGGCGCTGACGCAGGGGACCTTGATGTGGACCTCACGGTGCAGTCAGTGGCCGAGCGGGTGCAGCCTCAGCAGGACATCTGAACTGAACTGAACGCGACCTGAGCTGAGCGAGACCTGGACAGACCGCGACACTGCCCGGGCACGGTACGGATCGAGCGCGGTACGGGTCGAGCGCGGTACGGGTCGAGCGCGGTACGGATCGAGCGTCACACGGCCGGTGCGACATCGGTCGGGCACCACGGGCTCGAGCACGATAGAGCCCGGCGCCGACAGGCTTATCCACAGGCGATATCCACACTGTGGGAAGTTGTCCACAGGCAACGTCGGGGGAACGGCCAATCCTGTCACCGTGGATTGATGACAGCGTTGCACCGACCCTTGACCATGGTGACCTCGATCGTCCTGGCCGGGCTCGTCGTCGTCGGCTGCTCTGCGGGGGAGCAGGCGCTGGACGAGCAGAACGACTCAGCGGCCAAACAGAGCAGCCAGCATCACTTGGCTGATCAAACGGAGGCTGACGAACCGGCGCCCGGCGGCGCCGCAGGGCAGGAGGAGGGCGAAAGGCCTGAAGGCGCCGGCGAAGAGACGGACGTCTTCGAGGCGCACCTGACGATGATAGATCCCCCGGAGCAGATGGATCGGACCGATGAGATCGGCGCGAGTTCGACCGCGGAGTACTTCCTGTTCGCCTACACCTACGCCTACGGCACCGGTGACACCGGCCCCCTGACTGCCCTTGCCGCGCCGGAATGCGGGTTCTGTGAGTCGGCCGCGGCAGCGGCTGTGGATGCGCACGCGGGGGAGGGGTATATGCGTAGCGGGGACCCGTTGATTACCGGCGCGAGCGTGGCGGAGTCCGAGCAGGACGGCGAGGACTACCTGGTGTGGTTCGACGTGCAACTTCCGCAGATGCGCACGTTTGACGGTGACGATGAGGTGGTCGAAATCCATCCGGCGAGCAACATCCACGCCGGCCTGGCGCTCGCACACACCGGAGAGCAGTGGGTGGTGCGTGGTGTCACGTTCGAGCCGGCGTCCTAGGCATACCGTCCTCGATCAGCGATGGACGAGATTGAGGTGAGAGGCCCAAATCAGCCTGCGAATGTGCGGGCTCGGCTAGGTTGGCCGGACGGTCGTTGCTGACCAGCCGGCGGGATCGGGAGGAGGGGCGAACTGGCATGGCCGACGGCGTGGGCCTATTGGAACGCGAGGTGCGTGAACTCATCCGTCGTCGCGGGTTGGACCCGATGCGTGAGAACGGCGCAATCCACGACCTGATCGACGAAGCCCTCGCTGACTACGACGATCGCGCGCTGGTGGGCCTGGTGCCGCCCCTACCCGATCGACGGGCCGCAGCGAAGGCGGTACACGACGCGGTTGTGGGTCTGGGACCTCTGCAGCCATACCTCGACGACCCGGAGATCGAGGAAATCTGGATCAATGACCCCGGCAAAGTCTTCATCGCCCGCAACGGCAGAGCGGAGTTGACGACGACGATCCTGGAGGCCGACGAGGTCCAGGACCTGGTGGAGCGGATGCTACGCAGTTCGGGCCGTCGGCTCGATCTGTCCACCCCGTTCGTGGATGCCTCACTGCCCACCGGCGAGCGAGTGCACGTGGTGATCCCGGACGTCACCCGGGAACACTGGGCGGTGAATATTCGCAAGTACATCGCCCGCGCGCGGCGCCTGGCGGATCTGGTCGAACTGGGCTCGTTGACCCCGGCAGCAGCAGCATTCCTCGACGCCGCGGTGGCCAGCGGGTTGAACGTCGTAGTGTGCGGGGCCACCCAGGCCGGTAAGACGACAATGGTGAACGCCTTGGCTGGCTCCATACCGCCGCACGAACACATCATCACCTGCGAGGAGGTCTTCGAACTTCAACTGGCCGCGCGGGACGTGGTGGCCATGCAGTGCCGGCAACCCAACCTGGAGGGAATCGGAGAGATCCGGTTGCGACGGCTCGTCAAGGAAGCACTGCGGATGCGCCCAGACCGGATCATCATCGGGGAGGTGCGAGAAGCCGAGGCGCTGGACATGTTGATCGCGCTGAACGCCGGAAATCCCGGTATGTGTACCGTCCATGCCAACTCGGCGCGGGAAGCAGTGGTCAAACTGTGCACCTTGCCGCTGCTGGCGGGGGAGAACGTTTCAGCGAATTTCGTCATTCCCACCGTCGCATCGGCGATCGACCTGGTGGTGCATCTGACTTTGGACCGGTACGGACGGCGTGCCACCCAAGAGATCGTGGCGCTGACCGGGCGCGTGGAAGGCGACGTTGTCGAGATGTCTCCGATCTTCAGCCGCACCCACGACGGGCTGACCCGGGCCGGCGGATTCCCCCCACATGAGGATCGGTTCGCCCGGGCCGGTTACGACTTGCGCGCATTGCTCGCGTCTGCGGGGTGACCAGCGATGGGTGCGGTGACAGGATTGCTGCTTGGCGTGGGACTGCTATGTATCTGGTGGTCCTTCTGGCCCCGCCGCCCCGAGCGCCCGCGAACCACCCAGCGCAATGCCAACACCGAGGACCTACTCATCCAGGCCGGTATGGCCGAGGTGCGGCCGTGGGCCTTCCGTGCCACGTCGATCGGAGTGGGCCTCGCCGTGGCGGTCTTGGTGGGCGCGCTCGCGGCCTCACCCACGATCGGCGGGGCGTTCGGTGTGATCGCTGCTTTGGGGCCCCACGCCTATGTGCGGGCGAGGGCGCGCCGACGCCGCAACGAACTACGACAATTGTGGCCTGAGGTCATCGACGACCTCATCTCCGGTATCCGCGCGGGCCTATCCCTTCCCGAAGCGCTCATCGCCTTGGCTGAACGCGGTCCGGAGCCGATGCGGGGACCGTTCCGAATGTTCGCCGAGGATTATCGCGCCACCGGTAGGTTCATCGACGCACTTGACCTGCTCAAGGCGAGGCTCGCCGATCCCGTGGCAGACCGGCTCATCGAGGCGTTGCGGTTAACCCGGCAGGTGGGCGGTACGGACCTGGTGCGGCTATTACGCACGCTGTCACAGTTTATGCGTCAAGACCTTCGCACCCGCGGCGAATTGGAAGCCAGGCAGTCTTGGACGGTGAACGGTGCGCGATTGGCCGCCGCCGCCCCGTGGGTGGTGCTAGCCCTTCTCAGTAGCAGGCCGGAGACGGCGGCAGCGTTCAACAGCGCGCTCGGGGCGGCTGTCCTGGCATTGGGCGGTGGAGCCTCGGCCGCCGCCTACCTGGTGATGGTACGGATCGGGCGGCTACCGGAGGAAGTGCGGGTGTTGCGCTGATGATTCTGGAGTATCCGGCTCTCACTGGAGCGGCGCTGGGCCTGGCCGGCGGTTTGGGTGCCTGCTTGATCGTCTGGCGGCTCGCCGCGCGCCGGGTACGCCTGGTGCATCGGGTGGCGCCTTATCTGCGTGAGCGGCCGAGCACCTCCCGGCTGCTGACCACTGCCTCGACGGTCACTCCATTCCCCACCCTGGAACGGATGCTGCGGCCGTTGGCGACGGACGCCGCAGGGTTGCTGGAACGCATCGGCTCACCAGCCTCCACAACCCGCCGCCGGTTGGCGCGGGCAGGACTCAGCCTCAGTGTGGAGCAGTTCCGCATCGAGCAGTTGATCTGGGCCAGCCTCGGCCTCGTAGCCGGTTTGCTGCTCGCCCTGCTGCTGGCCGCGACCCGTGGCTCTGGGATCGTGGCGCTTGCCGTGCTGGTGCTTCTGGCCACGATCGGCGGGGCTTTGGCCAGGGATCAGGCGCTCACCCGACAGATCAGCCGGCGCGAGCAAACCATGGTCGCCGAATTTCCCACTGTCGCCGAACTCCTGGCACTCGCTGTCGGCGCGGGGGAGACCCCGCTTGCCGCCTTGGACCGCGTCGCCTCCTCCATGCGGGGGGAGTTGGCCGAGGAGATCCGGATCACGCTGGCAGACATCCGCTCCGGCATTGCGCTGACACAGGCCCTGGAACGGATGGCTGACCGCACGGAGTTGCCTTCGATCGCCCGGTTCACCGAAGGCGTGGCCGTCGCGGTGGAACGGGGCACACCCCTGGGCGAGGTGTTACGCGCGCAGGCCGAGGATGCTCGCGAAGTCGGCCATCGGGCACTGATGGAGGCCGGAGGTCGTAAAGAGGTCTACATGATGATCCCGGTGGTTTTCCTGATGCTGCCGGTCACGGTACTGTTCGCGATCTTCCCGGGTCTGTCGGTGCTCCAGGTCGGGTTGTAACGAAGGGAAGGAAGGAGAGGACATGACGGCGTGGCGAACATGGTGGCGCTCACGGCTCGGCGATCCGGAACGAGGTGATGTGCCCGGGTGGGTGCTGATCACCCTGATGACGGCGGGTTTGGTGGTCTTGATATGGGCGCTCGCAGGCGAGTTGCTGACTCAGGTCTTCCAGACAGCCATCGACCGCATCCTGGGGGCGTGAAAGCGGCGGACGAGCGCGGCTCGGCGATCGTGGACTTCTTACTCGTGTCCTTGCTCGTCACAGTGCTCATGCTCGGGGTGGTGCAACTGGCACTGACGCTGCACGTGCGCAATATCCTGATTGACTCCGCTGGCGAAGGTGCACGGTACGCCGCGTTGGACGGCCGCGATCTCAAGGACGGGGAGGCGCGCACCCAGGCGTTGATCACGTCCACACTGCCGCGCGCCTACGCCGAGCAAATCGAGGCACGCACAACCACGCTCGACGGCGTGAACTTGGTTCAGGTGCAGGTCCGCGGCCCTGTGCCGGTGTTGGGTTTGTTGGGACCGAGTGGATGGATCGACGTCACCGGCCGAGCGGTGATCGAATGAGAAAGGCTTGGCGGACGTGCATCCGGCGCGTCACTCAGCGGTGCGGGGGTGACGACCGGGGCAGCGCCGTCGTGGAGTTCCTCGGGGTGTCGCTTGTGCTGCTGGTACCGGTGATCTATCTGATTCTGGTGTTCAGCCAGGTGCAGGCAGCCAGTTTCGCCGCAGAAGGTGCGGCACGAGAATCGGGTCGGTTGCTCGCCCAGGCCCGCACGCTGGACGAGGGTGTGGCGGCTGCACGCTATGCCACGGAATTGGCGTTCTCCGACCAGGGGATGAGCGTTCGTGGTGCCGAGGCCTTGCAGGTGACGTGCGAAGCGGATCCCTGTCTTAGCCCCGGCGCGTATGTGCACGTGACGGTCCGCAGCGAGGTGCCACTGCCGGGCATGCCGTCGTTCCTGGCGGGCGTGGTGCCGGCCGCTACCCAAGTGGAGGCCGAAGCCATGACGGCGATCCCGCGTTACCGGGAGACAACCCCATGACATTCGCGCCCGATATGCAGGGGGCTGCCCCCGCGGACACGCAGTCGCTTCGATCGTCCGGTGATGGCACCGACGACGGGCAGATCATGTTGCTGTCGATCGTCTACGGATTGATCGCGCTGGGATTGGTGCTCGTGGTGGCCACCGTGTCCCACCTACACATCGAGCGTAAGCGACTGTGGGGCGTGGCCGACGCCCTGGCAGCCGGAGCCGCGGATGCCGGTGATCTGGACACCTGGTACCGAAGCGGCGGTGCCGATGGCCTGGTGCTCTCTGATGCCAGCGTGGCTGAGGCGGTGACGACGCAGTTGGAGGCCATGCCGGCCGCGGTGACCGGGTCATTCGCCGACCTCACCGTCATCGCCAGCAGTCCGGACGGGGAGCGGGTGGACGTGACGTTGTCTGCCACCGCACGTCCCCCGTTCGTGCCGTGGGTGCTGATCCCTTGGCGTGATGGCATCGTCGTTGAGGTGACGTCCCAGGCGCATGCGACGGAGCCATAGCGCACGGCTGATGGCGTGCGGACCTCTGGCGTGCGGCACTATGGATGCAGGGCCCATCGGCGTCTGACGGGGTAAGCGACTGCCGGGCGTTGAATTGGCACCTATCCGGCCACGTGTCCACACGACCGTAAAGTCAGAGTTTGTCCACACGACCGCCCGCTCGGTGTCCTTGCCCTCGGGAACTTTGATGTGCTGGGGGGACGCGCGCGGAGGGGGTTTCGTAGCATGAGCCTCATGAGCACGGCGACCGGGCTGCCCCACGGCCGCCCATTGACTCGGACCGACCTCGCAGATATGCCCGAGGACGGTCATCGCTATGAACTCATCGACGGAACGCTCATCGTGAGCCCGGCACCCACTATTCGGCATCAGATCGTCGTCAGGGAGCTCATGCGCATCCTGCTGCCCAGGGTCGGCGAAGTTCACCAGTTGCTGCCGGGCCCGGTCGACGTCGTCCTGGCAGATGACACCGTGATACAACCGGACCTCCTGGTCGCCCGCGCCGAAGATTTCACCATGCGTGATCTGCCGGTGCCGCCACTGCTGGCGATCGAAGTGCTGTCGCCGAGCACTCGGGGCGTGGATCTGCTGCTCAAGCGGGAACGGTTGGAGCGGGCCGGGTGCCACCACTACTGGGTGGTCGATCCAGATGAGCCGTCGATTACTGCCTGGCGCCTCGGCCAGGATGGCCGGTACGGGGAGCCGGTGCG
>DATGSR010000162.1:0-5130 GCA_035302405.1 Beutenbergiaceae bacterium
GCGAGCATCTCCCGCAGCACGCGGGAGGCGGTGGACTTGCCCACGGCCACCGACCCGGCCACCCCGATCACATACGGGGTGGGGCCGTTCTGTTCACCCAGGAACGTGGAGGTGGCCTTGCGCAGCCGCTGGCTGGCCGCCACGTACAGGTTCAGCAGCCGGGACAACGGTCGGTAGGCGGTATCCACCTCGTCCAGGTCGATCGGATCGCCCAACCCGCGCAGGTTGTCCACATCGGCCGATGTGAGCGGCAGCGGGGTGGATGCGGCCAGCCTGCTCCAGCTGGCGCGGTCGAACTCCACGTAAGGGGCGGTGGATTCACCCGGCAGGCTGGACATCGCGGTGAAATCAGTCGATAGCACGCCCCTAATCTGCCACGCGAAACCACCGGTCGGAGACCGTATCGGCCCGTAACGGCACCCACAAAGGTCACATTTCGGGATCGGTGGGACACCTGCACCGGCCCGCCGGTGCCTTCACAGATGCATCCGCGGCAGCCCCAGCGCGCGGTGCGTTTCTGCCATCCCGAGAGGAAAGGGTGCCGCGCTCGGGCTGGATCGTTCCCGTCAACCCGCACGGCCAGTTACAGTGGGCGCCTGCCGATCGACGGGGAGAACCCATGTGCGGAATCGTCGGATACGCCGGCCCAACGACTGCCGATGACAAGCCCCTGGAGGTAGTGCTGGAGGGCTTGCGCCGGCTGGAGTACCGCGGCTACGACTCCGCCGGCGTCGCGCTGGTGAACGAAGGCGGCGTGGACAGCGTCAAACGGGCCGGCAAACTGGCCAATCTCCTGGCCGCGCTCGAGGACCAACCGCTGCCGCCGGCCACCGCCGGCATCGGGCACACCCGCTGGGCCACCCACGGTGCGCCCACCGACAACAACGCCCACCCGCACCTTTCCGCGGACGGCAAACTCGCCGTCATCCATAACGGCATCATCGAGAACTTCGCCGCGTTGAAGAGCGAATTGGAGGCCGACGGCGTCTCCTTCACCTCCGACACCGACACCGAGGCGGCGGCCCACCTGCTCGCCAAGGCATACGCCCGCAGCGGTGACCTGACCGAGGCGATGCGCATCGTCGCCACCCGGCTCGAGGGGGCCTTCACCCTGCTCGCGGTGCACGCCGATGAGCCTGGGACCGTGGTGGGCGCCCGGCGGAACTCCCCGCTCGTGGTGGGCCTGGGCCAGGGGGCCAACTACCTCGGCTCGGACGTGGCCGCGTTCATCACCTCCACCCGCGAGGCGATGGAGGTGGGCCAGGACCAGATCGTCACCATCACCGCCTCCGAGGTCACCATCACCGACTTTGCCGGTGCCACGGTCACCGACGCCGAAAGTTTCACCGTGGACTGGGACGCCGAGGCCGCGGTCAAAGGCGGGTTCGACACCTTCATGGACAAAGAGATCCACGATCAGCCCCAGGCGGTGGCGGACACCCTGCGAGCACGGATCGGCGCCGACGGGCAACTGATGCTCGATGAGATGCGCATCAGCCAATCCCTGCTGCGCAGCGTGGACAAGATCGTGGTGATCGCCTGCGGGACCGCCGCCTATGCCGGGCACGTGGCCAAGTACGCCATCGAGCACTGGTGCCGGATCCCGGTGGAGGTGGAACTGGCCCACGAGTTTCGCTACCGGGACCCGGTGGTCAGCGAGAAGAGCTTGATCGTGGCGATCTCCCAGTCCGGGGAAACGATGGACACGATCATGGCGCTGCGGCACGGGCGCGAGCAGGGTGCGAAGGTGCTCGCGATCGTCAACACCCACGGTTCCACCATCGCCCGGGAGGCCGACGCGGTGCTGTACACCCACGCCGGTCCGGAGGTGGCCGTGGCGTCCACCAAGGCGTTCCTGGCCCAGATCGCCGGGTGCTACCTGCTCGGGCTCTACCTGGCCCAGTTGCGCGGGTACAAGTACATCGACGAGGTGGCCGGGTACCTGGAGGAACTCGCCGCGATCCCCGCGAAAATCCAGGCCGTCATTGACCGTGAGCACGAGGTCCGCGACGTGGCCCGATCGATGCAGGACGCGACCTCAGTGCTGTTCCTGGGCCGGCACGTGGGGTACCCGGTGGCGATGGAGGGCGCGCTGAAACTCAAGGAGCTGGCCTATATCCACGCCGAGGGATTCGCCGCCGGGGAACTCAAGCACGGGCCGATCGCACTGATCGAACCGGGCCAGCCGGTGTTCGTGATCGTGCCGACACCGCGCCGGCCCACCCTGCACGCCAAAGTGGTCTCCAACATCTCCGAGATCCGCGCCCGCGGCGCCCGCACCCTGGTGATCGCCGAGGAAGGGGATGAGCAGGTCACCGAGTTCGCCGACGTCATCTTCCGGGTTCCGCGCACCCCGACCTTGATGATGCCGCTGGTGACCGTGGTGCCGCTGCAGATCTTCGCCTCCGCCCTGGCCGCTGCGAAGGGGTACGACGTGGACCAGCCGCGTAACCTGGCCAAGTCCGTCACGGTGGAGTAGCGGCTAAGTTGCCTGGAGTAACTGCCAAGTTGCTTGAGCGTGGCATGGCGGCGAAGACGTTTCACGGACCCAGCGCGAAGGAGGCAGCGGTGATCGTGGGTGTGGGCATCGATGTGGTGGACGTGCAGCGGTTCATGGACACCCTGCAACGCGTGCCCGGCTTGAGGCAGCGGTTGTTCACCCCCGTTGAACGCGACCTGCCCGACGCCTCCCTGGCGGCCCGATTCGCCGCGAAGGAGGCGATCGCCAAGGCGATGGGCGCGCCGGGCGGCCTGAGTTGGCAAGACGCGACCGTGCACCGCATCGCAGGCGGCCCGCCCCGGGTGGAACTGTCCGGCACGGTGGCCGCGGCGGCTGAACGCATGGGGATCCGCAATTGGCTGCTGTCGATCTCCCATGACGCCGGAATCGCATCGGCGATGGCGCTGGCGCAACGATGATCCGCGGGTACGACGCCCAGGCGGTACGCCAGGCCGAGGCACCAGCCCTGGCCGCCGGTGTGCCGCTGATGCGCAACGCCGCATTCGCCCTGGCCAACCACATCGCGGCGCACTTACGTGTTCGCAGCATCCCGGTGCCTGGGGCGCGCGCGCTGGTGCTGGTCGGAGGCGGCAACAACGGCGGGGACGGATTGTTCGCTGCCGCGGACCTGCGGGCCCGGGGTCTACAGGTCACATGTCTGCTCGTCCACCAACGTCCCCACGCCGACGGGCTGGCCGCCGCTCGACGTGCCGGGGTACGCATCATCGACCTGTCTCGGGCTGACACGGCTCCAGCGGAAGCCCGAAAGCGCCCCGCGGCAGCGCCAAAGCACCCCGCGGACGCCCGAGCAGACCCCGAGGAGGCCGCTTTACCGGCGGTGGTGGCTGGCTGGGGCGCCTGGGCGGATGTGTGGGTGGACGCGATGGCCGGGATCGGCGTGCAGGGCGCGCTGCGCGACCTCCCGGCCCGTGTGGTGGAGGCGTTGACCGCGGTGCGCGCCGGCTCGCCGGGTGATCCCTTGGTGGTGGCCGTGGACACCCCCAGCGGCATCGGCGCCGACATCGCGCAGGAGCCCGTGCCTGAGGACGGCGTGCTCCGGGCCGACCTGACCGTGACCATGGGCGCACCGAAGGCCGGGCTCCTCGTCCCGCCGGGGTCCCGCTACGCCGGCGGGATCGAAGTGGTGGACCTCGGCTTGAATGCGGACTTCCTGCGCCGGAGGGCAACCGTGAACAGGCTCACCGCCGCCGACGTGGCCGACCTATGGCCCGTACCTGCGGCCAGCGACCACAAGTACACCCGCGGGGTGGTCGGGCTGTACGCCGGCTCGCCCCATTACCCCGGCGCCGCGCTCCTGTGTGCGCGGGCGGCTGCCGGAGTAGGGGCAGGGATGGTGCGTTACCTGGGGCACCCGGATGTGGCGGCGGAGGTAGTCCGGGCCAACCCGGAGGTGGTCACCGCGAACGGCCGGGTGCAGTCGTTGGTCATCGGCCCGGGCATGCCGAACGACGACGAGGACCTGGCCGCCGCGATGCGTCTCGCCCTGCGTAGTTGGGGGCTCGGGGAGGGGGCCGAGCACGAGGCTGAAATCGGCGGGCAGATCGCCGTCGTCCTGGACGCCGGAGCGCTGGATCACGTTCCTGATGCCCCGGAAACACTGGCCGCCCATCCGGTGCTGCTCACTCCGCACGCCGGGGAACTCCAGCGGCTCCTGGATCGGCTCGGGGTGCACACGACCCGGGGCAGGATCGAAGCCGACCCGTGGCGGTGGGCGCACACCGCCGCTAGGCGCACCGGAGCCACCGTGCTGCTCAAGGGCGCCATCACCGTCGTCGCACCACCCGCAGGAGCGGGCTACTCCCAGGACGACGGTTCACCCTGGCTGGCCACCGCCGGCTCCGGTGATGTGCTCGCCGGAATCCTGGGGGCGATGTTGGCCCAGGCCACCGAGGAGGAACTAGCACGCGGTGAGATTGCCGCCCGGGCGGCCGCCGCCGTCGTTGTGCACGGGCGTGCGGCGGGCCTGGTCGGCGCTCCACTGCGGTCGCCCCACCTCGCCCGCGCCGTGCCGGAGGCGATCGCCACGCTGCTGTGACCATTGCCGTGGCGTCACGGCTGTGAGCCCTGGGTCGTGAGTCGATCGGCGGCGCCGTCACCGCCGGAACGGGCGCGGCCAGCGCGGGACCTCTGCGGCGAAACGCTCGTAAGCCGCACCGAATCGCCGGCGCAGCCGCGGTTCCTCGTACAGGCGCACGGTGAGGTGGAAGCACGTGGCCATGACCGCCCCATAGGTGGCGATCCGCGGGCTGCGCCACGCCAGCGCCTGCCCGGCGATCACCGCGAGCACACCCACGTACTGGGGATTGCGGGTGTAGCGATACAGCCCGCTGCGCACCAGGTCCTCGGTCTCGGCGATCGGCGCCGGGTGCCGCGGGCGCGCACGAACCGGACGAAACTGTCCGCCACGATCGCGCTCCCGCCGGTGATGAGGCCCGCGGCCACGGCTCGCGATGGCCAACCGCCGGGAAAGGCGGTTGAAGGTTCGCCGCGCAACGACCAGGGCAGCACCCCGGCCACCATCCCCGGCGCCGCGAACGCGAACGCCGTGGTGGCGATCGCGGCGCTACGTTCGTTCACGTTGCTCCTCCATCTCAACGCCGCTCGTTCCC
>DATGSR010000163.1:0-3781 GCA_035302405.1 Beutenbergiaceae bacterium
GGAGATCCTCTGGGTGGTCATGAGCGACCGCCTGAGAACGTGGCCATGGGACGCGCTCCTTCGCCGGCAACCATCTGCGTGATCCACGCTAGTTGACGACGAACGCCCGGGAGTATGGGCATTGTTGCCAGCGTTCGCTGGCGTGGATGGCAAGGTTGGGCGGGTTCGAGCGGCAGCGCTCCGATGACCGGTGAGGATCGTGCTGCTCTGCCGCGGCACGTGCCTGCCCGCGACCCGACCGTGGCGGCCACCCGATTGGGTGACCGCTCCACGGGTGCAGGCTTCCCTACCGAAGGACTACCTACGAGTTCCGATTCTCAGTCGAGATGACGTTCGTCCGGCCCGACGTACTCCGAGAGCGGGCGGATAAGGGCATTGGAGGCCAACTGTTCCATGATGTGGGCGGTCCAGCCGGTGATCCGGGAGGCCACGAACAGCGGGGTGAAGATCTCGGTATCGAAGCCCATCAGGTGATACGCCGGGCCGGAGGGGTAGTCCAGGTTCGGCTTGATGTTCTTCCGCGACGTCATCGCGTTCTCGAGGTTGTCATACATCGCCAGGATGTCAGGCCGGTCGTAGTGCTCCACCAACGTGTCCAGCGCGGCCTTCATGCTCGGCACGCGCGAGTCACCCTTCTTGTACACCCGGTGCCCGAAGCCCATGATCTTCCGCTTCTCGGCCAGGGCTTGCTCCAACCACGCCTCGGCCTTATCGGCCTCGCCGATCTCGTCGAACACGTGCATCACGGCCTCGTTCGCGCCGCCGTGCAACGGGCCCTTGAGCGCACCGATCGCGGCCACCACCGCGGAGTACAGGTCGCTCAGGGTGGAGGTCACCACACGAGCGGTGAAGGTGGAGGCGTTGAAGGAGTGTTCGGCGTACAGCACCAGGGACACGCGGAAGGCATCCACGACGACGTCGGCCGGCACCTCCCCGAAGGTCATGTGCAGGAAGTTCTCGGCGTAACCGAGGTCCTCACGCGGGGGGACGAGTTCCTGTCCGCGTCGGCGGCGCTGGTCGTAGGCGACGACGGCGGGCAGTTGGGCGAACAGGCGCAGGGACTTGGCGAGGTTGGCGGACTCGGAGTCGTTCTCGGCCTCGGGGTCGTTGGCGCCGATCAGGCTGACGGCGGTTCGCAGGACGTCCATCGGGTGGGCGGAGTGCGGGATCGCATCGATCACAGCCTTGACGTTGTCGTCCAGGGCACGCTGGGACCGCTCGGCCTGCTGCAGTTCAGCCAACTGGTCGGCGGTGGGCAGGTCGCCGTGCCAGAGGAGGTAGGCGACTTCCTCGAAACTGCACTTCGCGGCGAGTTCCTGCACGGGGTAGCCGCGGTAGAGCAAGGAGTTGGTCTCGGGGTTGACCTTGGAGATGGCGGTCTCATCGACGACGACGCCCGCCAGGCCCTTCTTGATCTCGGGTGTGGTGCTCATGGTCACTCCTTCGTTGGGTTCCCGGTGCCCGGGGTGGGTGCGGGGGTGTAGGTGAAGATCGAACTGTCGAAGGCGTTGTAGGCCTCGTAGTCGACCAGTTCGTAGAGCCGTGCCCGGTGCTGCATCTGATCCACTGCTGGTGCCAGGGTGCCGTGCCCGCGCAGGATGTCCAGGCCACGTTCGGCCGCGCCCATCGCCAGGCGCAGCAGCGACACCGGGTGGATGATGATCTGCACACCGGCCGAGGCGAGCTGATCGTGGGTGAAGAGTTCGGACTTGCCGAACTCGGTCATATTCGCCAGCACCGGCACATCGACCGCGTTCGCCATGGCTTCGAACTCGGCCAGGTCGCGCATCGCCTCGGGGAAGATGGCGTCGGCGCCGGCGTCCACCAGCGCCTTGGCCCGGTCACGGGCGGCTTCCGGTCCTTCCACGGCTCGGATGTCGGTGCGGGCCATGATCAGCAGGTTCTCATCGCGGCGGGCCTGGGCGGCTGCGCGGATGCGTTTGGTGGCGGTGCCGGTGTCCACCACCTGCTTGCCGTCCAGGTGTCCGCAGCGTTTGGGGTTGACCTGGTCCTCGATGTGCAGGCCCGCCACCCCGGCGTCCTCCAGGGCGTGCACGGTGCGGGCCACGTTCATCGGCTCACCGAAGCCGGTGTCGGCATCCACCAGGGCGGGCAGGTCGGTGACCCGAGCGATCTGCTGGCTGCGGCCAGCCACCTCGGTCAGGGTGGTCAGGCCGATGTCCGGCAGCCCCAGGTCCGCGGAGAGCACTGCGCCGGAGATGTAGACGCCGTCGAAGCCTTTGTCACCGATGAGTGCCGCCGAGAGCGGGTTGAACGCCCCGGGGAAGATCAGCAGGTCCCCGGCGGCCAGACGCTCGCGCAACCGGGCGCGCTTGACGTGGGCGGGAGTGGGCGCGTGCAGCATCAGAAGATCCCACCGGGAGCGCTGACGGTGCGCAGCAGACCGGCCGGGGCGGTGACGGTCAGTTGTGCCAGTTCGCCGCCGCTCAACTCGGGTAGGCGCTGGGTGACGTCGAGGAAGCGGTCGATCTCGGCGTCGTCGAGCACGCCTTCGGCCAGGGTGCGGAATTTGTGCACGTACTGTTCCCGCGCGAACGGGCGGGCACCCAGGGGGTGGGCGTCGGCGACGGCGATCTCGTCGACGATGCGTGATCCGTCGGTCAGGGTGATCTCCACCCGGCCGCCGAAGGCCTTCTCATCGGGGTCGGTCGAGTGGTACCGGCGGGTCCACTCGGGGTCCTCGGCCGTGGTGATCTTCTGCCACAGTTTCACCGTGTCCGCCCGGCCGGCGCGTTCGGGGGTGTAGGAGTCCACGTGGTGCCAGGTGCCGTCCTGCAGCGCCACGGCCAGGATGTAGGGAATGGAGTGGTCCAGGGTCTCCCGGGAGGCGGTGGGGTCATACTTCTCCGGGTCGTTGGCACCGGATCCGATGACGTAGTGGGTGTGGTGGGAGGTGTGGATCACGATGGACTCCACCAGATCGGCATCGCGCACCTGAGGGTGCTCGTGGTGGATCTTGCGTGCCAGGTCGATGAGGGCCTGGGACTGGTACTCGGCGGAGTGTTCCTTGGTGTAGGTGTCCAGGATGCCGAGTTTGGGTGCGCCCTTGGCCGGCAGCGGCACCCGGTAGTGGGCATCGGGGCCGTCCAGCATCCAGGCGATGACGCCGTCCTCGCCCTCGTAGATCGGCTCGGGTGAAGTCTGCCCGCGCATCGCCCGGTCCACTGCCTCCACGGCCATCTTGCCGGCGAACGCCGGCGCGTGGGCCTTCCAGGTGGAGATCTGACCCTTGCGGGACTGACGGGTGGCGGTGGTGGTGTGTAGCGCCTGACCGATCGCCTGGAAGATGGTCTCGTTGTCCAGGCCGAGCAGGGTGCCGATGCCGGCCGCGGCCGACGGACCCAGGTGGGCGACGTGGTCGATCTTGTGCTCGTGCAGGCAGATCGCACGCACCAGGTTCACCTGGATCTCATAGCCGGTGGCGATACCGCGGATGAGTTCGGCGCCGGTCAGGTTCCGGGCGTCGGCCAGGTGCTGGGCGACGGCAAGGATCGCGGGGATGTTGTCCGCCGGGTGGGAGTAGTCGGCCGCCAGGAAGGTGTCGTGGAAGTCCAGTTCGCGCACCGCCACACCGTTGGCCCAGGCGGCCCACTCGGGGCTGACGCGCTCGGTCTGCTCGAGGCCGAACACCGTGGCGCCGGGAGTGTAGGGGTGAGCCTGCGCCTGGGCGCGGGAGGCGACGGCCGGGCCGCGGGTGAGCGAGGCGGTGGCCACGGCAGCGTTGTCGATGATCCGGTTGATGATCATCTCGGTGGCCTCC
>DATGSR010000164.1:0-7171 GCA_035302405.1 Beutenbergiaceae bacterium
CAACCCAACGGCGGACCGTACCGTGACGGTGCGCTCAGCCATGAGCTCCCTTCCGACGAACACTGGCTTGCCGTTATCCTAACCGGGCAATTCTCACCGGGGGGCCTGGGCGAGGATACGGGTGATGAGCATCACCGAACAACATCGGCGCAGGTCACGCCGCATTGCCGGCAGTCCCACCCGTTCGCGCGCGGGGCCATCATCCGCTCGTGTCCGAGGCCATGACCGATCGTGTCCGGCGACAGACCCTGCCCGTGTACGACGATGATGGCCGATCGCCCGTGTGCCGCATCGATCAGTTGCGTGAACCGCGAGCGCGTGCGCGCACCGTTTCGGTGAACCGGTCGATCCGGCGGCGTAGCGGGGAGGCGAGGTAACCGCCCAGGGTGATCCCTCCGGCCAGGGACAGGCCGATACCCAGGGCCCCGATCAGTTCGGAACTTCCGGTGAGGATGTGGTCGCCTTCGACCAGCGCGAACATGCCGCGGTAGATCGCCAGGCCGGGCAGCAGCGGAGTGATGCCGGCGATGGACAACACCAGGGAGGGGGTGCGGGTGCGCTCCCCGACCACCACGGCCGCCATGCCCACCACCAGCGCGGCCACGAACGCCGAACTCTCCAATCCCATCCCCAGGTCGATAGCGCCCCAACGCACCAGCGTTGAGCCGGCGCCCACCAGCAGCATCAGACCCAGGATCCGCAACCTGCCGTAGGAGGCCATCCCCCAGGCCGCCGCCGCGATTCCGCCGCACAGCGCCTGCACCCACAAGGGCGTGTTCACGGCCATGGTCTCGTTCAGGACCAGCCGGATGCCCACCTGGCTCGCCAACGTGAGCATCACACCGATGCCGGCGACCAGGCCGATGGTGTTGAGCACCACCTCGAAACTTCGTGCCGCGGCCGTCAGCGGGTAGCCCTGGATGGCGTCCCCGGCGGCACCCACCAGCGACATCCCGGCCAGGAGCACCACCATGCCGGCGCCCACCACGATCGAGGGGGAGAGCAGTCCCGGTGGTAGGTCGAACACCGACCGGGCCGCCATCAATGCCATCGCCACCAACGTGGCGAACCCGGCGCCGATCACCTGTTGGAACAGTTGCGGCAGGTCGCGATTGCGGAAGAAGCGCAGCACCCGGTCGATTCCGGCCGACGTCAGCCCCGCCACCACCGCCACCGGTAGCCCGCCGCCGAGCAGACCGGCGATCGAAGCGCCCATCAGGCCCAGCGCCAACGTGACGATCCAACGCCGGTAGGGGTGGGGGGAGGTGACGATCTGGTCGAACCGCGACTGCGCGTCGATCAGGGTGAGTTCACCGTTGCTGACGTCCTCGATCATCCGGTACAGGTCGGTCAGCCGGGAGTAGTCCGCGGTGCGCACCTCGATCACCCGGACCTTGGTGAGCGGGTCGTCGCTGCGGTCGATGGTGGCCGTCATCGAGATGAAGGTGATGTCGATGTGGCAGTTGGTCACCCCGAACCCGGCGGCCATCCGCAGCAACTGCTCGGTGGTGTCGGCGACCGGGGCGCCGGTGGCGATCAACGCCTCCCCCACGCGCACCACCAGATCCAACACGTCCCGCTCCACCTCCAACGGCAGGGCGGAGGTTCGCCGGGGCGCCCCGAACTGCTGGGTGGGCGGGGATTGCGCCGCCATCGCCGCCCGGGCACGGGCCCGCAGCGGACGCCGCGGTGGCATCTCACTCGGCGGGTAACTGGGGGGCCGGCCGGCGGCCTGCGAGACCGATTGCTCCACCTCTCGACCGTAGAACACGGTAAGGCGATCTGCTATGGGCCATCGGCATCGGGCTCGTCACATCGCGGTCGTTGCCACCGCCCTGGACCTTGACCTCACCCCCGCGATGGGTCACGGTGCTTGCCATGCACAACGGCGGCCACTGCTACCACGGCGGCCGGCGACGCGCACGAGGCGGGCACCTACGCATGGTGTTGCCGGTGGCCGGGCTGCTGCTCGCCGTCGTCGGCTGCACCAACCCGCCGGAACCGTTACCGGCGGCGATCACCTGCTCCCACCACTACCGCCCGGAGGCGACCAGCACGGACGGCGCACAGGACGGCACGCTGGTGGTCGGCCAAGGGGAGCAGGAGTCGGCGGTGTTCGAGCAGATGATGCTCCAGGCGGTCTACACCGCCGGCCAACCGGACGGCAACGGGGTGCGGGTGGTGGTCTTCGACCATGAGGGGGAGCAGATCGCCGAGCACCTGTACCAGGTGGGCACCTCAGCCCAGCCGTTGTACTCCGAGTTCGACGGCGGGCACGGGTTCACCGGGCTGATCTACGTGCATCACGACGGCGCGCAAGTGCAGGTCTGGTGCGCCGCCGCTGAATGAAGGCCCGCTCGACGCTGCCAGGTCAGCACCGCCGGACCAGCACTGCTTGACCAGCACCGCCGGACCAGCACCGCCGTGGCAGCACTGCCGGGTCAGGGCCACAGTCGCTGGGTGGCCAGGTCCGCGCCCTCGGCCAGGGTGGCGAGTTTGGCCCAGGCGATCTGGGAGTGCACCCGCCCGCCGAGGCCGCAGTCGGTGGAGGCGATGACGTTCTCCCGGCCCACCCGGGTGGCGAAACGTTCGATCCGGTCCGCCACCAGTTCCGGGTGCTCCACCACGTTGGTGGCGTGGGAGACCACACCGGGAAGGATGAGTTTGCCCTCGGGCAGTGTCACCTCGTCCCACACCGTGTACTCGTGCTCGTGGCGCACATTGCCGGCCTCGAAGGTGTAGGCGCCGGCGTTGACGGTCAGCACCGTCTCGATGATGTCACGCATCGGCAGGTCGGTGGTGTGCGGGCCGTGCCAGGAGCCCCAGCACAGGTGGTAGCGGATGCGATCGGTCGGCAAATCCCGCAGCGCGTGGTTGAGGGCCTCCACGCGTACGCGGGTGAACGCCAGGTAATCCTCCAGGGAGGGTTCGGGTTCGATCTGGTCCCAGTTCTCGGCGATCGAGGGGTCATCGATCTGCAGGATGAGCCCGGCGTCCAGGATCGCGATGTACTCCTCGCGCAGCACATCCGCCCACGCGGCCAGCAGGTCCTCATCGGAGTCGTAGTACTCGTTCGCGATCCGGGAGGCCGACCCCGGCGCCAGGGAGGTGATGAACGCGTCCTGAACTCCGGCCGCGTCCGCGGCGGCCTTCAGGTGCGCGGCATCGGCGGCGATCGCGTCCTGGCCGGTGTAGGAGATCGGTCCGGTGATCTTCGGGTAGGACGGCGGCTGGCCCACGAACACCCCGGAGTCCGGGTCGGCGTAGGCCTCGCGGAAGGCTTGCTGGTCGCGGCGGAAACCGAATCCGGTGAGTCCGATGTTTCCCGGTTCGGAGATGTACCGGTCGTGGACCCACTTGGCGTGCTCGTCCAGTTCGAGCCCGGAGGTGCGCTGGAAGATGTAAGACCACCACGCGCCGAAGTCCATCGGTGAGGTCATGGCCTTGCCGTACTCGCCGTCGCCCACGACGGTGATGCCGGTATCCACCTGTCGTTGCACCAGATCCCGCACCTGGTCGCCGAGGAACTCATCGAACCCTTCCGCCTCTTCCCCGTTGATCCGGGCGCGGTTCGCCTCGATCAGTTCCGGGGTGCGGGGCAGGGAGCCGGCGTGGGTGGTCTGGATCTTCTCCGCGCTATTGAGCATGCAGGCATGGTGGCACAGCCTGCGGCGGCGATCATCCGGGGATCGATCCCGGGACCGTGCAGTCTTGGTACGTTCGGTGCTGAGCGGGCCGGCGGCGCCCGCAACGATTGATCACAGTGACGGCACACGGAGGCGGTGGTGATGGCAGAGCACTCGGAGCCCATCGCCGCGCACCCATCCGGCGCCGCGCGCCCACCGGGGTCCGTGCACCCGCCGGGAGCGGACTCGCCCCCGGCCAGGCGGTCCGGCGGGGTGCAGTCCGTCACCAGGGCGATCGACCTGTTGGCACTGCTGGCCGAAGAGGGCCCGGAGATGGCGCTGTCGGAGTTGGCCGAACGCACCGGGCTCGCCACCGCAACCACGCACCGGTTGATCCGGACCCTGGTGGACCACGGGTACGTGCGCCAACTGCCCTCGCGGCGCTATGCCCTGGGGCCGGCACTGATCCGCTTGGGAGAGCACGCCGGGATGCATCTGGGGTCCGCCGCCCGGGTCCATCTGGCAGACCTGGCCGCACGGGTGGGCGAGACGGTGAACCTGGCGATGTTGGACCAGGACACCGTGGTGTACATCGCCCAGTCCGCCTCCAAACACTCGATGCGGATGTTCACCGAGGTGGGCCGCCGGGTCCCCGCGCACGCCACGGGCGTCGGTAAGGCCACGCTGGCCCAGTTGGACGACGGGCAGGTGCACCGGATCATCACCCGGGCCGGGATGCCGGCGATGACCGACCGCACCATCACCGACCCGGAGGCGTTTCTGGCCGAGATGGGCCGGATCCGCGAGCGCGGCTATGCCATTGACGACGGCGAGCAAGAAGTCGGCGTGCGGTGCGTGGCGATGGCGATCGCTCAGGCGCCGGCCCCGACGGCGGTGTCCATCTCCGGGCCCGCCGCCCGGTTGCCCGAGGAGAAGGTGGAGCAGGTGGTGCCGGAGTTGGCGCGCACCGCCGAGGTGCTCTCGGAGTTGTACGCCACCGAGAACTGAACGGCGCGGCGAACGCTGCGGACGGCGCGGGCGCGGGCACCGGCGCGGGCGCGGGCGCCCGAGCGGTCGAGGCCGACGGCGCCGGCCACGGTCGAGGACTCTAGCCTCCGACCGTGGCCGAGCGCGTCGACCTCGGCGAACTCAGGCGCGAACCTGCTGGGCCTTCACCTCTTGGCGGCGGCGGTGCAGGATCGGTTCGGTGTACCCGCTGGGCTGCTCGGTGCCCTTGAAGATCAGGTCCACCGCGCTGGCGAAGGCGATCCCGTCGTAGTCCGGGGCCATCGGCCGGTAATCGGGGTCGCCCGCGTTCTGCTCGTCGACCACCTTGGCCATCCGCCGCAGGGAGTCGTGGACCTGCTCGGCGGTGACCACCCCGTGGGTGAGCCAGTTCGCCAGCAACTGGGAGGAGATCCGCAGCGTGGCACGGTCCTCCATCAGGGCCACGTCGTGGATGTCGGGAACCTTGGAGACCCCCAGCCCCTGGTCCACCCAGCGCACCACGTAGCCCAGCAGGGACTGCACGTTGAGGTCGACCTCCTCGGCACGCTGCTCCTCGGTCCATTGACCATCCCCCAGGGGGATGGTGAGCAGATCGGTCAGCGAGGCGCGGGGCCGGTCGGCCAGTTCGCGCTGCCGCTGGGCCACGTCCACCCGGTGGTAGTGCAGGGCGTGCAGGGTGGCCGCGGTGGGTGAGGGCACCCAGGCGGTGCTCGCTCCGGCCTGAGGGTGGCCGAGCTTCTGTTCGAGCATGTCCGCCATCAGGTCCGGCATCGCCCACATTCCCTTGCCGATCTGGCCGTGGCCGGGCAACCCGACTTCCAGGCCCACGTCGACGTTGTTGTCCTCATAGGCGCTGATCCACGGCTCGTTCTTCAACTGGGCCTTGCGCACGAACGCTCCGGCGTGCATCGAGGTGTGGATCTCATCGCCGGAGCGGTCCAGGAACCCGGTGTTGATGAACACTAACCGGTCGGCGGCCTGGGCGATGCAGGCCTTGAGGTTGGCGCTGGTGCGCCGCTCCTCATCCATCAGACCCATCTTCAGGGTGCGCTCGGGCAGGCCGAGCAACTGTTCCACCCGGGCGAACAGGTCCACGGTGAGGGTGACCTCCTCCGGGCCGTGCATCTTGGGTTTGACGATGTAGATCGACCCGTGCCGGCCGTTGCGCCAGGGGTTGTTCTCATCCAGGCTCGGCAGGGCGCCCAGGGTAGTGAACGCGGCGTCCAGGATGCCTTCACCGACCTCATTGCCCTCGGCGTCCAGGATCGCGGGGGTGGTCATCAGATGGCCGACGTTGCGCACGAACAGCACCGCCCGGCCCGGGAGGGTGAACTCGGTGCCGTCCGGTGCGCTGTAGCGGCGGTCCTCGGCCAGGGTGCGGGTCATGGTGCGCCCGCCCTTGTCGAACGTGGCGGACAGGTCGCCGCGGTTCATCCCCCACCAGTTGCGGTAGGCGGCGGCCTTGTCCGGGCCGTCCACCGTGGCCACGGAGTCCTCGAAGTCGATGATCGAAGTGAGCGCGGACTCGATCTGCACGTCGGCGATGCCGGCCGGGTCCGCCTTACCCACCTGGCTGCCCGGGTCGAAGATGAGGTCGATGTGCAACCCGTGGTGCCGCAGCAACACCGAGTAGGGCTGGTCGGCCGGGCCGGCGTAGCCGGCGAAGGTGCCCGGATCGGCCAAGGTGGTCACGCCGTCGTCGGTCTGTACCTGCAGTTGCCCGTCCACCACCGTGTAGGAACGGGACTTGCTGTGGGACCCCTGGGCGAGCGGCACGAACTCATCGAGCAGCGTGCGCACGGTGTCCACGACCTTGGCGCCGCGGTTGGTGTCATACCCGCCGGTGGGGATCGGGCCGGGCAGGGCGTCGGTGCCGTACAGCGCGTCGTACAGCGAGCCCCAGCGGGCGTTGGCGGCGTTCAGGGCGTAGCGGGCGTTGGTGACGGGCACCACCAGTTGCGGGCCGGCCTGTTCGGCGATCTCGGCGTCCACGTTGCTGGTGGTGACGCGCACGTCGTCGGGTTCTGGGACCAGGTAGCCGATCTCCTCCAGGAACGCCCGGTACCGGTCGACGTCGACGGGGGCTGGGTTGTCCCGGTGCCACTGGCTGATCTGCTGTTGTAGGCGGGTGCGTTCGGCGAGGAGTTCGGCGTTGCGGGGTCCGAGGTCGGCGATGATGCTCGCCAGCCCGGACCAGAAGGCCTCTGGTTCGATGCCGGTGCCCTGCAGGGCGTCGGTGGCGAATTCGTCGAGATCGGTGTGCACCTGTAAGCCGGCGCGGTCGACGCGGTCAGTCATTGGATGGTCCTCCTGGAAGTGGTGTCGGCGAGGATGACGCCGGGGTTGAGGATGGAGTTGGGGTCCAGTGCGGTCTTGATGCGGTCGGTGATGTCCAGGACGTCCTCGCCCACCTGGGCGGCTAGCCATGGTTGCTTGAGTCGGCCCACGCCGTGCTCGCCGGTGATGGTCCCGCCCAGGGCGATCGCCAGGTCCATCACCTGACCGTAGGCGACCTCGGCCCGGGCGCGCTGTTGCGG
>DATGSR010000165.1:0-7531 GCA_035302405.1 Beutenbergiaceae bacterium
TTCGGGTCCGGCTCCTGGCCTGCGCCGATGCCCGAGTACCTGGTCAGATGCCCGAGTAGGAGTGCAGCGAGTTGATGAAGATGTTTACGCCGTAATAGTTGAACATCAGCGCCGCGAAGCCGGCCAGGGAGAAGTAGGCGAAGGTGCGCTTATTCCAGCCGGTGGTCAGGCGCACGTGGCAGTAGGCGGCGTAGATCAGCCAGACGACCAGGGTCACGACCTCCTTGGGGTCCCAGCCCCAGGCACGGCCCCAGGCGTACTCGGCCCAGATTGCCCCGGTGATCAACACGAACGTCCAACCCACCAGCCCCACGGCGTTGAGCCGGTAGGCCAACCGTTCCAGGCTGATCGCTGACGGCAAGGCATCCAACAATCGGGACCAGAACGTGGCCCGTGCCGGCAGTACCTCCGGCTCCTCCCCGCCCACGTCGATCGTCTCCACCGCAGCCACGCCTGCTCCAGCCGGGACGGTCTCCGGCTCGGCCGACCGGGCCGCTGTCGAAGCGCTCCGCGTCGCAAGCGAAGAGGCCCGGCCCGCAGCGCCAGCGGCGGGGACGGCGCCACCGGAGCCACCGTGCGCAGCGCCCCTGGAACCGTCGCCGTCCGCGCCGGCCGGACCCTCGTCGGAGGCGCCCTCCGCGCGGTGGCCGGCTCGGCGTCGTTCATCGCGCCCGCGGATCAGTTGCAGCACCGACATCGCCGCACCCACGCAGAACAGCCCGGTGGACAAGGTCGCCACCGACACATGGATCACCAGCCAGTAGGACTGCAACGCCGGCTGCACCCCTTCGGCGCCGACGTAGAGCAGCAGGATCGCCACGAACAAGGCCACCACGTTGATCAGCGCAACCAGCACGCCCAGGTAGCGGATGTCCTTGTAGCGGTTGACCACCAGGAACACCGCCATGGTGAACATCGTGGACATCAGCGTGAACTCGTACATGTTCGCCCACGGCACCCGGTCGGCGGCGATCCCCCGCAGTACCACGGCCAGCACGTGGAAGATCAGTCCGAGCCAGCTGGTGCTCATCGCGATACCCACGGCCTTGCGCCGCCGGTTCGGGTCCGCACCCTTGCCGAATCCGGACAAGTCCACGGCGAACCCAACCATCGCCACCACGTAACTGGCGATGCTTCCATAGATCAGCAACGTGCTGAGAGTGGCCAGTTGCTCGTTCATCTCTACTCCTTCGGGCCTTGGCCCGGTAACACCGCCAGGATCCGATCCAGTTCAGCCCGCAGCCCTGGGTCATCGTGGCGGGCGAGGGCTGCTGCGTGCACCACTGTAGTTCCCTGCGGTCCCGGGAACAGCCGCACCCAGACTCGCCGCCGCGGCAGGAACAACGATGCCACCAGGCCGCCGAACGCCAAGGCCGCGAAGATGCCCTGCCACAGGGGCGCGGGGTCGTAGCGCAGGTCCAGGGCGACGAACCGGGGCAGATCATTGAGGGTCACGGTGCCCTGCCCCTCGGGCAACTCGGCGGTCTGTCCGGGCCGAAGTTCCAGTTGCAGCGGCACCTCGGCCCCGTCCTGGGTGGTGGTGATCTGCTCCAGGCCGGTGGTATCCAGCACGTTCAGGTTCCGGGGCATCCCCTCATCGAGGCCCAGGTCGCCGGTGTAGGCCTGCAACACGAGCACCGGGTCCATCGGTTCGGGGTAGGCCGAGCCCAGGTACGTGCCGTCGTCGGCCTGCACCGCGGTGGGCAGGAAGGACCCGTTGAACGCCAGTTGCCGCTCGCCGTCGTTGGCGTCGGGCACCATCACCACGCCGGTGGAGGTGTACCCGAGATCGTTGTCGGCGGGGATGAACGGCACCGGCCCGTCGTGGGCGACCTGTCCGGAGGAGTCGGTGATGGTCAGATCCGGTGCGAAGCCGTTGCCCATCAGGTACACCCGCGAACCGCTGACCGACAACGGATGGTTCACCCGGATCGTCTCGGCGCTGCTGTCGCCGCCGACCTCGAACAACGTGACGTGCGCGGTGAAGTCCCGGGGTTGGGCATCGACGGTGAACTCCCCGACGAACTCATCCAACCGGATCCGGTAGGGCTCCACGGACTCGGGGTCGAACAGCGCGCCGGCCTCGAAGGAGTCGTAATCCAGGGCGGAATTGACGAACGTAGACCCTTCGATCACCATCGCCTGCCCGCGGTAGTGCACGAATTGGCCCCAGGCGGTGACCACCAGAAGACCCACCAGGGCCAGGTGGAAGACGATGTTGCCGGTTTCCTTGCCGTAACCGCGCTCGGCCGAGATGGTGCGCACCTGCTGGCCTTCACGTGTTTCGGTGCCCACGGTGGTGCGGTAGCGCCGATTGATGACGGCGTGCAGCGCCTTTCCCACCTGCGCGGGGTCGGCGTGGGCCACCCGTTGGGAGCGCACCGGGAACCGGGTGAACCGCGCGGGTACGCGAGTGGGGGCGGACCGCAGCGCTTTGATGTGGGCCAGCGTGCGGGGCACGATGCACCCGATCAGGGACGTGAACAACAACAGGTACACCGCGGAGAACCACGGTGAGGAGAACACATCGAACATGTACGCCCGGTCCAGCAACGGCGCCAAGGTGGGGTTGTCCTCGAAGTATTGGTTCACCAAGTGCGGGTTGACCCTGCGCTGGGGGAAGAACGCCCCCGGCAGGGCCACCACGGCCAGCAGCAGCAACAGCAGCAGCGCCACCCGCATACTGGTCAGTTGCCGCCAACTCCACCGCAACCAGCCGCGCAGACCCAGGCCCTTGGCCGGCGGGGTCGGGCGCCGGGAACCCCCGCTGGAGGAGGTCCCGCGCAACCCTTCGGGGGTGTAGGTGCTCATCAGATCACGGTTTCAAAACTCGCGATATGGCCCTGCATCCATTGGGTGAACATGCCCCACACTCCGGTGACCAGCGCCAGACCGATGAGCACCAGCATCGCCCCGCCGAGCCGCATGATGATCAACCGGTGGCGGCGCAGGAACCCCATCATCCGCTGGGAGGAGCGCAGGCCAAGGGCCACCATGAGGAACGGCACCCCAAGACCCAGGCAGTAGGCGATCACCAGCACCAGTGCGCGGGACGGGTCGGCGGCGTCATGGGCGAGCGCCAGCACGGCCGCCAGCGTCGGGCCCATACAGGGGGTCCAGCCCAGCCCGAACACCACCCCGAGCACCGGGGCTCCCCACACGCCGGCTTTCGGGTTGATCTGCAGCCGGCGTTGACGCTGCAGGAACGGGATCCGGCCGATGAACGCCAGGCCCAGCACCACCACCAGTACGCCCAGCAGGCGGGTGATGAGGTCCTGCCAGCGCACCAGGAACAGGCCCGCGGTGCTGAGCGCCATCGTCAGCGCCACGAACACGACGGTGAACCCGGTGATGAACAGCCCCACCCCGACCAGTAGCCGTAGCCTTGCGCCGCCGGCTTTCTCACTGCCGGCCGGGGCGTCCGCGCCGCTCATTCCGGAGACGTAACCGACGTATCCGGGCACCAACGGGAGCACGCAGGGGGAGGCGAACGAGATCAGGCCGGCCAGCAGCGCCACCGGCAACGCGACCAGCAGCGCACCGCTGTAGATGGTCTCGGCGAAGTTCGCGCCCAACTGCTCCAGCCAACCCATTTACTCAGCCAAGGTCTCATCGATGAGCGTGGACAGGACGCCGGGGTCGGCCAGCCCCAGGATCCGCGCGGCCACGCGGCCCTCACGGTCCAGCACCACGGTGGTGGGCATCGCCCGCAGCGGCACCACTCCCTGCATCGCGGCCACCCCGGCCGCTTCACTGTCGTGCAGGGAGGGGTAAGGGATCTCGAACCGGCGCTCGAATGCCTGGGCCGTGCCGGGGGCGTCGGTGTGGTTCACGCCGAGGAATTGCACTCCCTGATCCTCATAGTTCTGGGACAACTCCGCCAGGTCGGGGGCCTCCTTGCGGCACGGGGGGCAGTTGGCGTACCAGAAGTTCATCACCACGACCTGGCCCCGAAGGTCTTCCAGGTCGATGTCCTCCTCGCCGTAGGACACCCCGGCCAGTGCCACGGGTTCGCCCCGGTCGGGCTGATCCCACGTTTCCACGCTGCCGTCCCCGGAGACGTAGCCGGAGCCGGGCACCTCACCGGCCGACCCAGCCCCTGCGCCGCCGTCGGCGGTGGTGCATCCGGCGAGCAGGGCGACTGCGGCCACCACAGCCAGCAAAACGCGCGACCATCCGGCCCGCGCCGGTGCTGATAGTCGTGCTGTCCTCATGCCCCCACGCTCGCGGTGGATTCATCGATCAGGTCCGCCGCTGGTTCGGTGTAGTGCAGGTCGACCAGGGTGGAACCGTCGAACGTCAGCGTGGTCAGGGACGCCAGCGCGCACTCGCGGTTGCGCGGGTCATGGAACTTGGGCCGCCCCTCCAACTCCAGGCGGGTGAGCCAGATCGGCAACTGGTGAGCGGTGATGACCGCCTCCCGCCCCGGCGCGGCGGCCTTGGCGTCGCGGATCGCCGCGAACATCCGCTTCACCTGGGAGGTGTACGGCTCGCCCCATGAGGGCCGGAACGGGTTGATCAGGAACGGCCAGTGCACCGGGTTGAGCAACTGCCCCGGATTGGAACTCAGCGCCAGGCCCTCGAACCGGTTGCGCGCTTCGATCACCCGCGCGTCGGTGTGGATCGGCAGTTGGTAAGCCTCGGCCAGCGGGGCCGCGGTCTGCTGGGCCCGCAGCAACGGGGAAGCCACCACGTGGGCCACATCGGCGTCCCTATCCCGGAACACCTGGGCGATGCGGTCGGCCATCCGCTCACCGCGGGTGGACAGGTAGTACCCGGGGGTGCGGCCGTAGAGCACACCAGCGGGGTTGTGCACTTCGCCATGACGTAGCAGGTGAACCAGGGTTCGAGGCATAGCCCCAGTCTCGCAAATTTCCGTGGGGGTCTGCGCCAGCGGCCGGGGTTAGGCGTTGGCCGGCGCCTCCTGGGGCGGTTGAGCCGCCTCCGGGGCGGAGTTGGTGTGAGCAACGCCACCCTCGCCGGCATCCACGGCGCGGGATGCACCGCGCGCGCCGCCCGCTGATGGGGCCGCGGCGCTCTTCTCGGCGCCCTGCGCACCGTACGAGCCTCCGTCAGCCACCGCGAGAGCCACCGGCCCGCCCTGGGGGGTGTACCTGCGCCCCTCGATCGTGCGGGCGATGGTGGCGAACGCCTGCCCCAATACGGCCAGTTCGTCATCGGTGACCACATCGACCAGGCGGTCGCGCACGGAGGCCACGTGGGTGTGCGAGGCGGATTCCAGCGCCGCGTAGCCGGCGTCGGTGAGGACGCAGTGCACCCCGCGGCCATCGCCGTCGTCCTTGAACCGGTGCACGAGTCCCTTGGCTTCCATCCGACTGATCGTGTGGGAGAGCCGGGATCGGGAGTGGACCAGTTCGTCGGCCAGGGTGGACATCCGCATCCGACGGTCGGGGACCTCGGACAGTCGCACCATGACTTCGTATTCGTTCAACCGCAGACCGGTTTCGCTTTCCAGGTCCCGGTCCAGGTGCTCGTTGAGCAGCGCCATACCGCGCACCAGGGCACGCCAATGACGCTGCTGCTGCGGATCTAACCAGCGCGTCTCAGTATCTTTCATGTCCCCATCTTGACACAGAGGTAGTTCTATGTTCAACTACCTAATTGAAGGTTGAACTACGACTCGCAAGGAGCACCACCCTATGACCAGCACCACCCAGACCATCACCACCCCCACCACCGGCACGTACGCCATCGATGCCGCCCACTCCAGCCTCGGGTTCTCCGTGCGCCATGTGGGTATCGCCCGAGTGCGCGGCACCATGGCGGTATTCTCAGGCGAATTCGTGATCGCCGACCCGATCGAGCAGTCCAAGGCCGAGGTGAAGATCGACGCGAGCAGCGTGGACACCGGCAACAAGCAGCGCGATGAGCACCTGGTATCGGCCGACTTCTGGGAAGCGGACAAGAACCCGGAGTGGACCTTCGTCACCACCTCCATCACCGGTGAACTGGACGACTTGACCGTGAGTGGGGACCTCACCATCAACGGGGTGACCAAGCCGGTGACCCTGTCCGCCGAGTTCGGCGGTGCGGCCACGGGCCCGGGTGGGGAGACCCGCGCCTCGTTCTCCGCGACCACCTCCATCTCCCGCAAGGACTTCGACCTGACCTGGAACGTCGCCCTGGAAGGCGGCGGCGTGATGGTCAGCGACAAGGTGAACGTGGAGTTGGACGTCGTCGGCGTGCTGGAGAACTGAGAACCAGACTCCCCCGCGGCTCGCTCACCTCGATCGAGCCGGTTGAATCACACGAACGCCCGGGTCAATGGCCCGGGCGTTCGTCATGTGCGGGCAGATCAGGCCCGACGACGGCGCAACCTCGCGCGAAGACCGCGCGCACCCGCCGAGCCGGTCCCGTCAAGTGCACTCTTCAGCCGCCCGGCGTCGACCTGCCAATACCCCACTTGCTCCCCGTCGACCAGAACGACCGGCACGAGTTCGCCGTAGCGGTTCCTAAGGTCGGGGTCGGCATCCACATCCAACTCTTCCCAGTCCGCTCCTACCGAAGCGCATACGCTCTGCACCACGCGACGAGCCTGCTCGCACAGGTGACATTGCTCCCGGACCACCAACTGGACCCGCGGGGTTGCCGACTGGTTCATGGTCCCCAGGGTATCGATGGGAGCCGGCCCATCTGGCAGGGCCGGGCAGGAACACTGCCGGTTCCGCTACACAGCACCCCTCCTCACCGCCCTGAGTGCCGTTGAGCGAAACGACGCCTCGGGCGATACCGGCTACGCGATTTCTGGGCTGCGACGACGCGCCAGACATCTGGGCCGCGTGCCGGATGCTGGGTGGGGACGTTGCGGATACTGGCTCGCGACATACCGGATGCTGGCTCGCGACGGTTCCGGTGGCGCAATCGAGCCGGCCCGCCGTTAGGGTGGTCCGGTGACATCTGGCGCCGCCGCGTTCTTTGACGTGGACAACACCATTATCAGGGGCGCCTCGTCCTACCACCTGGCCCGGGAACTGCGCCGCCGCGGGATCATGCGCCGCCGCGATATCGCCTACTTCGCCGCCCACGCCTTCTACTACTTCCTGTTCGGGGAGAACAAGAAGCACATCGACCGGGTGCGCGCCCGAGCGCTGGGGATGCTGCGGGGCCACTCGGTGGCCGAGATGATCGCCGTGGCCGAAGAGGTGTACGAGCAGGTGCTGACCCACCGGATCTTTCCCGGGGCGCGGGACCTGATCGAACAACACCGCGAGGCCGGGGACCAGGTGTGGATCGTCACCGCTGCGCCGCGAGAGGTGGGCGAGTTGGTTGCGCACCGACTGGAACTGACCGGGGTATTGGGCACCGTTGCCGAGCACCGCGATGGGGTGTACACCGGCAAACTGGTCGGCGACATGATGCACGGGGAGCGGAAAGCCGCCGGTGTGCGCCGGGTGGCCCAGGAGCAAGACCTGGACCTTGCCGCATCCGCCGCCTATGGGGACTCCAGCCACGACATCCCGATGTTGCGCACCGTGGGGAATCCGTGCGCGATCAATCCCGATCCGCGGTT
>DATGSR010000166.1:0-21366 GCA_035302405.1 Beutenbergiaceae bacterium
CTGACCGCGTTGTACACCGGCGATGAGACGCTGCTGACGGCGGTCGGCGTGGGCTTCGCCGCGGTGGCGTTGGCGGTCGCGGCGTTGGTCATCGCCAACACGTTCACCGTGCTGGTGGCCCAACGCACCCGCACCCTGGCCCTGTTGCGCTGCGTGGGGGCCTCGGCACGTCAGGTACGTCGCAGCGTGCTGCTGGAGGCCGCCGTTCTCGGCCTGATCAGCGCCGCCGTCGGGCTGGGATTGAGTGTCGCCGTCGTCGCCGGCGGGCTGCGCCTGCTCAGCGGCTCGGCCGACCTGCCATTGGGCACCGACGTGCTGCTCACCCCGCAGATCGTCCTCACCACGCTGCTCACCGGTCTGCTGGTGACCGTCGGGGCCGCGATCGTGCCTGCCCGGTTGGCCACCAGGGTGGCTCCGCTGGCCGCGTTACAGCCCGTCGAGGGGACCCCGGAACGGCGCGCCGGTCGGATCCGCGTGCTCGCCAGCGCCGCCGGAGTGGTGATCGGTGCGGCGCTGCTGGGTGCCGCGGTGGTCATCGCCCGTAGCGGCGAGGAGATGGACGTTGCGCTGCTCGCGCTGGCCGTCGGCGTGGTCGGCGGACTGCTCGCCCTGCTGGGGGTGCTGCTCGGCGCGGTCTTCGTCGTGCCCGAACTCATCCGCCTCGCAGGGAAGTTGACCGGCCGCGGTGTGGCCGCCCGGACCGCCGTTGCGAACGCGACCCGACACCCGCGACGCACCGCCGCCACAGCCTCGGCGTTGCTGATCGGCGTGGGCCTGGTGACTTTGATGTCCACCGGCGCCGCCACCACCCAGGCCGCGCTCTCGCGCACCCTGGACGAGCAGTTCAGCGTGGACCTGACGATGGACGGCGCGGGCGCGGCGTTGAGCCAATCGCACCTGGACCTGCTGCACGATCATCCGCAGATCAGCCAGGTTGCCGTCCTGGATGCCGTCCCCGCCCGGCTGGAGTTGGCGAACGGCGAACGCTTCGACATACAGTCCGCCACCATTCCGGACGGCTCGGTAGACCAAGTGGTGCGCGATGCGGCGCTCGATGATCAAATCGCTGCCGGGACGGTCGTGCTGCCGAAGGTCTACCAGCAGTGGTTCGGCGTGCAGGACGGACAGGAGGTCGCACTCGTCGGCGCGGACGGCAGGCACAACGGACTACGGGTGCAACTGTCCGGCATCGACGGCGTGGCGCTGGTGGCACCGGAGGTCCTCACCGGGCTCGATTCCTCCCCCGAGCCCTCGATTGCCTGGGCGCAGATGGCCGACGGCGCCGATGAACTTGACCTGCTCCGCGACCTGCAGGGGGCACTGGCCGATGATCCGGGCGCCGGGGAGCCGCTGCTGGGCGGAAGCGGTGTGGAGCGCGCCGCGTATGAGCAGGTCATCGACACGTTGCTGCTCATCGTGATCGCCCTGCTCGCGGTGTCAGTTGTCATCGCACTGGTCGGGGTGGCCAATACGTTGTCGTTGTCGGTGCTCGAACGACGGCGGGAGTCGGCGATGCTTCGTGCGCTCGGGCTCACCCGCGGGCAGTTGCGCGCCACCCTGGCGATCGAGGCGGTGCTCATCTCCGGTGCCGGCGCGGTGATCGGGGTGGTCATCGGCCTGGTGCTCGGCTGGGCAGGGTCCGCGGTGTTGCTCTCGGGCATCGGAGAGGTGCCGCTGGTGGTGCCGTGGCGCGAAGTTGGGCTGGTGCTGGCGGTGGCGATAGTCGCCGGACTGCTCGCCTCGGTGTTACCGGCCCGCTCGGCGGTACGCACCTCCCCGGTGGAGGCACTGGCCGGCCCCTGACCCGGGGGTTCTGGGCAGGCCCTGCTCGGGGGTGCCGCTGGCGCCGATGGACCCATGGCCGGGGCCGAGTCCGCCAGCAATGGCCCCGTCCACAGCCGCGGGCTTCGTCCCCAACACCCATCGCCACCCTGTCCGCCGTTACCCCGCACCGGCCAGGGTGGCGATGATGTCTGCCGCAACCGCTCCCAGCGATGAACCCGCCGTGTCGGGTGGTGATGCATCACATACCGCATGGTCGCCTGCCACCGATGGGCCCGCTGCCGACGAACCCGCCGCCGCCGTATCCGCTGCCAACGAACCCGCCGCCGATGGGCCCGCTTTCGGCCGGGGCCCTGTCGGCGCGGCACACCTGGCCCGCGGAGCACTGCACACCGGTGCACACCTCGCAGTCGTGACCGGCCCCGACACCGGGTGGGTGATCGGACTGGCGGGGCGTGGGGTGGTGCTCGGGCGAGGCATGGGTGCGGATCTGCGTCTGCAGGACCCGTCTATCTCTCGGCATCACCTACGGGTGCGCACGCGGGGTGTGCGGATCCAGGCCAGAGATTTGAACAGCGTCAACGGTACGCGGTGGCGCCGCGCCCGTCCTCATCCGGGCCGGCCCCGGTCCGCTCCGGCCGGTGCGGGCCGTTTTGGTGCGGCCAGGTTCCGCGCTACGCAAGCCGGTGGTGCCGCAGGTGCGTTCCCCGCCCGTTGGCGCCGGCGCACCCGGCGTCTAGGTGACCGCTGGCAACAGGTGTGGCCCGGCGATCTGCTCCACTTGGGCGGCAGCACCGTGCAGATCCGGCGGCATCCGTCGCTGCACACGCCAACAGCCGCGGCGCCGGAGCGCTCACATTCCGACGGCGGTGTGCTGCCGCGGCTCATCCTGCCGCTGCTGATGACCGCGGGGATGATCCCCATGCTCGCAACCTCACAGGCCGGCGCGTGGCGGACCGCCACGTTGGTGCTGATGCCGCTCGGGTTACTGGTGGCAGTGCTGTGGCCGGTACTCAGTGAGCGACGACGAAGACGCATGCAGGCTCAGCACTCACCCGGTCCCGGGAGCGACGACCGGAGCACAACCCCGCGCGACCATGCCCACCGCAGCGACCCGGCGTGGTTGCTCCTGTCCGCACAGTCCGCCGGTCCAGGCCTTCCTGCCTCGGGCCACAGCAACGCCGGCACCATCAGCGGCGCCGCCCACAACGACCCAGGTGCGCCCTCTGCTCCTACCGCGCGCCACGTCGCGGTGAGCCAGGAGCGGTGGGAACTCGGCGCCGCGGACCAGCACTCACCACCGCACATCTGGTCACCCGGGGCTTGGCAGGGTTCGCGTACGGTGCCCGTACCGGACCCGGGGGCAGGGCTGGCGCTACTGGGCGAACCTGCCGCCGTGGACGGGCTCGCGCGGTACCTGGTGTGCCAACACCTTGTCCGCCATCCCGCGGCGGCGGTGCGAGCGCCGGAAGATTGGACCTGGGTTCCTCCCTTCGCGGATCGCAACGAAGCCGGCAGCGACAGCGTTGCGGATGCCGGCGGCGGCCACCACGCTTTGCACGTGTGCGATGCGCGCACGCCGGGTCCGGCCGCTCCTAGGGTGCCCGAGCACCGCCGGAGCCACCAGGGGAACGCCGAGGGCGGTACGCGAACGCGTGGCCCCCATCTGCCCCCGCACGGCGGGACGGACTTCCATGGGGGGCCCCTCCCCGAGCATCTGAATCCTGACCCGACGGCAATTCATGTAGTTCTTGCCCGTCATCTCGGCCAGGTGCCACCGTGGTGTAGCCGCATCGTTGAGGTCCGGACCAATCATGACCGGCTGGTTTCCACCGAGTGGGCACAGGCACTGGTTAGGGCACGTGCCCACATCGGCCGCGCGTCCCGGGTCGTCCCCGGGGAGGTGTCCATAACCGACTTACTCGGCCCCACCGGCCCGGACGCGGTGCTCAATTCCTGGCGGGCCGCCGACGGCGCATTGGCTGCTGACATCGGGGTCGATAGCCAGGGACCGGTTCGTTTGGACCTGGTTCGAGACGGCCCGCACGCCGTCGTCGCCGGCACCACCGGGTCGGGCAAATCAGAACTCCTGCTCGCCTGGGTAATGGCCCTGGCGTGCCGTTACCCCCTGGGAGACTTGGCGTTCCTCCTTGTGGATTACAAGGGCGGAGCGACATTCGGCCCGATCAGTTCCCTCCCGCAGGTGTTGGGCCTGCTCACCGATCTGGACGGCGCCGCGACCTCCCGAGCGCTGGCAAGTCTGCGTGCGGAACTCCAGCGGCGAGAGCGCCTCCTGGCCCGCGTGGGCGCCGCGAACCTGGAGGAGTACCGCACCCGCACCGCTGACATCCGCTCGGCGGACTATGACTCGCTGCCCAGGCTGATGGTGATCGTGGACGAGTTCCGGGCCATGTCCGACGAACACCCGGAGCATCTCGACAACCTGGTGCGGCTGGCAGCCCAGGGCCGGTCATTGGGTATCCACCTGGTGCTGGCTACTCAACGACCTGCGGGCGCCATCAACGCCGATATGCGAGCCAACCTCACCGCTCGGGTGTGCCTCCGGGTGCTGGAGGACGCCGACTCCCTCGACACCATCGGCACACCCGCTGCCGCGCACCTGCCGGCGCGCCCCGGCCGGGCGATCCTGCGCACCCAGCAGACCACTACATTCCAAGCCGCCTGGTGCGGCACCACTGACTCGCTGCGTGTCCTTGCTGGCCATGTCACCGAGGCCGGCGCCCGCCTGATCGCCGCTGAACCGTGGCGTGCGGACCTACCCACCCCATGGGCGCCGCCCCTTCCCGAAACGATCGGGCTCGACGATCTGCAAGACCTCCGGGGCGAGAACGAGCACCGCCCAACGTCCGGCGTCAACGCGCGTAAGAACCCGGGGGCCGAAACCTCCCGCACTGACGACCTCAAGCCGCCGGCTACCGGAGGTCCAACTCACCAGGCTCCCTCGGACGATTCGGCCAACACCGCCCTGCCCTGGCTACGCACCGACCTACCCTCCCAACAGCGCCTCGGGGTCGGCACGGTGACGTTACCGACCCGCGTACTGATCAGCGGGCCGCCGCGCAGCGGTCGCAGTACCGCCGCGGCCGCCCTGGCTGAAGCAGCCCTGCGGCAAGGGGTGCCCGTGCACACGCTCGCCGGCAGCCAGTTGGCACCGGCCGTTGCCCCTGCCGTGGGCACCTGCTGCCCGGTCACCGACCCGCGGCGCGCCCACCGACTACTGACCATGTTGGCCACCACTCGCGCAGCTGCGGTGCTGATCATCGACGACGTGGAGTCCTGGGCGGACGCACTGGAGGAAAATGCGGGGCCAGGTGGCGGGCTCGATCTCATCGCGGCGTTGCTGCGCCAGTCGCGCCGGCTCGGACTGTCGATGGTGATCACCGCCACCACACCGGCCCATCGTTGGGCAGGGGCGGTGGATCAACACCTCGTGCTGGCCCCGCGTGACCCGGCTGAGGCGGTGCTATCCGGTGTCCCCAAGGAGTTGGCCGGCACCGGGTGGCCACCTGGACGCGGGGTGTTACTTGGTTCCCAAAATCCTGTCCTATGTCAGGTCGCGATCCCTACGACCCAAGTCGATGCGCGGATGTGGCCGGAACATGGCGCGCCGCCACTTCGGCTCAGGCCGCTTCCCGATGGGGTGGCCTTGGCACCAGATCGCATCCCCGGGCTCCACCGACTCTGGCTCGGAGTGGGTGGCGACGACGCGCAGTGGGTGAGCGCCCCGTTGCCACCTGGGGGCACATGGTTGATCGCCGGCACCCCCGGCACCGGGCGGTCTACCGCGTTGGCCATGCTCCAGAGGCAGGCTCGTGCGCAGAATCGCGCCGATGTGCACTTCATCGATGATGCCGACCGGCTCGGCACCGCGGAACTGGCGCGCCTGGAATCCAACCTGCGAGACCCGGAGGCGTCCGTCATCGCTACCGCGCACCCGGAGCGCTTGCTGAACGCGTACCACGAACTTGGCGCCCGACTGCGAGAGGCGGACACTCTCGTAGCGCTCAGTCCGGTGAGTCCGCACCTGGCCGGCACTGACATCCGAACTGAACTCGACGTCGGGACACCCGGGCGCGGCGTGCTGGTGCACGGTGGCAAGGTGTTGCCGCTTCAAGTCGCCCGCCTGCCCGGCTAAGTTCGCGCGCCTACCCGGTTAGCCCCAACAACCACCCAGCCCCGATTAGGCCCGCCGACTAACCGCCGTGCCGCGCCTACGCACCGAAAACGTGCCCCGTGCTGGTATGCAACCACGACGGCGAAGCGCTCGCCTACAGCACCGCATCCGGACGGCCACGGCGCTCGGTGGCGCGTCGGGAGGCCGGAGCAAGCACGCCGACGAGCACGACCAGGGCACTCAGAGCCGGCAACACGGTGGCCCACCAGGCATCAGCACCAAATCCGCTGACCCCGATTGCGACCAGCAACAACTGCCAGGTCACCACCGGGCCCCGGCCCCATCGACGGCCTTGCCACAGGGCCCAACCAGCAGCCCCGATCAACGCTGCCAACCCGAGCAGGACCACCGCGAGCGTGACGATCGTGATCTGCCCCGCGGCTGGGATTCCCACCAGTCCGCCAAGGCCGGCGAGAGCCAGCACAACAAGTCCCAGCGCTTGCATCGCCACCAGCACCAGAGCAAGCACGAGCAAGCCCGGCCTACCGCTGTGGGTTGGGCGCGCCTCGCCCTCCGGGCCGGGATCAGGCCCGTCCGCACCCGGAGCAACGGGCCGTTGATCGTCATCCGACATGCCACCACCCTATGGGGTGAGAAATGCTCACCGACCCTCGCAACACCTCTGCCCAGGGCCCATATCGACTCGAAGAACAAGGGCCCATGTGAGCGATCTCTCATGTGATCAAAGCGGAAAAATTGCGCCAACCTCTTGTGAAATAGCGCTTCCCGTGTGAACCTAATAGAGGATTTTTTCGAGTGCGACCAGCACGTATCCGCACACCCGATCTGAGGTTTCGACACGCAGCCTCCGGCTGTGTACGTGCCGGTCCCATGCTTACAAGGAGAGCGCAACAGATGGATTGGCGTAACCAGGCTGCCTGTCTGACCGAGGACCCTGAACTTTTCTTCCCGATCGGGAACACTGGGCCGGCTCTCGTACAGATAGAGGAGGCTAAGGCCGTCTGCCGCCGCTGCGACGTCGTCGAGACGTGCTTGAAGTGGGCGATGGAGTCCGGCCAGGACGCCGGCGTGTGGGGCGGGATGTCCGAGGACGAACGGCGCGCGCTGAAGCGCCGTACCGCTCGCGCCCGTCGCGCCAGCTGACTCACGCCTTTACTGCACTGCGGCGGCCGGTCCCTCAAGGGGCCGGCCGCCGTTGTCGTTGTGATCACGCCCCACTGACCAGGCCCTTCACAAATTCCGCACATTGTCGATGCCGCCGCACGCGTTGTCGAAGTGAGCGTACGCGTTGTCGAAGTCGACGCGCCGTTGTCGATGGGCTCGCGCCAGAAATCAAATTCCCAACTGGTGTTGGATACTCACACCATTTCCCGAACCTCGGCCAGCGTGGCCTCGAGGGTGACTTCGGTGCCGCCTCCAGGTATCGGGCGCCAATAGATGGTTCCATCCAACTCCGTGGCCACCAAGGTTCGCACGATCTGGGTGCCCAAACCGTCCTCAGCGGCCTTGGTGTCCATCCCTACGCCATCGTCGGCCACTCGCACCCGCAGTTTGTTCCCATCGCGTTGGGTGTCAATACGGACCGTGCCGCCCCGACCCGCGAGCCCGTGCTCCACCGCGTTGGTGACCAACTCCGTGAGCACAACGGCCAGGGCACTGGCGTCCGTGGCGGGGATGCGGCCGAACTTCCCGGTCCGCTCGGTGACGACGCCGGCTTCGCCGGAGGCCACGTCGGCGGCCATCCGGAGCGTGCGGCCGAACACCTCGTCGAAGTCCACCACCTCGTCGATGGTCTGGGACAACGCCTCGTGGACCGTGGCGATCGTGGCAACACGCCGCATGGCCTCCTCCAGTGCGGTGCGCGCTTCGGCGGAGCCGGTTCTGCGTGCTTGCAAACGCAAAAGCGCGGCAACGGTTTGGAGGTTGTTTTTCACGCGGTGATGGATTTCGCGAATTGTGGCGTCCTTCGTCAAGAGTTCACGTTCTTGACGACGCAATTCGGAGACATCGCGAATTAGCAGAACCGCGCCCGTTCTTTTTCCGTGTTCCGTTATCGGCAATGCGCGCAATGAAAGAGATACACCGCGCGCCTCCACCTCGGTTCGCCATGCGGCCCGGCCCATCACCACCAGCGGCAAGGACTCATCGACCGGTGAGGAGTCCTCGATCAGCGGGGTGATTACCTCGGCCAGCGAGACGCCAACGATCTCATCGGTGACACCCAGCCGGTGCAGTGCGCTCACGGCATTCGGGCTGGCATAGATCGTTTCACCCTCGGCGTTGAGCCGAACCAGGCCGTCACCCACGCGCGGGGCGCCCCGCCGTGGCCCCGCCGCAGCGTGGGCAAGGGGGAACTCCCCGCGAGCAATCATCGCGCACAGCTCGTCCGCGGACTCCACATAGTTCAGTTCCAAGCGGGATGGAGTGCGGTTGCCGCCCAGGTAGGTCTGCCGCGCCACCACCGCGAGCGTGCGCCCGCCACGAACCACCGGGATCGCCTCCTCGCGGATCGCGTAGGAGCCTTCCCAGCGCGCCTCCCGCAACCGGGTCTGGGTCCTGCTTTGCGCGGCCGCGAGCAGAGTGTTGCGCAATCCGGGCGGGGCGGACTGTCCCACCACGTCGTCGTGATACACGGTCGCACCGGTGGAAGGACGCGCGTGGGCGACAGCCACCAGGTCTCCGTCCGTGGTGGGCAGCCACAGCACCAGGTCGGCGAAGGCCAGGTCAGAGATCACCTGCCAGTCCGCAACCAGCAGATGGAGCCATTCGGCGTCCTCGGGACTCAGGTCGCTCTTCCGGGCGATCAATGCGCTCATTGTGGACACACCTCTAGGGTACGTGTCACCAGGGGCCCCTTCAGCGCCCGGGCGGCGGAAGACAGGGCGCCCGCCTGCCCACCACCGAACCCCGGTTCCGCGATGTCGGGCCCGGCACGAGGTCGGCGCCCGGCAGAAGGTGTGACCGCCGTCCCAACCCGGAACTAGAGCCACAGGTATCGTTGCTCATCATGCGCTTCGAGGTCACCCACGCCTATCCCGCCGCCCCTGCCCGTGTCGGACGGATGCTGGGAGATGAGAACTATCTGCGCACAAGCGCCCGGGCCTCGGGGTCGGTAGCTGCCAGACACGAGGTGGCCCATTCGGAGGACGGCTCATTCATCGTCACCGGGACTCGGCGATTGCCCACCGACACCATCCCACCCTCCATGCGCTCCCTGGTTGGCTCCACCATCGAATTGAAGATGGTCCAGGCATGGAGCGGTCCGGATGAACACGATCATCGCACCGCGACAATGAGCATCGATATCACCGGTACGCCTGCCCGGTGCACGGCACGAAGCCGCCTCACCGGTACGGCCGACTCCGCTGAAGTTGTCCACTTCGGCGACGTCGAGGTCCCGATCCCGCTGGTTGGCCCCGCGGTGGAGCAGGCTGTCATCGATGCGGTCCGCAAGGCGCTTGACGCCGAACACGGCGCGGCACTGGAGCATCTGCACGGTATTGGATCCACGTCGTGACATCCCAGGCGGCACGGACTCACCCCGCACGAACTCAGTTGGAAGAACTCACCAGGCGCAGCAGTGCAGGCACCGTGCCGCCGCTGGAGGGCCCGCACCGCTTCGATCCGGACGTCGCTCGCGACTACCGGCCGGCGGCGGTGCTGGCACTGTTCGCGCCCACACTGAGCGATTCGACGCAGGCAGCCGACCCGGGAGTGGATGTGTTCCTGGTGCAGCGCTCACGGCACCTGCGCCACCATCCTGGCCAGATCTCCCTGCCCGGTGGCGGCCTGGAACCGCGTGAGACGCCCACCGAGGCGGCGGTGCGTGAAACCCACGAAGAGATCGGCTTGCCGCCGGAGAAGGTGGAGGTACTGGGTCAACTGCCCCCAGTCTTGGTGCCGGTGAGCAGATTCGTGGTGCACCCGGTGCTGGGGTGGACGCACGCGTCAGGGTTCGAGCGGGCGCAGCCCGGAGAGGTGCTGCATTGCCTACGCGTTGCTGTCGGTGACCTGCTGAACCCCGCCGCACGGCGGGCGGTGCGGATCGCCGAATACCCACACTCGCAGGGATCATGCGGGTTCCAGTTGCCCGTGGGCTGGGTCTGGGGGTTCACCGGAAACCTCCTCGACCACCTGTTCACGCACCTGGGATGGGACCGGCCGTGGGACACCTCCGCCACCTACCTGATGCCAATGGTTGAGGCGCTTGGTCGCGGGGTGAGCCCGCTGCCCACCGAGGAGGAGCCGCCCACCCAAGTGTCATTGCCGCCCGGCGAAACGCCGCCACCGCCCGCCGAAGTGCCACAGCCGACCGACGAGGCACCGCCAGCATCATCTGAGGCCCCGCCAGCGTCGTCTTAAGCACCGCACGCCGCCGAGGGACCGCCGGCCCAACGAGCGACAACCCGGAGCGACGCACTGCGAGCGCAGGCGCGGCGAGCATGCCACCATCGACCTATGAGAACCTCCTCGTCGGCTCTATGGGCAGAGCGCACTGGCCCTCGCACCTACACCGGTCGCAGTTCCAGCGGCGCAGAAGTAAAGATCGGCCCGCACGGCACCGAAGGCACCTTCAGCCCCTCAGACCTCTTCGCACTCGGCCTAGCAGCATGCAACTTGATGAGCGCGGACTCCGTGCTCGCTCGCCGGCTCGGCGACGATTTCGACGCCACCGTCGGGGTGCAAACCCGTTTGGTGGCTGGGCAGAACCGTTACAGCCGGGCAGACACGGAAATCGTGGTGGATCTGGAGAACCTTTCCGAGGCGGAGCAGGAGCAGTTGATCGAGTTGGTGCACCGGGCGGTGGAGAAGGGCTGCACCGTGGGCCGCACCATCGACCAGGGCATGCAGCAAGAGTTGCACGTGACCTCGGAGGGTTGAGCGCGATGCCCCGTGGTCTGGACGCGGTACTGGATTCGGCGGTGACCATCCCATCCGTTCAGGTCCACCGCTACGTCGATCGGGTACGGGCCAAACATCCGGACGCTGCGCCCGCGGAGATCATTCGACTACTTCAGCGGCACTACCTGCGAGCGGTCAGCGGCTCGGGCGGCGCAGTAGGAGCAGCGGCGGCCGTGCCGGCATTGGGCACCGGCGTGGCGCTAGCCCTCACCTCGGGGCAGGTCGCGACGTTCGTGGCGGCCTCCGGTGCGTTGGCGATGGCTGTGGCGGATGTTCATGGGATTCCGGTGAACGACGTTCCCCGGCGACGCGCCGTGCTGCTCACCGCCCTCCTCGGTCCGAAGGGGCCGCGGCTACTGGAGGAGCAGATCGGCATGTCCGGCCTGTTGTGGGGACGAACGCTGATGACGCGGGTGCCGTTGGGCACGGTCAAGGCGGTGAACCGCACCCTGCGCAAGCGGGTGGTTGCCGCGAGTTCGGCGAAAGCAAGTTCCCTCATGGTCGGTCGGTTGCTGCCGTTCGGTGTCGGTGCGGTAGTCGGGTACAGCGGGGGCCGAGTGATGGGCCGCACGGTCGTGCACAGCCTCAGCAACGCGTTCGGCCCGCCCCCAGAAGGGTTCAGCCGCCGGATCGGCACGCTGCATCCCCCGACGGCGGTCGAGATGCCGCAGGAGGATGCGCCGGATTCGCAGCCCATCGACCCGCCGCCAACGGGCGGCCCGCCGGCGTAGGTGACCCGCCTCCGGACCCGCCGGCGTAGATGACCCGCCTCCGAAGCCGGGCACGCCGGCATAGCCTCCATTACCGAGGCTTCCGGCATAAGTGATCCGGGGGCAGGAGCCCACCCGTCCGAACAGGGCGACCCGCCGACCTCAGGGAGTCTCAAACGTCCGCGGCACCTTACGATGACCTCATGGCGGACAGACAGTATGAGGACCTACTCGATCTGGTGCTGACGTCGGGCGCGGTGAAGGACGATCGGACCGGCACCGGCACGCTCTCGCGGTTCGGTCACCAGTTGCGTTACGACCTGTCCACCGGATTCCCGTTGATCACCACCAAGCGGGTGCACATGAAGTCGATCGTGCACGAGTTGCTGTGGTTCCTGGCCGGGGACTCCAATATCGGCTACTTGCGGGACAACGGGGTACGCATCTGGGATGAATGGGCCGATGACGACGGCGAGCTCGGCCCGGTCTACGGCGTGCAGTGGCGTTCCTGGCCGACCCCGGACGGCGGGCACATCGATCAGATCGCTCGCGTGCTGCAGCAGTTGCGCTCCGAGCCGGACTCTCGGCGGATCATCGTCTCGGCGTGGAACGTCGCCGATCTGGAAGCGATGGCGCTCGCGCCGTGCCACGCGCTGTTCCAGTTCTATGTGGCCGAGGGGAAACTGTCCTGCCAGTTGTACCAGCGCAGCGCCGACCTGTTCCTCGGTGTGCCGTTCAACCTCGCCTCCTACTCGCTGTTGACCCACATGGTGGCCCAGCAAGTGGGTCTGAGCGTCGGTGACTTCATCTGGACCGGTGGCGACTGCCACATCTACTCCAACCACGTCGACCAGGTGCGCGAACAGTTGACCCGTGAGCCGTACGAGTTCCCGCAGTTGGAACTTCGCCGCGCACCCGACCTTTTCTCCTACACCTTCGATGACATCGAGATACTCGGGTACCAGCACCACCCTGGTATCAAAGCCCCCATCGCGGTCTGATCGGCAGGAAGTATCACACCAGTGCTGGGGATGATCTGGGCGCAGGCGAAGGGCGGAGTGATCGGACGCGACAACGATCTGCCGTGGCACCTTCCGGAGGACCTGGCACATTTCCGGCAGACCACGCGCGGCCATCCGGTGATCATGGGCCGCAAGCAGTGGGAGTCACTACCCGAACGCTTCCGCCCGTTACCCGGCCGGCGGAACATCGTGCTCACTCGGAACGAAAGCTACGAGGCATCGGGCGCCGAGGTGGTGCCCAGCCTTCCCGCCGCCCTGGCGTTGGTCGAGGGCGCTGACGCCTGGATCTGCGGCGGCGGGGAGGTGTACCGCCAAGGCATGGACGTGGCCGATCTGCTGGTGGTGACCGAGATCGACCTCGACGTGGACGGCGATGTGTTCGCCCCACAGATCACCGCACCGTGGCGGGCGGTCGAGGTCGGTGACTGGCAGCACAGCCGGCAGGGCCTGCGATTCCGCATCTTGCGCTACGAGCGCGACCCGCACTGACACGGCAACGAACCCGCGAAGCAACCTGGCCCGCGATGTGCCGCCAGCACGAAGGGCGGTTCGTTCGGCGCACCGCATCCAGCGAAAAGTCCCGGCATGGCCAGTGACTAGAGTGCTCCGGGGAGGGATCCATGGCGAGCATGCACCAGCGGCCACGGCCGGCATTGGCACCGATCGTCGTCGTCGCTGCGTTGGCCGCGTTGATCGTGCTCGTCGCCCCGTCGACTGGCGCTTGGCACGACGGGTTACGCGACCCGAAGTTCACCCTGGGCCAGGATGAGGATACATCCCCGCCGCCACCCGATCACCACGACTACGGCGGCCTTGAGCCCCTCGAAGAACTCGCCGAAGCCAGTTCGCCCACGACGCTGAGCCCCATCTGGGGCCACATCGCATCCGCGCTCGCGGGCCTGCTGCTCGTAGCAGCGGTGGGCACGGTGGTGTGGTTGCTCCTCCGGTATTTCCGCTCACGCAACGAAGAGGACGAGGACGTGGAGGAACTGCGCGTCGACGTCCAGGTGCCGGATGAGGCACCCATATCTGCGATGGAAGAAGCATCCCGGCGCGCCTTCGATGAACTCCACCGCGCCGCCGAACCGGGCGATGCGATCATCCGTGCCTGGCTGGTGCTGCAGGATGCTGCCGCCGAGTCCGGGCTACGTCGCCGCCCCTCGGACACTCCCACCGATCTCACCATGCTCGTGCTGGACCGCACCCGAGCAGACCCGAAGGCCGCCCGCGGGTTGTTACGGCTCTACCACCGTGCCCGGTTCGGCACTGCGCCGATGACCGTGGCCGACCAGGAGACGGCGCTCACCCACCTCCAGGTTCTGGCAGCAAGTTGGGACGCCGTTGATCGCCATGCGTCCAGCCGGGCTGGAAGCGGTGAACCCAACGAGGCCCACCCATGACGCCTCGGGAACGTGACGACTCCAGGGGGCGCCGCTGGATGATCATCCTCGCCATCGGCGCAGTGGTGCTCTTCGCGTTCGCGGTGTGGCTCGGGGTGAGCGTGGCGCACTCGGCACTCCTGAGCGTGTGCGTACTCCTGGTCGCTGCATTCGTGCCGTTGACCGGCGTGCCCGGATGGGTCCGGTTCCGCCGTCTGCCCTATCACCGGCGCGACGGCGCCCGGCGCGAGGTCTCCACGCTCAGTTGGGCGCTGTACGGCAATGGCGCGACGCTGCGCGAACCAGCGGTTCGCCGTCTGCACGACGCCGGAACTCGAGCCTGTCACCACGCCGGCATCGACCTGACCACCACCGCCGGTCGGGCACAGGCCGCGGACCTGCTCGGGGAGGCCACGCTCGCTTTCCTGGACGAGCCCCTTGCCCGCCCGATCGACGCGCACCGCATGCGGGCCCACCTGACTGCTTTCAACCGCCTAGACCTGAGGAAGGCCCCTCTTTGAAAGATCTGAGCCAACACCCCGCCCACAACGAGAGGCCCGAACCGAACATGACGCCGTCCAGCAGCGGGTCCCCCAGCGCAGGCACCGACCCCGCAGCCACACGCTCCACAGCAGGCGCACCGACGCCATCAGCGCCGGCCCCAGACCCGCTACCGGTGCCCGAGGTGGCCCGCCTCGGTGGCGCCGTGCTGGACCAGGTGAGCAACGTCGTCGTCGGCATGCGGCAGCCGCTGCGGACGGCGCTGGCCGCGATCCTCGCCGGCGGACACGTACTGTTCGAGGACGTTCCCGGGCTGGGCAAGACCCTGGCGGCACGGTCCCTCGCCGGAGCGTTGGGATTGGATTTCCGGCGGTTGCAGTGCACTCCGGACCTGCTCCCGGCGGACATCACCGGCTCCTACGCCTTCGACCCGGGCACCACCGAGTTCGTGTTCCGCCCCGGTCCGGTTTTCACCGGACTGTTCCTGGCCGATGAGGTGAACCGCACCGCGCCGAAGACCCAATCCGCGCTGCTGGAAGCCATGGCCGAACGGCAGGTCAGTGTGGAGGGCACCTCCCATCCGCTGCCAGCCCCGTTCCACGTGCTCGCCACCGCCAACCCGGTGGAGTACGAGGGCACCTACCCCCTGCCGGAGGCCCAACTCGACCGGTTCATGGTGCGCCTCGCGGTGGGATACCCCGACGTCGCCCAGGAGACGGACGTACTGGCACGGCGGATCGCGCGGCGCACCGAGTGGGCCGATGTGGACCAGGTCGTGGATGCCCGAACACTGCTGGCGATGCAGGCCGGGGTGGAGGCGGTCGACGTGGACCCGGACGTGCTGGACTACTGCGTGCGGCTCACCGCGGCCACCCGCGAGCACCCGACCGTTGAGGTGGGTGCCTCTCCGCGCGGGTCCCAGGCGTTGGTGCTGCTGGCGCGGGCCGGCGCGGTGCTGGATGGCCGGCAGTTCGTGATCCCCGAGGACGTCAAGGACGTGGCGGTTCCTGCGCTGGCCCACCGGCTCGTGCTCACCCCGGCGGCGTGGGCGGCGGGGGCCTCGGCGGAGCAGGTGGTCGAGCGGGTGCTGGAGGAGGTGCCCGGACCGTCCGCCAGCCGCACGATGAGCACGGCGGGTAGCGGAGCGGGCACTGCACGGTGACGCACCCGGGCACACCTCACCGTCGGCCTGCGGCGAACCAGCAGACGACGCAACACCGGTCGGCAACCCAACAGCGGCGGGCGGCAGCGAGCGGCCCGACGGCGGAGGACGGTTTGCGCGCGCAACCCTCGCTGTGGGTGCCAGGCGGCTCGGCTGCCTTGGCCGGCGGGCTGGGCATGGCGCTGCTTGCCCTCGGGCTGGCCACGTCCCGGCCGGATGTGGCCGCCCTGGGGCTCCCATTGGTACTGGGGGTGGCCTGGGGATGGGTCAGCCGTCCACGTGGGCCGGTTGAGGCCGCTCTGGTTCCCGGCGGTGGTACGGCCCCGGCGGGCGCTGGTGCCGATCCGGTGCGAGCGGCCTTACACCTGCACACCCCGCCGGGCACCTCCCTGGTGCGGCTGCGGGTATCCACTGCGGGTTACCAGCCGGCCGAGGTCGTCCTGGATGCCGGCTCCGACCGGCAGGTCCCGCTCTCCCTGCGAACCGCTCGCACCGGAGTCCTGGAGGCGTTCCGCGTGGACTACGTGCCCGTCGCCCAGGAGGAGGTGCTCGCCGCGCATTGTCCGCCGCTCGGGCCCGTCCGCCTGTTGGTGCGCCCGCAGGTCCGGCCGCTACGTCGTCTGCCCTTACCGTTCCGGCTCCAAGGATTGGTGGGCCCGCACACCTCCCGGCGGGTGGGCGAGGGCCTGGAGTTGCACGACATCCACGAGTTCACCCCGGGCGATCGGCTGCGTCGCATCGACTGGCGCACCACGGTTCGGCGTTCGTTGGACCCGCGTACCGGCGAACTCGGAGAGTTGTACGTCCGGCGCACCCTCGCCAGCGCCGATGCCAGCGTGATGCTCGTGGTGGACTCCCGGGACGAGGTAGGACCCGACGTCGACACGTGGGCCGGCGGAGCGTCCACGCGGATGACGCACGCGACTTCGCTGGATCTGGCCCGGGAGGCAGCGGCCTCCATCGCTCAGCACATGCTGCATCGCGGGGATCGGGTTGGCTTGGACGATCTGGGGCGCCAACGCCGTCCCGTGCCACCGGCCGCGGGCAGCAAACACGCCGAGCGCATCATCCAACGGCTCGCCCGCATCGCCCCGGAGGGCAGCCCCAAACCGCGGCTGCGCTCCCCCAGGCTGCCCTCGGGCGCCCTGGTCATCATCTTCTCCACCTTCCTCGATGACGAAGCCGGAACCGTCGCCGCACTCTGGCGCTCCCAGGGGCATCGGGTGCTCGCCGTCGACGTGCTGCCCACTGTGACCACCGAGAACATGGACGCACTCTCGAACACCGCCTACCAACTGATCCACTTGGAACGCGGCCTGCGCCTGGCCGATCTGCGGCGGCAGGGAATCGATGTGATCCACTGGGTGGGCGATCCGGACGGACACGGCACGCACATGGGCGCCCAGGAGGCTCTCCTCCTCGCCGCCAGGCCACATGGAGCCGCCGGCGCGCGAGGAGCCGCCATCCCGCGAGGAGGTGGTCGGTGATGGAACGGGCGGGCGCTGATGCAGGACGGGCGCGCCGGTTCCGCCCGGCGACGCGGGCGCGGTCCTGGTGGCTGGAGACGAGCAGGGGCCCATCGAGGCCGCCCGCGATGGGAGTGCACCTGGGGGCCGCCGTGCCTGCCTGGTCGTTGCGTGCGGTGGCGTTCGCACTGGCCGTGGCCGCCGGCGCGCTCGTCACGAACTCTGGGGTAACCACTGCGCTCCTGGTGCTCGCCGCTGTCCCGGTGGCGGTCGCGCCCGGCACCGCGTTACCCGTGCTGACGGCGGGATTGATCGGCTGGGGACTGTTGGCCGGTGATGCCGATCCGCTGCTGGCGAGCGTGGTGGTGCTGTGCGTGCCTGCGTTCCTGCTGCTGGGCAGGCTGACCGGGGGCGTGGGGTGGCAGGCCCGTATTGAACTGGGTGCACTACGCCGGGCTGGTCAGCCGTTCCTGGTTTTCCAGGTACTGGCGCAGGTCATGATGCACCTGGCGTTCGTGCTGCCGGCGGCCGGAAGGGGCTCGCTGTGGGCGGGCGTCGCGGCGCTGGCCGCGTTGACGGTGCTGACCGGGTTGCTCGGCCGGCGGTTACGCGCCACGACCTGAACCGGCGACGTGCCGCCCATGAACCGCTGGGGTGCGGCTCACGACCTGAACCGGCGACGTGCGGCCAAGCGGACACCGGGCGAACAGCGCGGGCGCCTTCCCACGGTGGTCAGCGAGTCGTCGCAATAGCGCTACCCTCGTCGGGGCATCCCACTGCGACCAGGAGAGCGTGATGAGTCAGGACACCACCACCGCGGCTGGGTCGATGAGCCGTGCTGAACGACTGGATCGGCTCCCCTTCGGGCGGGCGCACCGCCGCCTCCTCGTGGGATCCGGGATCGGCTGGGCGCTGGATGCGATGGACGTGGCGCTGATCTCCTTCATCATGGCCGCACTCGGGATCGCCTGGAACCTGACGGACACCGAACTGTCCGTGGTCGCCTCGATCGGGTTCGTAGGGATGGCCCTGGGCGCAAGCCTCGGCGGGTTGCTCGCCGACCGATTCGGCCGCCGGCAGATATTCGCCCTGACACTGCTCATCTACGGTCTAGCCACCGGGGCAGCGGCGCTGTCCACCGGCCTGGTGATGCTGATCGTGCTGCGGTTCTTGATCGGGCTGGGCCTTGGCGCCGAGTTGCCGGTGGCCTCCACGTTGGTCAGTGAGTACGCCCCGAAACGTATCCGCGGCCGGGTCATCGTGATCCTGGAGGCCTTCTGGGCCGTGGGGTGGCTGGCAGCGGCGGTTATCGGCTACTTCGTGGTGGATCCGGAGGCCGGGTGGCGCTGGGCGTTCGTGATCGGCATGGTCCCGGCTGCCTACGCCCTGGTGGTGCGCTACGCCCTGCCGGAATCGGTCCGTTTCCTGGAACAGCGTGGCCGCATCGAAGAAGCAGAGAAGTCCGTCCGGTACTTCGAGGACGCGGCTGGAGTCGAGCCAGTCCCCTCCCCCGAACCGGACCCGCCCGCTCCCCCGCCAAGTTGGCGGGCCCTGTGGTCCCCGCGGATGCGGCGGCGCACGATCGCGATCTGGGTCGCCTGGTTCGGGGTGAACTTCTCCTACTACGGCGTCTTCATCTGGCTGCCCACCCTGCTGGTGCAGCAGGGCTACGACCTGCTGCAATCCTTCGAGTACACGCTGATCATCACCCTGGCGCAGTTGCCCGGGTACGCGGTGGCCGCGGTGCTGATCGAGAAGTGGGGCCGGCGGGCGACGCTGGCCTCCTTCCTGGTGTTCTCCGCAGTCGCGGCGGTCTTCTTCGGGCAGGCCGACACCGTCGCCGCGATCATCGCCGCTGGGATGGCCCTGTCCGCGTTCAACCTGGGCGCATGGGGGGCGTTGTATGCGGTGACACCGGAGATCTACCCCACCGCACTACGCGGCACCGGGGCGGGCGCTGCGGCCGCGTTCGGGCGGGTCGCAGCGATGCTGGCGCCGCTGTCCACCCCGGTGTTCATCTCCATCGGCGGCAGTGCCCTGGCGTTCGGGATGTTCGCGGCGTTCTTCGTGGTGGCCTCGGTCGCGGCGTTGTTCCTACCGGAGTGGAAAGGCAAGGAACTGCAGGACCGGTAATGCAGGGGCTCGGAACCCCTGAGCGATGACTGGCATCGGTAACGCCGGGGCCGTCACGCACGTGCCGTGACGCATGAAGGGACGACGACGTACCTTCGTCGAGTAGGACGGCGGGGGTCGGGAGGAACGCGTGGACGATAGGTCGTTTCCTGGACTCGATTCGGCCCAACAGCGCCGGGTGCGCGACTGGTTTCCGCAGGCCCGCCTCGTCAGTGACCTGAGTTGGCCCCTCGCAGATTCCACCGTGTTGCGCGTGCGGACCGCGATCGGCGACGCGATCATCAAGGCCGGTGGCCCCGGCAACCACCACCTGCCCCGCGAACTGGCCGCGTACCAGCATTGGGTCGGGGTGCTACAGCAACGTGGCGCAGCACCCGCACTGTGGCGCCAGGACCCCGACGCACGAGTCTTCGCCACCGAGTGCCTGCCCGGCCATTTGGTGCAGGGCCACGAGACGGACCAGGATCCCGAGACCTACCGGCAAGCCGGTGCCCTGCTGGCGATCTTCCATCGGCAGGCCTCCTGCGTGGATGCGGACCTGGGTATTGCGTTCAACACCGAGCGCAGGCAACGGGCGGTGCGCTGGCTGGACGGTGAGCATCGGATCCCACCGGGCACGGTGAACCGATTGCGCGCGCTGCTCGAGCACCACCCCAGCGACCCGGTGATGCTGGTGCCCACCCACGGCGATTACCACCCCCGCAACTGGATGACCCATCATGGCCGCCTCACCGTCATCGACTTCGGCCGCGCGGAATGGCGGCCGGCAGACACCGATCTGGCCCGGCTCGCCGCGCAGCAGTTCCGGGATCGTCCGGACCTGGAACGGGCATTCTTCGACGGGTACGGGAGCGATCCGCGCGGTCCGGATTGGGCTTACGTGGCGCTCACTGAAGCAATCGCCACAGCCGCGTGGTCGTATCTAGTGGGCGATGAGCGATTCGAATCCCAGGGCCACCGGATGATCGCCGAGTCGCTGGAACTCTTCAGGTGAGCCAGGCGTTGCATCGATGGGCGGGCTAGCACCCGGTTCACGCGTGAAACACTCGACGGGTAGGACGGCGGAAGAGGAGTCGATGCAGGACCTTCGGACCCGGGCGGGCACCATGCTGAACGGGACGGCCTCGGGCTTGGTGCCGATGGCGGTCTTCACCCCGTTCTACGCGATCTGGACGATGTTCGCCTGGCCGCTGCCCGGCGTCGTGATCTTCGGTGCGGTGCTCGCGTGGTCGCTGTACTTGGGGCTCACCGCACGCCGGTTGTTCCGCACCAGCGCAGAGTTGCCCGATGAGCGCAACGAGCACGATGCGCGGTTGACCCGTGGGATGACTGTGCTCAGCAGCGTCCAGGGCGTGCTCATCCTGGTGTCCGCCGCAGTCCTGTGGTTGCTCGGGCTGTGGATGTGGATCCTGCCAGTAGTCGCCCTGATCGTGGCATTGCACTTCTTCCCGATGCCCGCCTTGTTCGGACGCACGGTCGACTACTACCTCGGCACGTTGATGGCGATCGCGTCGCTGACCGGGTTCACCCTCGCCGGGATGGGTCGGCCCTGGCAGGAGGTCTGGGCCGTCACCGGGATCGGCGGTGCGGCCGTGACCAGCCTCTATGGGCTGTACATGGTGCGGACCGCTCGCAAAACGCTGGCGCAGTACGAGACGCTCGTCGCGGCCGAGCGGGAATAGGGACAGGCACACCGGCAGCGACCGGTTACGGGTCCACCCACCAAACATCGTGTGTGGTCAGATCGTTGGGTTGGGTCTCCACCCGCAGTTCGTGCTGACCGAACTGCACCAGAAGCCCTCCGGGACCGGATCTGCCAGCCGTGACGGTGAGACCCTGCAGCGAGTCCAGGGCCGCCAGTACCGCGTCGTCGTCCTGGCGCAACGCCTGCCAACCGGGCCGGACGGAGAAGGTCGTGTCGATATAGACCCTGACTTCCGTTCCGGTGTCCGGATCGCTGAGCACGATGAACGGCCACGCCTGGCGTCTGCCGGCCTCGACGACGAACCAGCCGCGCAGTCTGCTCAGATCCATCCTGCGATGCTAGTCTCGCCGGCTCACACCGCGGCCCCGCGCCGTGGCCGTGTGCGGGTGCCCAAGCCTGCTCGCACACCACCTCAGCATCCGGTCCCGGAGTGCTCCGGTTTACCTAC
>DATGSR010000167.1:0-4412 GCA_035302405.1 Beutenbergiaceae bacterium
GCCGGTCACGCGGTCGATCTCCGGTCACGCAGCGAGTGGCAGTCAGTTGCCGGTGGCCGGATCCGGCATCTCCTGCGGCAGGTACTCATCGTAGGGAGGCATGGTGCCGTCCAGGACGGGCACCGGGATCGTCACCGAACCCTCCTCAGGGGTGGAGACCTGCATCTCCAAGATCGCACCCGGGGGCACGGGGACCGCGGAGAGCACAACGGATTCCTGCTCGGGGTTCAACAGCAGGGTTTCACCGCCCGGGGCAGTCGCGCTGAGCGTCTCGCCGAGTTCCTCGGCGGTGAAACTGACCTCGGCCGGCTGCTCCCAGTGGTTCACCACCCCGCCCACCAGTTGCCCCGGGGCGCCCTGATCCTCGGTGAGCACCATCAGGTTCTCCAGCGACAGTTGGTTGCCCAGGTCGCCGCGGGCACCGTCTCCAGCGGCGTACTGGTTCACGGTCATCGGCGTCCCGCCCGTCGGAATCCCGCCACAGCCACTGATCAGGAACAGTGCGGCCAGTGTGAGGGCGATGAGGGGGCGGCGGAGGCGGGCGCGGTGCTCGCTGCGTGCCACGGGCTCACTCCTTAGGTGCTCAGCAGGTACGGGCATGGTGTGCCTGGGCTCAGCCTACTGGTACCACGGCACCGCTGGTTCCGCGATGAGAAGCCGCCGCCGGTGCGACGCATGCGGATGGCGCCACGGCGTGTTCAGCCATCAGCGCAGGCTCGAGCCGTCGAGGTTCCAGGTGAGGACGTCTGGTCTCACACGGGCAGCCGGGGCAAGGCGGACGGCCAGGTGGCGTATTGATTTGCGGCAACTAGATATTGATTAACGATAACGAACGGGGATATTGTCCAACTATGCGACAGACCCTCGGCCTTCGGGTGCTGCTGAGTTTGTTGGCGCTCGGCCTTCTGCTGGCCGCCGGACTGCTCTACCTCCTCAGCCTGGATTCGGCTGCGATGTACCCCGAGGTGGCTCATCTGCGGGCGCCGATCTACGGCGCCGTGCTCATCGGGTTACTACCGATGCTGGTTGCCTTGTGGATCATGTTCGGTCTGCTGAGGCTGGTCGATGACGGCGAGGCGTTCTCGGCGCGCACCGTGCGGCTGCTGCGCCGGATCAAGATCCAGTTCGGGGTCACGGCCGCCTACCTCGTCCTGGGTTTGCTCGGGGTCTGGGTGGCGCTGTCGGTCAGCATCGGCCACGGCCACCCTTCGATCATCCTCGGCTGGCTCGCCGCCGAGGTGGTCGCCCTGTTCCTGTTCACGCTGGCGTCCCTCCTCGAACGTCTCTTCGCAGACGCGCTGCGTCTGCGCGAGGACAACGAACTGACGGTGTGAGTCGATCGTGGCGATCATCATCAACCTTGACGTGATGCTGGCCCGGCGCAAGATGCGCCTGACGGAGTTGAGTGAACGCGTGGGGATCACGGTAGCCAACCTGAGTAACCTCAAGACCGGTAAGGCACGCGCCATCCGGTTCACCACCCTGGAAGCGATCTGCGCGGTGTTGGATTGCCAACCGGGAGACCTGCTCGAGTACCGGCCGGACGGTGCAGCCGAGGGGCCGGCGGGTTGAATCCGCCGCCCACCCCAGTGGCTACCGGGGTGAGGGTCGCGTGATGTTCATAACCTGCTCGGCGAGGAATTCCGCAGGTCACTGCGTGGTAAACTCGACCGCCAGGAAAGGGGAGTGCCTGCATGACCTTCACAGTCGGCGAGACCGTCGTCTACCCGCATCATGGTGCGGCCCTCATCGAAGAAATCTCCAAGCGGATCATCCGTGGGGAAGAGAAAACCTACCTACGGCTCCGGGTCGCCCAGGGCGATCTGACGATTGAGGTTCCGGCAGACAACGTCGACCTGGTCGGGGTCCGGGACGTGGTGGACTCCGAAGGTCTGAAGAAGGTGTTTGAGGTGCTGCGCGCGCCCTACGCCGAGGAACCGACCAACTGGTCGCGCCGGTATAAGGCCAACGTGGAGAAGATCGCCTCCGGGGACGTGATCAAGGTCGCCGAAGTGGTCCGCGACCTGTCCCGCCGCGACGCCGACCGCGGATTGTCCGCCGGTGAGAAACGTATGCTCGCCCGCGCCCGGCAGATCCTGGTGTCCGAGTTGGCCCTGGCGGAGAAGATCGACGAGGAACAGGCCGAGACCCGCCTCGACGAGGTTCTGGCGTCCTGACCCACCCCTCGCAGCCACCGACTACGCACGTGGATGTCGCCGTCGTCCTCGTGGCCGCCGGTGCCGGGAACCGGCTCGGGGCAGATCAGCCGAAGGCGCTGGTGTGGCTGGCCGGGCGTCCCTTGGTGGCCCACGCCGCTGCGCGGGTAGCCGAAACCGGCATGGTGGGCACCTTGGTGATCACCGCCCCGGGCGGCTACGGGGAGCAGATCCGCACCGCTGCGGCCGACGCGCTCCAATCCGCCGCGACGCCGGTCACCCTGCAGGTGGTGGAGGGCCCCTTCCCCTCCCGGCAGGCCTCTGTCGCGGCCGGACTGGCGCACGTGGACCCGCAGACCCCGGTGGTGCTCGTACATGACGCCGCCCGCCCCTTGACGCCTCCGGCGATGATGGTCCGGTTGATCCAGGCGATCCGATCGGGCCACGACGCCGTGGTCCCCGCAGTGCCGGTGGCCGACACCATCCGCGCCGTGGACCCCAGCGATCCATCCCGCGCCCAAGGGGTGGTTGATCGCCGGCAACTGCGCGCCGTGCAGACGCCGCAGGCGTTCCGTGGTGAGGTGCTGCACCGCGCGCACGCCCACGGCGCAGACCGCGCCGACGACGAACATGCCGCCGCCACCGACGACGCCGCCCTGGTCGAGGAACTGTCGATCCCGGTCCACCTCATCGACGGGGATCGGGCCGCGATGAAGATCACCGACCGGCACGACCTGGCCGTGGCCGCCAGTTTCCTCACCGAAGGGGCGTGAACCCAAGATGAGTCCGCGACCGCAGGACCACACTCAACCAGCGGGCCGGCCACCGGTCCCGTTGCCCCGCACCGGGATCGGTGTGGACGTGCACGCCTTCGATGCGACCGGGCGGCGCGGGCTGCACCTGGCCGGCATCCACTTCCCCGACGAAGTGGCTCTGGCGGGCCATTCCGACGGCGACGCCGCCGCTCACGCCGCCGCCGACGCGTTGCTGGTGGCAGCCGGGGTGGGGGATCTGGGAGCAGTCTTCGGGACGGCCGACGAGCGCTGGGCCGGGGCCTCGGGCAGTGAGATCCTCGCTGAGGCGGCCCGGCGGGTCCGCGTAGCAGGTTTCACGGTCGGGAACGTGTCGGTGCAGGTGATCGGCAACCGACCCAAACTCGCCCCGCATCGTGACCGGGCCCAGGAGTTGCTGTCGGAGGCAGCGGGCGCACCGGTGACGATCAGCGCCACGACTACCGACTCCTTGGGGTTCACCGGGCGCGGGGAGGGCATCGCCGCGATCGCCACCGCCCTGGTGGTGCCCGAGGGCTGAGTGCCGTCGTCGGGCCTCTTCGCATGGCCGGGCTGAGTGCCGCCGTCGGGCCTCTTCGCATGGCCGGGCTGAGTGCCGTCGTCGGCCCTGTTCGTGTAGTTCGGCCGGGCGCCGGCCTTGGGACTGAGCGCTCTTGCCGCGCGGAGGGCCGTTCTCCGGCATGGTGCCGCGCCGGTCGTCCGCCGGTGTTGCCGGCAGCGATAAACTCGGCCTGATGGCCCTGCAACTGTATGACTCCGCCGCCCGCGAGGTGCGCCCTTTCGAACCGCTCGAACCGGGTCGGGTGGGTATCTACCTGTGCGGCGCCACCGTGCAGGGCGCCCCGCACATCGGGCACATGCGCTCGGCGATCGCGTTCGACGTCCTGGTTCGCTGGTTGCGCCGCTGCGGCTATGAGGTGACCCTCATCCGCAACGTCACCGATATCGACGACAAGATCCTGGACAAGTCAACTGAGGCGAACCGGCCCTGGTGGGCCTGGGCCTACCGCTTCGAGCGGGAATTCACCCGCGCCTACGAAACTCTCGGCGTCCTGCCGCCCACGTACGAGCCGCGGGCCACCGGGCACATCACCGAGATGGTCGAACTCATCGACTTGCTGATCCAGCGCGGCCACGCCTACACCGGCGACGGGGGCAACGTCTACTTCGATGTGCGCTCCTTCCCCCGGTACGGCGAACTCACCCGCCAGCAGCTGGAGAACATGACGACGGTGGAGGAGGAAGCCTCCGACAAGCGCAACCCCCACGACTTCGCACTGTGGAAGGCGACCAAGCCCGCTGAACCGGCGACCGCCTCCTGGCCGACCCCCTACGGGCGGGGCCGTCCCGGTTGGCACCTGGAGTGCTCGGCGATGGCCCGCAAATACCTGGGGGAGACCTTCGACATCCACGCCGGCGGCATCGACCTGCGCTTCCCCCACCACGAGAACGAGCAGGCCCAGTC
>DATGSR010000168.1:0-4440 GCA_035302405.1 Beutenbergiaceae bacterium
GCACCGGTTCGTTTCCCCGCGCCATGAGCCGTTGTGTACGATGACGCAAACCCGGGCCTCACCGCCCGTCGCCCTACAGGAGATTGGAGACCATGGGCGCCACCGGCGACAGCGACCATACCGACGTCACACACGAATCCAGCGAGCGCTCCGAGAGCGACGCCGACGCGGACCCTGACAGTACCGAGGGGCAATGCCCCCGCTCAGACTTCCGGGACGAGCCATAGATGGACGTCCTACTCATTCTGCTCACGCTGCTGCTGATCGCGTGCGGTGCAGGCTTCGTCGCGGCAGAGTTCGCCCTCATCACCGTTCCCCGCGCTCAGGTCGAGCAACAGGCAACGACCGGTGACCGGCGCGCCAAGGGCGTGCTCTCAGCACTGCGGCGGTTGTCCACCCAGCTCTCCGGGGCCCAATTGGGCATTACCGTCACCAACCTGCTGCTCGGTTGGGTCTCCGAACCCGCTATCGCCCGCCTGCTGCAGCCGGTACTGGAAGAACTGGGGTTCGAGGAGGGCCAGGCGCGTCCGCTGTCGTTGACCCTGGCGCTGATCCTGGCCACGGGCACCACCATGATCTTCGGTGAGTTGTTGCCCAAGAACCTGGCGATTGCCCGCCCACTGCAAACCGCACGGTTCATCGCCGGGTACCAGCGCGCGTGGACCAAGATCAACGCCTGGCCGATCCGGTTCTTCAACGGCACCGCTAACGCCATCCTGCGCCTCGGCGGGATCCAACCGCAGGAGGAACTCGCCTCTGCTCGAAGTGCGGAGGAACTGTCCGCGCTGGTCCGCCACTCCGCCCGCACCGGCACCCTGGAGGAGGACACCGCCGAACTGGTGGAGCGCTCCCTGGAGTTCGGTGACCTACGCGCTCGCGATGCGATGAAACCCCGCTCCCAGATCGTCAGCCTGACCCCCCAGGACACCCTGGCGGACCTGATCGAGGCGGCCAAGACCAGTGGATACTCCCGGTTCCCCGTGCTGGAGACCATCCAGGACAACGGCCACACCCACACCCGGGTGGACGGGCTGGTGCACGTACGCGGCACGTTGAGCGTGCCGTTCGAGGAGCGGGCCACCACCCCGGTGAGCACGATCCTCACCGAAGCCACCCTGGTGCCCGACTCCCTGGAACTCGATGAACTCATGGACGAACTGCGCTCCGGGGGGTTGCAGATGGCGCTGGTGATCGATGAGTTCGGCGACCTGGACGGCTTGGTGACCCTGGAGGACCTGGTGGAGGAGATCATCGGGGAGGTCCGCGATGAGCACGACGCCGAGACCGACCCGGTGCACTTCCCCGACGGGTCCTGGGACCTACCCGGCCTGCTGCGGGTTGATGAAGCCAGCGAGATCATCGGACTCGCTCTGCCGGAGGACGAGGCATACGACACCCTGGGCGGGTTGATCGCCGACCGGTTGGGACGGTTGGCCGAGACGGAGGACGATGTCGAAGTGATCAGCGCCGACGTACCCGGCCAACAGCAGATGGTCATCTCCCTGACGGTGCTGGCGATGGATGGCCACCGCGTGGATCGGGTGCGGCTGCGGGTGCTGGAAGCTTATGAACCCCCCGCCCAAGAGGCTGAGAGCGAGGCGTCGGCATGAGCGGGGGCTGGGCCCTGGTGGCCACCATCTTCCTCTTGGTGTTCAACGCCTTCTTCGTCGGCGCGGAGTTCGCCCTGGTGGCTGCCCGGCGCACCAAGGTGGAGCCGCTGGCGGAGGCCGGTAACCGGCGGGCCAAGATCACCCTGCGGGCGATGGAACGGGTCTCGCTGATGATGGCCGGGGCGCAGATGGGCATCACGGTGTGCTCCCTGCTGCTCATGGTGATCGCCGAACCGGCCATCGAACGCGCGGTCTCCGGTCCGCTGGAGAGCATCGGCGTGCCGGAAAGCCTGACCCATCCGATCTCCTTCGTCATCACCCTGGTGCTCATCACGTTCCTCCATGTGGTGCTCGGGGAGATGGTGCCCAAGAACCTGGCCCTGGCGGGGCCGGAGAAGTCGGCGATGTTCCTGGCGCCGGTGCTTTCGGGCATCGTCTGGCTGGTCTACCCCGTCCTGTGGCTGTTGAACGAGTTGGCCAACCTCCTGCTACGGCTGATGCGAGTCAAGCCCAAGCAGGAAGTCACCTCCGCCTTCACCCGCGACGAGGTGTCGGCACTCGTGGCCGAGTCCCGCTCGGGGGGCATGATCGAACTGAGCGACGAACGGTTGCTCCAGGGTGCGCTGCGGTTCGGGGACCGCACGGCCCGGTCCGTGCTGTTGCCGATGGACACCGTCCGCACCCTGCCGGCCGACATCACCCCAGCCGAAGCGGAGGAGATCAGCGCGGAGAGTTTCTCCCGATTCCCCATCCGCGAGCAGGACGGCAGCCTCAGCGGGTACGTGCACTTGAAGGACCTCCTTCAGAACGACCCGGCCAAACGTCGCCGGCCGATCGATCGCAGCATCATCCGGGAACTACCGTCGGTGTCCGTGACCGACTCCCTGGCCGACGTCCAGGAGGTGATGCGCGCTTCCTCTGCCCACCTGGCGCTGGTGCGCGACACCGAGGGTCCCGCGCACCGCACCCCCGTACTGGGCATGGTCACGCTGGAGGATGTGATCGAGGAGTTGGTGGGCGTGATCCGCGATGACTCCCGCCGTCAACACACTGCCTGATCGGCGCGCGTGCGGCCGAGGTTGGAACCGGGCTGGCCCTATGGCGCCATGTTCACCCGAGAGCCGGGCACACCCGAGAGCACCAGGCCACCCGAGATCCGGGAGACCCAAGAACGCCGTGTTCACCTAAGAACGCCGGGCTGACGCTCAGAACATCAGCAGCAGCCGGTCTCCCAGCCCGAACATCGCACCGGCCACCACGGCCAGGTACCACAGGGCGGTCAGCGCCCACCGGTAGCGCACCAGGAAGGTCCTCAGCCCCTGGCCGGCCGGCAGGGCACCGTTCTGAGCGCAGCGCGCGACCGTATGCACGAACAGCGGGATCATCACCAGCCACACCAGCATGCAGTACGGGCACAGCGCGCCGATCTGGGTGAATGACTGGTATTGCAACCAGGTGACGAAGCCGATCCCGAACACGGTGCCCAGCAGCAATCCGCGCCAGAACCAGCGCGGTAGGCGCGCCTGGGTGAAAAGCACGACGGCGATGGTCGCCACCACGGGGAAGGCCACCAGGCCGATGATCACGTTCGGGAAACCGAAGGCGGAGGCCTGCGGGCTGCCCAAGAACGTACCGCAGCCGATCAACGGGTTGATGTCGCAGGCCGGGACGTAGTCGGGGTTGCGTAACAGATTGATGTAGTCCACCGTCAGCGCAATCGACGCCAAGGTGCCCAGCAGCCCGCTAATCAGTAGGAGCAGGGCGTATCCGCGCCCGGCGCCCCCGGTCCGTTCATGTTCGGTGCCTATCGCCGAAACGTGCTCGTCGCCGAGTTCGCCGCCCCCGGCCGCGTTGTCCGGTCCCTCCCCGAGGACGCCGTCATGGCGGTCCTGCGTCGCACTGGTACTCACCGGGTCCCCTTTCCGTGGGTCGCACCCCAAGTATGAAGGACGCCGGCCACAGCGCACAGTGTGGTCCTGATCTCAACTCAGGACTCTTGCTCTTCCTGCTCCCGGATCGCGTCCTCATCCTCGGGCAGGTTCTGGTCCGGCGCGCTGGGGTCGCCCTCCTGCACATCCTCGTCAGGATCGCCGGTTTCGGGGGTGCGCGGTGCGGTCGGGTCCACGAACTCATCGGGAGGGTCAGGGAACTTCACCCACGGGCCGAGCGTCACCGACGTGTCGGGATCGGCGTGGATGAGCCGGTAGTGGGCCGGCTCCCCGCTGGTGAGGTTCCACCGGATCACGGTCATCGCCGCCTGGGCGTTCAGAGGACCTACCGTGGGCTGGCCCAGCGTGGCGCCCGCGGTGGAACTGGAGATGTACTGCACGCCCCAGCCGAGTTGCCACGGGCCGCCCTGGGAGTGCATGTGCCCGGAAAGGTTCAGGGGCACGCACCCGGCCTCCAGCGATTGGCGCCCGGCGTGCGGGGAGTGGATGAGCAGGATGTCCGCCGGGTCGCCCTCATCCTGCAACTCGCAGGCCTGATCGCGCAGACGTTCGCCCATTTGCAGGACGGTTTCGTCGCGTTCAGGACGAGTGCCGGTCCCGATCTCCGTGAGGGTGGGGTCGGTGTCGCCCAGGACGCGCACCCCGGCTACCTCCACCACATCTCCGTCCAGCACGGTCCAACCCCGGTTGCGCTCTTGTTCTCCGGTCAGCACCGAGTCGTGGTTTCCGTCGGCCACGATCACCGGCAGGTCCGACGTCGGCGGCAGCGCATCCGCGAAGGCGTTCACGCAGAAGGACTCCACCTCCGTTCCGCTCATCACAGTGTCGCCGGCGTTGAGGATGGCGTCTGCTTCGGACAGTTCGGCCGCCGTGGCGATCAC
>DATGSR010000169.1:0-8981 GCA_035302405.1 Beutenbergiaceae bacterium
GGCCGGCCGGCCCGATCGCGGATCTGGATCCACTCCGCGCCCTCTTCACCGCCGGGGAAGGTGGTCATGGTGTACTCCCAGATGCGCTCGAACCACGGCAGCGCCTCGGCGTGGTCGAACCGGTAAGCGGTGATCGCCGTAGTGGCTGCCGCCTCGGAGTGCACCCACCACAGTTTGCTCGACCAGGTAGAGAGCACCAATTCCTCGTACTCGGTGCCCTGGGTGTCCCCGGTGGGTTGGGTGGGACCGCTGGAATCGGTATAGCGCAGCAGCCCGCCGTGCTCGCCGTCCCAACCCAGTTCGCACAACGCGGGCACTGATTCCAGCAGGGGCGTGCGGTCGCGATCGTCCTGCAGCAGGTCCAAGGACTCCAGGACCACCCAGAGCCCTTCGATCGCATGCCCCGGCACCCGGTGCCGGTGGACCAGGCTGGTGGTGTCCGATCCGGGCATCTCGGTGAACGTGCCATCGGGCTCGCGATGCCAGAGGACCTCGTCGACGGCCTGCGCGAGCAGATCTCGGGTGCGGTGATGGCGATCCAGGGCAGTGGCGGCCTGGGCGACCACCAGCAATGTGTTGGCCAGGATCATCTTGGGGCCGTAAGCGCTGTGGCCCCGGGGGACGGCGTAGGGCGGGGTGGGCGCGGTGCCGGCCAGATGGTCCCCGCGTGCCCGGTGCAGCACCGGCATGGCCGCATCGAGCCACCGGTGTTCCCCGCTGACCCGTGCCAGTTCGGCCAGGCCCATCACCACGAACCAGTCGGCGTACACGCTGCGATCCGGCTGACCTTGCGACTCCGGGTCCCCGCCGTGGCGGCCCACGACGAATCGGGTGGTGTCGTCGGGCTGCACCGCGTGCTCCAGGAGGAACTGCGCGCCGCGCTCGGCCCACCGCAAGCAGGTCTGGGCGTCGACGTCGAGCAATCCGCGGTTGGCCAGGTCAGCGGCCCTGGACAGCAACCACACGAATCGCCCCTGGGACCAGGTGAACTTATCGGTGGAGACCATCTGGCGGCCTCGGTTGTCGAAGCAGGTGAAGAACCCGCCGACCTCCTCGTCGATGCCGTGGGTGAACCAGAACGGCAGCACCACTGACTCCAGGTGTGTGCGTGCGGCTTCGGAAACCATCAGTGCCCTCCTACGCGCGGCCGTGATTGCACTCGGCCATGGTTGCATTTTGCGGTGGTCGTTGGATACGGTCGATGCAACCGCTTGCAACGACGATACCAGTAGACGGAGAAACATGTCCGCCAGTGATGTTGTGCCCGCCGCGGGCACTGTGACCATTGCGCCCGGCGAAGCCGAAGCCGGCCAGCGCGCAGGTGAGGTAGCAGCACAGGTGCTGCGCGATGCGTTGCGGGACCGCGGTGAGGCGCGGGTGGTCTTCGCCAGCGCGCCCTCACAGGAGGCGATGATCCGCACGTTGGCCAGCGCCGATGGCATCGACTGGACCAAGGTCACCTCCCTGCACCTGGATGAGTACCGCGGGATCGACCCGCACCACCAGGCGGCGTTCGGCCAATGGCTGGCCGACCGGTTACCCGAGGAGGCCCAGGGTGGCCTGGACCGCATCCGCACCGGCGGCACTGCCCAGGAAGAGATCGACCGGTACACCCAGGTCCTCAACGACGGGCCGATCGACCTGGTCTGCCTGGGCATCGGGGTGAACGGGCACCTGGCCTTCAACGAACCGGGAGACACCGACTTCGATGACCCCGCCGCGGTACGTCAGGTGGAGTTGGCCCACGCCTCCCGCAAACAACAGGTCGATGAAGGTCTGTTCGCCAGCCTCGACGACGTGCCCACCCATGCCCTGAGCATGACGGTTCCGGCGATCATGCGCGGTGCAGCCCTGGTGTGCACGGTGCTCGGTGAGTCCAAGGCGGATGCCGTGGCCGCCGCGTTGACCGGTGAGGTGACCGACCAACTACCCGCCAGCGCCCTGCGCACCCATGCGCGGATGTTCCTGTTCCTCGACGAGGGCGCCGCGGTCAAACTCCCGGCCGACTTTCCTGCCGAACGTCGCCAGGCACGCTGAGCCAGGTGGGGCACACTGATCAGGTGAACTCCCGTCGTCGTACTCCCGGGCTGGTCGACCTTCAGGTCAACGGCTACGCCGGGTTCGACGTCAACGCCGACGACGTCAGCCCGGACACGATTGTGGCGCTCACCCGGGCGCTGTGGGCCGAAGGCGTCACCACGTATCTACCCACCGTGATCACCGCCGGTGAGGAGAAGATCCGGCACAGCCTGGCCCAGATCGCCGCCGCACGCCGCAGCGATCCGTTGATCGCGCACAGCATTCCCGGGGTGCACGTGGAAGGGCCGTATCTGGCGCCCGACGACGGTCCGCGGGGCGCGCACGACGTGGCCCACCTGCGCGACCCGGACCTGGGCGAACTGGAGCGGTGGCAGCAGGCGGCCGAGGGGCTGGTGCGCATCGTCACCCTGGCCCCCGAACGCACCGGCAGCGCGGAGTACATCGCCGGGGCGGTGGCTCGCGGGGTGCGGGTCTCGGTGGGGCACAGCGCCGCCGAACCGGAGCACGTACGCGCCGCTGTGCAGGCCGGGGCGACGTTGAGCACGCACCTGGGGAACGGTACCTACCCGGTGTTGCCGCGCCACCCGAACCACATCTGGGCGCAACTGGCGGCCGACGGGCTGACGGCGATGTTCATTCCCGATGGGCACCACCTCCCGGCCGACACCCTCACCGCGATGATCCGCGCCAAGGGCCTCGGGCGCAGCGTGCTGACCTCCGATTCGGTGGCGCTGGCCGGGGTGGCGGCGGGGGAGTACCGCACGCCGGTGGGCGGTGCGGTCACCGTGCACGACGACGGCCGCCTCACCTTGGCTGGGACGCACTTGTTGGCCGGATCCGGACATTCCCTGCGCCACGGGCTCGCCTGGGCCAGGTCGCAGTTGCCGTTCAGCGGGCAGGACCTGCTCACTATGGCCACCACCAACCCTGCGGCTCTGCTGGGTCTGCCGGAGCGGGTGACCGACGGCGCCGACACCGTGGAGTGGGACCAGGATGCAGTAGTGGCCACGCGCGTGGCCGGCACCGAGGTCTACCGCGCCTGAGGATGAGACCATGCTTCGCCCACGGTGCGTCTGACGCTACGTGGACATCGGACTGCTAGGCGCTGCACCGAAAGTCCTCGCGCGGTGGCGTGACAACGGTGGCGTGACAACGACCGGAAACTTCCAGCAGACGTCGCGACCGGCATCCCATACGTTGTGCGACATGACAACTTCAGAACCGTTCGCCAGCCCACATCAACCACGTCCCCAGGGGCCGACCGGGCAGATGCCTCCGGACCAGCCGGCTCCGACGGGGCACCCGACGCCGCCACCCGGCTACGCCGGCCCACCAGTCGCCCAGCACGGGGGACCGTCAGGTCCGGCTGGGGGCCCGACCAACCCAGCCGCCGGCAATCGGGGTCTGACGGTATGGCACGTCATGACGGCGATCCTGGCCGTGGTGAGTCTGGTGCTGGCCGTCCTGCTGGTGACCGGAGGTGCTGGGGGGCAGGTGGGTTCCTCAGCACGTTCGAGCGCTGCCGCTGCATGCGACCTGGTCCAGCAGGTCCCTGCGGACGGTGTGGATATGGGCGCGGATGAGGACCTGGCGTGGATTACTGTGTACCGACTTCGAGGGGCCGCGCACCTGGCCGAAATGGCAGGGGAGATGGATGACGGTTACAGGAGTTTCGCCGGCGCGCTGGGGCAGCCTTCGCGGGTATACACCGAGACGTTCAGTATGGAAGGCCCGGAGTTCGTCGAAGCACTCCAGGATGCACACGCCGCCTGCTGACCGGTGACATTTGGCGCTGGGCGCCCTCACGGGGCAGGGTGGAGGTATGAGCGCGACGACCACATCCAACCCGATGTCGGAGGTGCTGCGCCTGCAGCGCAGCGCATTCCACCGCGACGGGCCCCCGGATGCGGCCACCCGGCGTGAGCGGGTGGACAGATTCGCACATGCGGTGGTCTCCCACGCCGATGAACTGGCCGAGGCGATCTCCGCGGACTTCGGCAACCGCCCGCCAATACTCACCCTTGTTGCCGACATCTCCGCGCTCGCCCTGGAGTCCGAGACGCTGCGGGCGGGCCTGGGTCGGTGGATGCGCCGGCGCCCGGCGGGCAGTTGGTTGAACTCGGCCGCGCTCCGCGTGGCCGGAATGCCGACCTGGATCCAACCCTCACCCCTGGGCGTGGTCGGTGTGATGGGGGTGTGGAACTACCCGATCAACCTCTCGGCCGTACCCGCGCTTGCGGCGCTGGCGGCCGGGAACCGGGTGATGATCAAGATGTCCGAAGAGGTGCCTCAGGCCGCGGAGGTCTTCGCCAACGCGATCCACGACGCCTTCGACGTGGAGGAGGTGGCGGTCCTCACCGGGGATGTGGAGGTCTCCAAGGACTTCGCCGCCCTGGACCTGGACCACCTGTTCTTCACCGGCTCGCCGGCCACCGGCGCCAAGATCATGGAGGCCGCCGCCGGCAACCTGACCCCAGTCACCTTGGAACTCGGTGGCAAGAACCCGGTGGTGGTGTCCGAGGACGTGGCGAGCACCCCGAAGCAGTTGCGGCGGGCGGCCCAGCGCATCGCCCGCGCGCGATTGGCCAACGGCGGGCAGACCTGCCTGTGCCCCGAGGTGGTGTACGTACCGGCCGACCATGCCCGTGAGTTCGTGCAGGAGGTGTTCGGTACTTGGGGTCAGGACCTGCCTGAACTATTCGAACGCGGCGAGGTCACCACCCTCATCAACGACGAGGCATACGAGCGCATCGAAGAACTGTTGACCGACGCCGAGGCCCAGGGTGCCCAGGTGATCGGCTCCCTGCGCTCTGATGCCGAGGGTGAGGATGCGATGCGGGCGGCGCGCATCATCTCCCCGACCGTGGTCCTCAACGTGACCCGCAAGATGCGCATCGATACCGAGGAAGTGTTCGGGCCGGTGCTGCAGGTCAAGGCCTATAAGGATCTGGACAAGGTGATCGACGACTTGGCCCGCCGCCCGGCGCCGCTGGTGGCCACCTGGTTCGGCAAGGACGACGCCGACTTCCGCTCGTTCGTGGCCCGAACCCGCTCCGGCGGCGTGGCGCGCAACGACTTCGCGCTCAGCAACATCATGCCCGGCACCCCCTTCGGGGGCGTGGGGCGCTCCGGAATGGGGCGCTACCACGGCAAGTTCGGGTTCGACACCTTCTCCCACCTGCGAACCGTGGGCGGGTCGAACCTGCCGGTCTCCCTGGCCAGCCTGATCGGCGGCCCGAGTAACACGCGCCTGGCCCAGGCGGTGCGCACCGGCGTGGACGGCTACCAACGACTGCTGAGCCGCCGGCTTCGTTGACTTCGGGCGCGCCGCCCCGATCGGCTTGATCGCCGAACCAGGCGACTTCGCCGCTGCCCGAGGGCCCCACTCGGCCTTCCAGCGCCACGGGCGCTCGGCCCGACGCCGCTGCCCGACCAGCGGCTCAGCCCAGTGCCACGGCCGACCAGGAGACCGGCGGCAGGGTGATCACGCACCGGTTGCCGTCCATCCGTGCGCTGTGGTTCACCTGCAGCCGTACCCGCTCCTGGTCCTGCACAGTGTTCGCCGCGGTGAGGTCGCCGTCGTGTAACGAGTGTGCCTCCAGTATCTGGCTCACTCCGGCGGCGCCCAGATCCACCTGCACCTCCAGCGGCTCGTGCTGGGATCGGTTCACCAGGAACAGGGCGGCGGTGCCGTCGGTCTCGTCGTAGGTGGCGGCCACATCCGCCAGCGGCACGGTGCCGTAGACGGCAGTGATGTAGGTGGGCACATCTAGATTCACCTGTAGCGCGGTGCCCCGCGCCAGGCGCGCAGTCGTGGCGAACGGGTAGAACGTGGCCTGTCGCCAGGCCGGACCGCCCGGCTCGGTCATGATCGGGGCGATGACGTTGACCAACTGCGCCAGGCTCGCGGAAGTAACCCGGTCGGCGTGGTTGAGCAGCGAAATCAACAGGCTGCCGAACACCACCGCGTCCTTGACGGTGTAGACATCCTCCAGTAAACGGGGCGCCGTGGGCCAGGAGCCGGTGCCGTGGATCCGCTCCTCGTTCTGGAACTCGTCGACGTACCACACGTTCCACTCATCGAAGGAAATGTTGAGGGTCTTCTCCGAGCCCTTCACCGCCCGGACGTGGTCGGCGGTGGCCACCACCGACTCGATGAACCGATCCATGTCCACCGCGGAGGCCAGGAAACTATCCAGATCGCCATCGCGTTCCTGGTAGTAGGCGTGACAGGAGATGTAATCGACCTCTTCGTAGCAGTGTTCCAGCACGGTGCGCTCCCAGGTGCCGAACGTGGGCATCGCGGCACTCGAACTACCGCAGACCACCAACTCCAGGTCCGGGTTCAACTGCCGCATGGCGCTCGCGGTCTGCTGGGCGAGCACCCCGTAGTCGTGGGCCGAGCGGTGCCCCAACTGCCATGGGCCGTCCATCTCGTTGCCCAAACACCACATCGGGATGTCGAACGGCTCGCGCCGGCCGTTGCTGATGCGCGCCTCCGACAGCGCTGTGCCACCCGCCACCGTGGCGTACTCCAGCACCTCCAGCGCCTCCTGAACCCCGCGGGTACCCAGGTTCACCGCGTACATCAACTCCCCGCCGAAGCGTTCCAACCACGAGGCGAACTCGTGCAGCCCCACCTCGTTGGTCTCCGTGGAGTGCCACGCCAGGTCCAGGCGGCGTGGGCGGCGGTGCGCCGGACCCACCCCGTCCTCCCAGCGGTAACCCGAGACGAAGTTCCCTCCCGGATACCGCACGGTGGACACTCCCAGTTCGCGCACCAGGTCCAGCACATCGGTGCGAAAGCCATCCTCGTCCGCGGTGGGGTGGCCGGGCTCGTAGATGCCGGTGTAGACGCACCGGCCCAGATGTTCCACGAAGGCGCCGAAGAGCCGCCGCTGGATCGGGCCGACGGCGAAGGCGGGATCGAGGCGAAGGCGTGCGGAACTCATCGTCGTCCTTAGCTGTCTCGGTAGGAGTACTGGGCGTCTGTGGTGGCGGGAGTGGTAGGTGTCGGTCTCGGCGGGAGCGGCAACTCTCGGAGAATGGTCTGTTATGGCGCATCAGGTATTGCTGCGTGCGGTTTGTTGCGGAGCGGGATTTGTTGCGGAGTGCGGTGGCACGCGCAGGTGGGTGGTGTCGTTGCGGTGGCATGCCAGGCTTCGGTACGGGACAAGGTCAGGTGACTGCGTCGTCGTCGGACATCAGCCGCGCTGCCTGCCGTAAAGCGGTCCTTGGTGTTCTGCGGACGCCCGTGGCCGGCCCAGGGTTGCGGTTGCGATCCTACCGAGCAGACGACGGAGCGCATCCCAGGGGTGGTCCTGGTGTGCTGGGGACACGGTGGATCGCGTAACCTCTAGAACGTGGCCACAGATTTTCCTGCAGAGATCGCCCAGTTGCGCTCCACCTTGGAGTCCATCGAGGCCGTGAGCGACCCGGACGCGTTACGCGCCCGGATCGCCGACCTGTCCGAGCAGGCCGCGGCGCCGGATCTGTGGGATGACCAGGACAAGGCACAGGCCGTCACGAGCCAGTTGTCATACGCCCAGGGGGAACTGGAGCGGCTGACGAACCTGGAGACCCGCATCGACGACCTGGGGGCGTTGGTGGAGTTGGCACAGGAGGAGAACGACGCCGACACCCTGGCCGAGGCCGAGCAGGAACTGACCGATATCCGCGAGACACTCTCGGACTTGGAGATCCGCACGCTGCTGTCCGGTGAGTACGACCACCGGGAAGCAGTGGTGACCATCCGCGCCGGCGCGGGTGGTGTGGACGCCGCGGATTTCGCCGAGATGCTGATGCGGATGTATCTGCGGTGGGCGGAGCGCAAGGGGTATCCCACGGCGGTGCTGGACACCTCCTACGCCGAGGAAGCCGGACTGAAGTCGGCCACGTTCGAAATCAAGGCCCCCTACGCCTACGGCACGCTGTCGGTGGAGGCAGGCACCCACCGGTTGGTGCGGATCTCCCCGTTCGACAACCAGGGCCGGCGGCAGACGTCCTTCGCCGCGGTGGAAGTGGTGCCGCTGATCGAGAAGACCGACCACATCGACATCCCCGAAGCGGAGATCAAGGTCGATGTGTTCCGGTCCTCCGGTCCGGGTGGGCAGAGTGTGAACACCACCGACTCGGCGGTGCGGATGACCCACTTGCCCACCGGCATCGTGGTGTCGATGCAGAACGAGAAGTCCCAGATCCAGAACCGTGCCGCGGCGCTGCGGGTGCTGCAGTCCCGCCTGCTGCTACTGCGCCAGCAGGAGGAGGACGCCACCAAGAAGGCCCTGGCCGGGGATGTCAAGGCCTCCTGGGGTGACCAGATGCGCTCCTACGTGATGCAGCCGTACCAGATGGTCAAAGACCTGCGCACCGATCACGAGCACGGCAACCCCTCCGCGGTGTTCGACGGCGATATCGACGGCTTCATCGACGCCGGTATCCGCTGGCGCGTCAATACCGAGGCAGCCGCAGCGAGCGCCTGAGTTTCGCGGGCTCTCTGCGCCGCTGACGGCTGAGCCCGATCGGAGTTTGGCTCGGTCGCCTGCTGGTACCGGCGAGGGTGTGGTTCGGCCGTGCGCGTGCCGCCTCATGTCATCCTCGGCGGTCGCGGGCGCCCGTCTGGACTCATGTGCGGGGAACCGGCGGCCGGTCCACGGCGTGTCGTCAGCAGAACCGAGCGCCGACCTTCTTACAGTGCGAATGGCCAGGTATAACGCTTCCCCCAGTTCCCCATGCTGCCGAGACTGGCCAGGTTCATACACGTGATTCGTTTTCAGAAGGTCTCCAAGGTCTACGCCCGCGGCGCCAGACCTGCCCTGGACCGCATCGAGCTGGAGGTAGAGCGCGGGGAATTCCTGTTCCTCGTCGGCGCCTCCGGTTCCGGTAAGTCCACCTTCTTACGCTTGGTGCTCCGCGAGGAGCGGCCGACCAAGGGCAAGGTG
>DATGSR010000170.1:0-48160 GCA_035302405.1 Beutenbergiaceae bacterium
CCGGTGCGGGAGGTGGGCGGACGGTTGGTTACCACCGTCTTCGACCTGCTCCTGGCCCAGTACGGCGTGGACCGCCCGGGCCTGCCCGGTCGTTGGCCGGAGGGGTATGAGGATGCCACCGCACCCGGAACGCCGGCATGGGCCGCCGAGCACTCCGGGGTGCCGGTGGAGGCGGTGATCCGCATCGGGCGGGAGTTCGCCGACAACGCCCGTCGGTCCAAGGGCCGGTCGATGATCGTGATGGGCGCCGGCACCAACCACTACTTCCACTCCGACACCATCTACCGGGCGATGATCGCCCTGGTCACCATGACCGGCTGCCAAGGGGTCAACGGCGGCGGCTGGGCGCACTACGTGGGCCAGGAGAAGGTCCGGCCCATCACCGGGTTCCAGCAGTACGCCTTCGCATTGGACTGGCAGCGCCCCACTCGGCACATGATCTCCACCGCCTTTTGGTACCAGGCCACCGAGCAGTGGCGATACGACGGGTTGCCCGCCGAGACCCTCGCTTCGCCGCTGGCCACCGGCCGGTTCGCCGATCTGACCACCGCGGACACGCTGGTGGAGTCCGCCAAGCGCGGCTGGATGCCCAGTTTCCCCACCTTCAATCGAAACCCCCTGGACCTGACCGATGAAGCCGCCGCGGCCGGCAAGGACGTCAAGGACTACGTCGTGGAAGAACTACAGGCCGGCCGGTTGCAGTACGCGGTGGAGGACCCCGGCGCGCCGGAGAACTTCCCCCGGGTACTTACCGTCTGGCGATCGAACATCCTGGGATCCTCGGCCAAAGGCAACGAGTACTTCCTCAAACACCTGCTTGGCGCCGAATCGGCACTACGTGCCCAACCCGCTCCCCCCGAACGGCGCCCACGCCGGATGAACTGGCGCGAGGAGGGCGCTGAGGGCAAGGTCGACCTACTCACGGCGATCGACTTCCGGATGACCTCCACCACCCTGTACTCCGACATCGTGTTGCCGGCGGCCACCTGGTACGAGAAGTACGACATCTCCACCACGGATATGCACCCGTTCGTGAACTCCTTCAACCCGGCGATCAGCCCGCCGTGGCAGACCCGCACCGATTTCGCGATTTTCCAGGACTTGGCCGCCAAGGTCTCCCAATTCGCCGTCGAGCATCTCGGCGAGCGCCAGGACCTGCTGGCTGCGCCACTGAACCACGACACCCCCGACGCGATGGCCACCCCGCACGGCGCGGTAGCGCCACTGGATAAGACGCCGCTGGTGCCCGGGGTCACGATGCCCAAACTCATCCCGATCGAACGGGACTACCCGGCCACGCTTGCGAAGTTCAATGCGCTGGGACCGTTGACCGACTCCGCAGGCATGGGCACCAAGGGCGTGCAGTTCATGCCCGACCAAGAGGTGGCCGAACTCGCGGCGCGCAACGGCCGTGTGGTCTCCGGGATCGCTCAGGGGCGCCCATCGTTGGACCGGGACACCAAAGCGGCCGAGGCGATCCTGGCGCTTTCCGGCACCACCAACGGCCGGTTGGCCACGCAGGGTTTCGAACACCAGGAACAACGCACCGGCACCCGCATGGCCGATCTTGCTGCCGAGTCCGAGTCGGTGCGGGTGACATTCACCGACACCCAGTCCCGGCCCACCCCGGTGGTCACCTCCCCGGAGTGGTCCGGCTCCGAGACCGGTGGGCGCCGTTACACCGCCTTCGCGATCAACGTCGAACGGCTCAAACCGTGGCACACCCTCACCGGCAGGATCCACTACTTCCTCGACCACGACTGGATGAGCGAGATGGGCGAGGGTCTGCCGATCTACCGGCCGCCCCTGGACATGCACCGCCTGTTCGGGGACGCCGTCCCCGGAGATACCTCCCCCACCGGAGACCCGGCCGCCGGCGGACATGCCGAGGTCGCGGTGCGCTACCTCACCCCGCACTCCAAATGGTCGATCCACTCCGAGTATCAGGACAACCTGTTCATGCTGTCGTTGTCCCGAGGCGGATCCAACATCTGGATGTCACCGAAGGACGCAGCCAAGATCGGCGTGCGCGACAACGAATGGATCGAGGCGTACAACCGCAACGGGGTGGTGGTGGCCCGGGCGGTGGTCTCCCACCGCATGCCCGAAGGCACCGTATTCATGTACCACGCCACCGAACGCGTCGTGGACGTGCCCCGCACCGAAACCTCCGGCCAACGCGGGGGGATCCACAACTCGCTGACCCGGGTGCTGATGAAACCCAGCCACCTCATCGGTGGGTACGCCCAACTTGCCTACGCGTTCAACTACATCGGCCCCACCGGGAACCAACGCGATGAGGTCACCGTCATCCGCCGGCGCAGCCAGGAGGTTGAGTACTGATGACGGAACCAACCCCGCGGCGAGGTACGAGCGAAGGGAGAGTGTGACCAGCATGAAGGTCATGGCGCAGATGTCGATGGTGATGAACCTCGACAAGTGCATCGGATGTCACACCTGTTCGGTCACGTGTAAGCAGGCGTGGACCAACCGCACCGGAACGGAGTACGTGTGGTTCAACAACGTGGAGACTCGACCCGGATTGGGCTACCCCCGCACCTATGAGGACCAGGACGTGTGGCAGGGCGGCTGGACGCTCAACCGTCGCGGGAAACTCAAACTCAAGTCCGGCGGGCGGGCGAAGAAGTTGGCGACCATCTTCTCCAACCCGAAGATGCCCACGATCTACGACTACTACGAGCCGTGGACATACGAGTACGACATGCTGTTGTCCGCCCCGGCGGACACCAAGCACACCCCGGTCGCCCGGCCCAAGTCGTTGCTGACTGGGGACAACATGAACATCGAGTGGTCCGCCAACTGGGATGACATGCTCGGCGGGTCCACCGAGACGATGGCCGATGACCCGGTGTGGAAGAAGATGAACACCCAGGTCAAGACCGAGTTCGAAGAAACGTTCATGTTCTACCTGCCGCGAATTTGCGAGCACTGCCTGAACCCCTCATGTGTGGCGGCCTGCCCCTCCGGCGCGATGTACAAGCGCAGCGAGGACGGCGTGGTGCTGGTGGACCAGGACCAGTGCCGCGGTTGGCGGATGTGTGTGACCGGCTGCCCGTACAAGAAGGTCTACTTCAACCACCAGACCGGCAAGGCCGAGAAGTGCACCCTGTGCTACCCGCGGATCGAAGCCGGGCTGCCCACCGTGTGCGCCGAAACCTGTGTGGGCCGGCTGCGGTACATCGGGCTGGTGCTCTACGACGCCGACAAAGTCGGTGAGGCCGCGGCCACGCCCAACGAGCACGATCTGTTGGACGCCCAGCGGGGGGTGTTCCTGGATCCGTTCGACCCCGAAGTGGTCGAGGCCGCCCGGGCCGAGGGCATCCCGGAGGACTGGATCGAGGCCGCCCAGAACTCCCCCATCTGGAAACTCATCACCGACTATGAGGTCGCCTTACCGCTGCACCCGGAGTACCGCACCCTGCCGATGGTCTGGTACATCCCGCCGCTAAGCCCCGTGGTCGACGTGGTCACCGCCTCCGGCAACGACGGTGAGGACGCCAAGACGCTGCTCACTGCGCTGTCCACGATGCGCATCCCGCTGGAGTACCTGGCCGAACTGTTCACCGCCGGGGACCCGGCACCGGTGGAACGGGTACTGCGCCGGCTGGCTGCGATGCGCTCCTACATGCGCGACATCAACCTGAACGAGGAACCACAGGAGGAGATCGCTGCCGCCGTGGGGATGACCGGCACCGAGATCCAGGAGATGTACCACCTGCTGGCCATCGCCAAGTACGAGGACCGCTACGTCATACCCGCGGCGCATGCCGAAATCGCCGAGGACCTGGAGAACATGGCTTGCTCCCTGGATGTCCACGGCGGGCCGGGCATGGGCGGCATGGGCCCGTTCGGCACGGGTTCGGGCACGGATGTGCCCGCCGCGGTGGAGAACTTCCACGCCCTCAAGGACCGGCAAACCTCCCCCTACACCCCCAGCACCCCGGGCCGGACCAACCTGCTGAACTGGGACGGGCGCGGTTCCACCGGGCTGTTCCCCCCGGCCGCCGATGAGCGGGACGATGAGTCCAGCGACACCGCAGGCGCGGTCGCCGTCGACGCCGCACCCGCCGAGGGCGGAGTATTCAGCGATGACATCGACGCCAACCCGGCGGTGAGCAAGGTCGACCCGTACCCGGCCGGTGATCCGGGACCGGAGGCGGGGGGCACCGCACGTACCGGGGAGCAGTCACCGGGCGACGAGCCGCCGATCCGGGATGAAGACCGATGAGCGGCTTCATCCGGGCACCTGCGCTCACCCCCCTGGAACCGGTCCGTCTGAGCGATGAGGATCGTGTTCTTGCCCATATGGCGGCCTCGGTGCTGCTGGACTACCCCGAGGCCGACCGGACCCCCTCCTACCCGCTGGTCCGGGAGGCGGTCGCCCACCTGCGCCCCCCGGTGCGGCAACGTTTCTGGACCTTCCTCGACCACGCCGAAGAAGTCGGGCAGCAGGCCTTGGCCGCCCATTACGTGGAGACGTTCGACCAGAAGCGCCGGTGCTCGATGTACCTGTCCTATTTCCTCACCGGTGACACCCGCAAACGCGGTGCCGCCCTGGTGCGGTTCATCGAGGCGTACCGGGCGGCAGGTTGGGAGATGGAGCGTCCGGAACTGCCGGACTTCCTGCCGGTGGTCCTGGAGTTCTCCGCCCGCGGCGACGCCCAGATCGCTGCCGGGCTACTCGGTAGCCACCGGGAGGGCATCGAGGTGCTGCGTTCTGCACTGACCTCGCTGGCAAGCCCGTACGCCCAGGTGGTCGAGGCAGTGTGCCTGACACTGCCGCCGGTGACGGACAAGGTGCGCGACAAGTACCTGCAACTCATCACCGCCGGACCGCCGAGCGAGATGGTGGGGCTGAACGCGATGGGCCCGCTGGAGCCGTTCGCACCCGGCGGGGCACACAGAGAGGTGTGAAAGATGAACGTGAGTGCCGTGGGGATCCTGGCCTGGGTGATCTTCCCCTACGTGTCGATGGCGGTGTTCGTCGTCGGGCTGTTCTGGCGGTACCGGTACGACAAATTCGGTTGGACCACGCGATCCTCCGAACTGTACGAACACCGGATCTTACGCCTGGGCTCGCCCCTGTTCCATTACGGCATCCTCTTCGTGGCGTTGGGGCACTTCATGGGGCTGATCATCCCGAAGAGTTGGACCGAGGCGGTGGGCATCGGCCAGACGTTCTACCACTGGATCGCCACATATCTGGGCTCGGTCGCCGGATTGGCCACTGTGGTCGGTTTGGTGATCCTGATCTACCGGCGCCGCAAGATCGGCCCGGTGTTCCTGGCTACCACCAGGATGGACAAATTCATGTACGTGGTGCTGGCCGCCCCGATCGTGTTGGGCATGTGGGCCACGGTGCAGAACCAGATCCTGGCCGGCGGGCACGGGTATGACTACCGGGAGACCATCTCCCCGTGGCTGCGGTCGCTGTTCTACTTCCAGCCCCAGCCCGAACTCATGGCGGACGTGCCTTACCAGTTCCGGATGCACGTCGTCGCCGCGTTCCTGCTCTTCCTGGTGTGGCCCTTCACCCGGCTGGTACACGCCTTCTCCGCACCGGTGCAGTACTCCACCCGCCCCTACATCCTGTACCGCTCCCGAGAGTCGGCACAGGGCACCCGGGCACCGAAACGAGGCTGGGAACCGGTGGGCACCCCACTGGGGGCCCCGCAGAGCCGCAGGCGACGCCAACAGCGATAGCGCTCGTCGCCTACGGCGTCCGCGCCAGCAGCATCACCACGTTGAGGATCGCGATCGCCATGGCCGCATGGAACGGCCGGCGTCCCCCGGCGATCACGGCCGCCGCGCCGGCCACCCCGGCCGCCACCAGCGCCACCCACCCCCAGACGGGTACCGGGGGCCCCGGTCCCAGCACGCTCATCGCGGTGCCGATCATGAAGATCGCCACCGCCACTGCCCCCGCCGTCCGCGCCCCCAGGCGGTGTCCCGCGCCGCGCACACCGGTTGCGGCATCGTCGGCCAGGTCAGGCAGCACGTTCACCAGGTGGGCACCGACTCCCAGGAGCACGCCGACGGCGAGCATCCACACCGGCGGCCAGGCCGGTGGCCGCAACGCCAGCCATGGCACCGCCGGCAGCGCTCCGAACGCCAAGGCGTAGGGCACCCAGGACCACACGGTTGCCTTCACGCCCGCGTTGTACGCAACGCCGGAGGCGACGAGCACCAGGTGCGCCAGCCCAGCGGCGGGCCCCAGCACCACAGACAGCCCAGTACAAACCAACGCGGCGACGACCAGCGCCCCGCCGAGGGTGCGCCGGCTCACCTCCCCGGTGACCAGCGGCTTATCCGTTCGGCCCACCGCATGATCTCGTTCTTCATCCAGTAGATCGTTGGACCAACCGATCACCAACTGGCCGCTGGCCACGGCGGCTGCGATCAGCACCGTGCCACCCGCCTGGTGTCCGGCTGCCACCGCCAGCAGGGCCGCGAGAATCGTGACGACCACGGTTGGCGCCAGATGGGCGGCCCGCGACAATGCGGTAACGGTGCGCACGTAAGGAGACTAACGTCCAGGCGGTCCCCAAGACGCGCCACGCCACCACAGTCCGTACCCTCAATGCATGACCCAGGTGCTCGCCGTCGAGCCGGTACTGCCGGAGTACCGCTACAGCCAGGCCGCACTCACCGACGCGCTCGTGCCGCTCATCGGTGGCGGCACCGCCACCGAGCGCACGTTGCGGCGCATTCACGGTGGCTGCGAGGTGGACTTTCGGCACCTGGCCCTACCCCTGGAGGAGTACTCGCAACTCACCGACTTCGGCCGGTCCAACGACGCCTTCATTACGGCCGCCGTCGAACTGGGCGCCGCCGCGCTCACCTCGGCGTTGGACCAGGCCGGCTTGCCGCCCCACGAGGTGGATTTCATCATCTCGGTCACCATCACCGGATTGGCGGTGCCCTCGTTGGAGGCCCGCATCGCCGAGCGGGTGGGCCTGCGCCCGGACGTGGTGCGCCTGCCTCTCATCGGGCTGGGGTGCATGGCTGGTGCGGCAGGTGTGGCGCGCCTGCACGACCTCCTGCGGGGACGGCCCGACGGCGTAGGCGTGTTGGTGAGCGCGGAACTGTGTTCGCTCACGGTGCAGCGGGGAGACGCCTCCGGGGCGAACCTGGTGGCCTCCGGCCTATTCGGCGACGGTGCTGGAGCGGTGGTGGCCGTGGGTGACCTCCATCCCTCCGTCAGCGGGCGCGGCGGGCCGGTGGTGGTCGATTCCGCCAGCCGGTTGTACCCGGCCACCGAGGGCGTCATGGGGTGGGATGTGGGCTCGAGCGGGCTGCGGATCGTGCTCGGCGCCGAGGTGCCCGATCTGGTGCGCGACAACGTCGGTGCCGACGTCCACAGTTTCCTGTCGCGGCACGGCCTGAGCATCGACGACGTTGCCTGGTGGGTCTGTCACCCCGGCGGTCCCAAAGTGATCGACTCCCTAGCCGCCACCCTGGGACTTCGGCATGGAGCACTTGAGTTGACCAGCCGTTCCCTGCGGGAGGTGGGGAACCTCTCCTCCGCCTCGGTCCTGCACATCCTGCGCGCTGCCCTCGATCGCGGCCCTCCAGCGGGCTCATACGGCCTCATGATGGCCATGGGGCCCGGATTCAGTCTGGAACTGGTCCTGTTGGAGGCCCGATGACCTCCCAAGTGCTGTTCACCGTCCTCATCGCGGCAGTCGGGTTGGAGCGAGTGGGAGAACTCGTGGTGGCCAGGCGCAACGCCGCTTGGGCCTTCGCCCGCGGCGGAGTCGAGGACGGGGCTGGTCACTACCCGGTCATGGTGGTGCTACATACCGGTCTGCTCGCCGGCGCCCTGGTGGAGGTCTGGTGGCTGCAGCGAGAGTTCCTGCCGGTGCTGGGATTTCTGATGCTCGCGCTGGCCCTGGGCTCCCAGGTGTTGCGGTGGTGGTGCATCGCCACGTTGGGCCCCCGGTGGAACACCCGGGTGATCGTGGTGCCCGGGCTGCCGCTGGTCCGGCGGGGGCCCTACCGCTGGTTGCACCACCCCAATTACGTAGCGGTGGTGGTGGAGGGGTTCGCCCTGCCGTTGGTGCACACCGCGTGGGTGACGGCGACGGTGTTCACGGTAGCGAACGCGGCCCTGCTAGCCGTGCGGATACGCACTGAGAACCGGGCGCTGGACCTGGCTGCGAGGTGAGGCACGTGCTCTTACGGTGGTCATCGCTTCGCGGTGAAGCGGATGCTTTCGAGGTGGCCTGCGCTGCGGTTTCGGCGCGCGCCCCTGAGGTGACCGTTGCTGTGGAGCGAGCCGGATGCACCCTGACGTGATCATCGCCGGCGGCGGCCCGGCGGGCCTGGTTGCCGCGTTGCACGCCGTGGCCGCCGGGCTCTCGGTGCAGGTGCACGAACCTCGCCCCGGAGTGGTGGACAAGGCATGCGGGGAGGGCGTGATGCCGGCGGGCGTTGCCCACCTGCACCGGCTCGGCATCCACCCGGACGGGCAGGAGTTCGTAGGCGTCAGGTACTGCGCGCCGGGGCACGTCGCACAGACCGAGTTTCGCGGGCGCCCCGGGCTGGGCGTGCGGCGGACCGAGCTGCATCGGGCCTTGCGGGAAGCGGCGCTCGAGGCCGGCGTTCCGATCCTGTCGCGCCGCGTCACCGACGTGCAGCAGCGAGCCGGGGGCGTGCTCGTCGACGGCACGCCGGCCGGCTACCTGATCGTCGCTGACGGCCTGCATTCCCGCCTGCGCACCTCCCTTGGGCTCACCGTGCGGTCTAGCGGCCCGCGCAGGTACGGACTACGTCAGCATCTCCGGCGCTCTCCCTGGACCGACCACGTGGAGGTGCACTGGTCCAGCAGCAGCGAGGCCTACATCACCCCGGTGGCCCGGGACCAGGTCGGCATCGCGATCCTCACCAGCACCCGAGCGCCGTTCGCTGCCCAACTCGCTGAGTTTCCCGAACTCCGGGCGCTCACCGCAGGCGCGGCAGCCGCCTCCGGGGTGCGGGGCGCAGGACCCTTGCACCAGTCCAGTCGGCGCCGGGTCCTCGGGCGCGTGCTGGTGATCGGCGATGCTAGCGGCTATCTGGACGCCATCACCGGAGAAGGCATCAGCCTCGCCCTGGCACAGGCGGAAGCCGCGATCGAAGCCATCACCGTAGACCGAGCGTCCGACTACGAGAAACGCTGGCGCCAGATTGTGCGCCGGCACCGGCTCCTCACCCGGTCCCTGCTGGCGGCAGGCAGTTCACCGTTTCGCCCCTACCTGGTGCCCGCGGCGACGAAAATGCCGTGGCTGTTCTCTGCGGCCGTGAACGAAGTGGGCCGAATCTGACCCATGAACGTGTTCTAGCCCACATTCGTAACCCAGCACCGCTATGGTGTTTGTTCTGGCAAATCGTTGACCACCGGCGCGGCGTGCCAGGACACCGACGTCTCACCGGACATCGACGTCCAGCGCCCTACACCCAGGAGGCAAAGCATGACCCAGGTACGACGAACGTGGCGCCGGATCGCCGCCACCACCGGAGTACTTGCCATCGGCGCAGCACTCGCCGCGCCCGCTTACGCGGCGGATGAGGAGGAGCCCGACGACCAAGAGGTCGGTGACGGCGCCTACGACGAGTTCACCGGCGACAACGTCTTGACCATCGCCACCAGCCAGTCGATCGAGAACTGGAACCCGTTCATCCAGATCTACGTGATCGAGCACCAGTTCCGGCAACTGCAGTACGACACCCTGGTCCGCATGAGCGCCGAGGACTACAGCCCCACACCCGGCCTGGCCGAGGAATGGGAGGAGTCCGAGGACGGACTCACCTGGACCTTCCACCTGCGCGAGGCCACCTGGCACGACGGGGAACCGTTCACCGCCGAGGACGTGGAATACACGTACCACATCATCGCCAACGACCCCGATATCAGCGCCCGCAACGCCGACGTCAACGAACTGATCGAATCGGTCGAGGCGATCGATGACCACACCGTGCAGTTCAACCTGACCACGCCCTCGGTGAACCTGGAGGGCAGCGACCAGGTGATCGTGCCCAAGCACATCTGGGAAGAACATGAAGGCGCATGGGGCGATTACGGCAACGATGACTTCCCGATCGTGGGGATCGGGCCCTACCAGATGGTCGACTTCTCCACTGACGCCTACATCCGGTACGAAGTATTCGACGACTACTGGCAGGGCCGGGCCGGTTTCGACGAGATCGTCTATCAGTACTACACCGAACCTGACACCTCGGTGGCGGCCCTCGAAGCCGGCGAGGTTGATCTCATCGGCGGGCTGAACGAGGCCCAGATGGGTCGTGTGGAAGGCGTGGAGCACATCAGCACCAACGTCGCACCGGACCGGCGCTGGTTGGCGTTCCGGTTCAACACCGGCGCCGTCACCAGGGACGGGCAGGAGTTCGGCAGCGGCCACCCGGCCTTGGCCGACCCCCAGGTCCGCCGGGCGCTGCATCACGCGGTGGACAAGCAGGAACTGATCGATCGCGTCCGCGGCGGGTACGGAGAGGTGGCGCACTCCATCGTGCCGAACGTGTTCAGCACCATCCACTGGTCGCCGAGTGATGCCGAGCGCATTGATTTCGACCTGGAGGAAGCCGCCCGGCTACTGGACGAAGCAGGCTATGAGACGGGCGACGACGGGGTGCGGGTTTCCCCCGACGGCCAGCCGCTGACCCTGACGTTCGGTGTGGACGCCGGCAACGCCGAACGGGAGGGCGCCGCCCAATTCATCACCGAATGGTTCGAGGAGATTGGCGTGGGAGTGGAGACCACCATCTCCGAAGACGTCCAGGACCTGTTCGACGACGGGGAACTGGACATCGCCTTCACCGGGTGGGGCATCAACCCGAACCCCACCTACAACCTCAACCGCCAAAGTTGCGGGCAGTTGCCCGGGGCCCCGGGCGACGGTTCTTCCGATGCGTTCTACTGCAACGAACAGTACGACTCCTTGGTGCGCGCCCAGGAGTCGGAGACGGACGCCGAGGCCCGCGCGGAACTACTGTTCGAGGCCCAGCAGATCCTGTATGAGGACTCCCCGCTGGTGTTCCTCTGGTACCCCACGGTGATGGAGGCATACAACAGCACCAAGATCGCCGACTTCACCACCCAACCGGCCGACGCGGGCATGATCATGGGCCAGATCGGCTCCTGGGCGTACCACTCCGCTGCACCGACGGGCGAGACGGTCGACGGCGTCAGCACCGGCTTGCTCATCGGCGTGGGCGTCGTAGTACTCCTCGGGGCAGTGATTCTCGTGGTCGTGTTGCTGCGGCGCCGGCAGACCGCCGAGGACCGCGAATAGATGGCGGCCGAAGCCACCACGCCGTTGCCGGCCGGGTCCGCGCAGGGCCCGGCCGGCAAACTGGACAACGCCGCGCGTACCGGGGTCGGCACCGGTCTTGGCAAGTATCTGCTGAACCGGGTCTCGGGCGCGGTGGTGTCGTTGCTGGCGGTGCTGTTCTCCGCCTTCTTCATCTTCCGGGTGCTGCCCGGCGACCCGATCGACAACCTGATGCGCGATATGCAGTCCGCCACTCCCGAACTGGAGCAGGCGCTCCGGGCCGAGTGGGGACTGGACGAACCGCTGTGGGTCCAGTTCTGGTCCTACCTCACCGGCACCCTCACCGGGGATCTGGGCGTGTCGATCCAGTACCAGGTACCGGTCATGCAGTTGTTCACCGACCGGCTGGGACCCACTGTCCTACTGGGCGGCACCGCGCTGGTGTTGTCGGTGCTCATCGGTTTCTCCCTGGGTGCCAAGTCCGCGTGGCTGAGCGGCTCGAAGTTCGACAAACGCAACGTCAACATCGCCCTGATCTTCTTCTCCGCCCCCACCTTCTGGGTGGCGATGATCGCGATCATCATTTTCTCCCGGGAACTTCGCCTGTTCCCCACCGGGCGGATGGTCTCGGCGCATACCCCGGATCGGTTCTGGCCGCAGTTCCTGGATATCGCCCACCACATGGTGCTGCCCGCGATCACCCTCACGTTGATGATCTATGCGGGCTACCTGCTCACCATGCGGGCCTCGATGCTCGATGAGATGGGCAACGACTACATCACTACCGCCCGGGCCAAAGGGCTGCGCGACGTAGTGGTCCGTCGTCGACACGCGATGCGCAACGCCTTGCTGCCCACGACCACGCTGGTGTTCATGGCGATCGGGAACGTCATCAACGGTGCGCTGGTCACCGAGATGATCTACACCTGGCCGGGTCTGGGCTACACCTTCTTCCAGGCGATCGCCGTGCCGGACTACCCGGTGCTGCAAGGGCTGTTCGTCATCTTCGCCTCGGCCACCGTGCTGGCCAACCTGGCCGCGGACGTCCTGTACTGGTTCATCGACCCGAGAGCACGGAAGGCATGAGCACCCAATCAACGCCCAGGCCGCAATCCCGGCCGCCGAGCGCCCGCGCACTGCGGATGCGACGCTGGCGCCAGTCCGCCGCAGACCTGTGGCGGGAGTTTCGTGCCCAACGGGCCGGGATGGTCGGGCTGATCGGCTTGAGCATCTTCGTGGCCATCGCCGTCATCACCCCGTTGGTGGCTCCAAGTGACGCGCTGAGCGTCACCCAGGCCACCGGCGGCCGCATGGCTCCACCGGACGGCGAGTACTGGCTGGGCACCGACGAGTTCGGACGCTCGGTAGCATTGCTGACCCTGTACGGCACCCGGGTCACCCTCATCATCGGGATCGCCGCGGCACTGGTGGCGATGGTGATCGGCACCCTGGTGGGGATCGTCGCGGGCCACTTCGAGGGTCGGGTCTCCTGGATCCTGATGCGGATCACCGAGTGGTTCATGAACCTGCCCACTCTGGTGCTCGCGATCGTGCTGGTGGTGGTACTCGGACGCAGCATCGCGGTGCTCGTGATCGCCATCGGTATCACCTCCTGGGCCGGAACCGCCCGGGTGATCCGCGCCCAGACCCGCGGCATCGAGGGCCGGCCCTACCTGGAACGGGCACGCGCCCTCGGCGCGGGGCATTGGTCCCAGATGGGACGGCACGTGTTGCCCAATGTCACCCCGCTGGTCTTGGCCAGCACCATCATGGCCATCGCCGGTGCGATCCTGACCGAGTCCACCCTCGCCTTCCTGGGCCTGTACGACCCGAACAACCTGTCCTGGGGGATGCTGCTGAACCGGGCTTGGTCCAACGGGGCGATGAGCGCGGGCGCGTGGTGGTACGTGTTGCCGCCGGGGCTGATGATCCTGGTGGTGGTGCTGTGCTTCACCCTGTGCGGACGGGCACTGGAAGTGGCCCTCAACCCCCGATTGCGGAGGTGATCATGAGCCTGCTCGACATCCACGATCTGCATGTGACCTACCAGGTCGCCAGCGGCTCGGTCCCGGCGGTACGCGGTGTGGACCTGAGTCTGAAACCCGGGGAAACCATCGGCATCGCCGGCGAGTCCGGGTGCGGCAAATCCACCCTGGCCGGGGCGGTGCTGCGCTTGCTGCCCTCCCCCACCACGATCACCGGAAAGATCCTGCTCAACGGGCAGGACGTGCTGACCATGAAGTGGGGTCAGTTGCGGACCGTGCGGTGGTCCTCGGCGTCGATCGTGTTCCAGGGGGCGATGCACGCACTGAATCCGATGCACCGGGTCGGCGCCCAGATCTCCGAACCGATCGTGCTGCACGAGAAGATCGGTGAGAAAGCAGCAGATAAGCGCGTAATGGAACTGCTCGACCAGGTGGGCCTTCCCTCTTGGCGGGCCAACAACTATCCGCACGAACTCTCCGGTGGTCAGCGCCAGCGGGTGATGATCGCCATGGCACTGGCGTGCAACCCGGATCTGATCATCGCCGATGAGGCCACCACGGCCTTGGATGTGATGGTTCAGGCGCAGGTGCTGGACCTGATCGGCCAGCTGGTCCGCGAACGGGATGTGGGATTGGTGATGATCAGCCACGACCTTTCCGTTCTCGCCGATACCTGTGATCGGGTGGCCGTGATGTACGCGGGCAAGGTGGTGGAGCAGGGCCCCGCCCATGAGGTGTTCGCAGCCGCACGGCACCCGTATTCCGATGCTCTGGCCTCGGCTTTCCCGGTCATCGGTGATGAGCAGGCCCGCCACCGGCCCCGCGGCCTGGCCGGAGATCCGCCGGATCCAGCGGATCTGCCCACTGGATGCAGCTTCCACCCTCGCTGCCCGGTGGCCCGGGACAGTTGCAGCAGCACCGAGCCCGAACTGCAAGCATTGCCCGGCGAGCCCTCGAGGAACAGTTCGTGCCTGGTGGCCCAGGACGGGCTGCCCATCCGCCCACCGGTTGAGTTGAAGGAGACGCTTCCGTGAGCAACCAGATTCTGTCCGCGCGGGACCTGCACGTCACCTTCGGCCTACCCGACGGGCGCGAAGCCCTCGCCGTCTCCGGGGTGAACCTGGACGTGGCCCCTGGTGAGATCGTGGCCCTGGCCGGGGAGTCCGGCTGCGGGAAGACGACCTTGGCACGCGCCCTGCTCGGTCTGGTGGAGCCGACCGCCGGTTCGGTGACCTTCGGCGGGCGACCGCTCGGCACGAAGATCAGGGACCTGCGGGCCTTCCGCCGTCAGGTGCAACTGGTGCTACAGGATCCGACCGGGGCGCTGAACCCCCGGCACACAGTGTATGAGGCGGTGGCCGAAGGCCTACGGATCCATGGGCTGATCTCCGATGAGTACCAGCGCGTCGCGAGCGCGCTGGCCCAGGCCGGGCTCCGCCCGCCGGAGCGATTCATGATGTCCTACCCACACCAGTTGTCCGGAGGCCAGCGTCAACGCGTGGTTATCGCCGGTGCGTTGGTCCTGGACCCGGCCATCATCATCGCCGACGAGCCGGTCGCCTCCCTGGACGCCTCAGTGCGCGGTGAGATCCTCGCGTTGCTGCTGCGCCTGCGTCAGGACATGGGCCTGGGGGCGCTGGTGGTCACCCACGACCTCGGGTTGGCGTGGTCCATCGCCGATCGGATCGCGGTGATGTACCTGGGCCGGATCGTGGAAATCGGTGGCGTGCAAGAGGTCCTCACGAACCCGCAGCACCCCTATACCCGCGCGCTGGTGTCGGTGCTGCCCGATTCACCGGTGGACGAGCACATCGTGCTCACCGGTGAACCGCCGGACGCGACCGCGGTCCCGGGCGGGTGCCGGTTCCACCCACGCTGCCCGGTGCTGGCCGGCGGCCTGGCCGAGGACGCCGGGGTCGCGGACGATTGCCGGCGCACCGACCTTCCCGTGCTGGCCGCCGATGCTCCCCACCGCCAGGCGGCGTGTCACTACGCCCACCAGGTGCTCGGGGCGTCCGCAGGGGCGCGATCGGGTGCCGAACCGCGCCCGACGGCGTAACTCACCGCAGTCCGGCCCTCCCGGTCCGATCGTGGCGGCGTGATGCCCATCGTCGTGAATAACACGATCATCGCGCGGCGGTGCTGCCCATTGGGGGCGAGTCACACCAGCGTGGCGGGGCGGTGCTGCCCATTGGGGGCGAGTCACACCAGCGAGGCGGGGCGGTGCTGCCCATTGGCCGGCGCAGGCCGGTAGAGCAGGAACCTCGCCTATACCAACGCCGGCTCTTCCAGCATCAGTGCGGCACCTCGCACGCTCGCCCGAACGCCTAGCGGAACGGTGGAGGACCGCGGTCCGTGGCCGAACCCCACATCGGTGAGTACCGGCACCCCAAGCGGGCCCAGCCGGTCCACCAGCACCTCGTCGATCCCTGCACCGCAGTCGTGCCATGAGCCGGCCACCACGGCGGCCACGCCGTCCAGCCACCCGGAGCGCAGCAATTCGGTGAGCATCCTGTCGATCTGGTAGCGGTCCTCGTTCACGTCCTCGATTACCAGCACGGCTCCTGATGCACTGGACGGTGCGGTGGCGGTACCCCGATCGGCCGCCAGCAACGATAGACAACCGCCCATGGTGATGCCGCTGCCCTCGCCGTCGATGAGCACCCGCGCCGATGAGTCGGTGAGCGAACTGACCCGCTCCGGGCTGAAGAGCATCTGGTGCAGCATGTGCCGCGAGGGCTCGTCGGTGGTGAACGGCGCTGTTGCCACCATCGGGGCATGTAACGTGACCACCCCCAGGCGGGTGGCGAAAGCGTGGTGCAACACGGTCACATCGGAGTAGCCGGCGAGTATTTTCGGACGGGCCGCGCGCATCGCGTCGAAGTCCAGCAGGTCCACCATGCGCAGGGCGCCGTATCCGCCCCGGGCGCAGAGCACTGCGTCGATGTCCGGGTCGCACCACGCGGCCTGCAGGTCGGCGGCGCGTTGGGCGTCGGTGCCGGCGAGATACTCCAACTGCGGGTGGCGGGCGGTGACATGCTCCCCCAGCACGACCTTCAAGTCCCACGAGCGCAACACGTCCACCCCGATCTGCAGGCGCTGAGGATCAACCGGTCCGCAGGGTGCCACCACCGCTACCGTGTCCCCTGGCCGCAAGCGGGCCGGGCGGACCCGCTCGGTGGACAGCGCCGTCGGGGATCGCGACGGCGCCCCGCACTCACCCATAGTGGCGCTCCGTGGCGGCGGACACCAGGGTGCACACGGCCTTGAAGCAGCGGATCATGTCGTACGCGTTGGCCGCCGTGAACGTGGCGGTCCGTTCGCCGGTTCGACGCACCGTCGGCACCATGGTGGCTGCTTCTGCCAATTGGGTGGCGTCGGTTTCGATCTCGACCGTGAAGGGCCCGGCGGGTGCGGGTTCGCGGTGGCCCGCCAGCGCCATCGAGTCCCGGGCGGCCTGCTTGATCTGGGCGTGGGTGCGTGCCGGTGGGCGGCACTCGGCGGTGTACCTGGCCACATAGTCCTTCACGGCCACGGTCATGGCGTCCGGTGCGTAGTTGACAGCGTCGCAGCAGGTGCGATCGTCGCCGGTGACCAGCACCACGGGCACCCCGTACTCCGCGGCCACATGTGCGTTCAGCAGCCCTTCGCTACCCGCCTGACCGTTGACTGTCACTCGGGTCAGGGAACCGGGGATGTAGGTATGCGACAACACCCCTTCGGTGCCTGCCGCAGTGTGATATCCGAGGAATGCCACGCCGTCGACCACCCCGCGTTGGATGCCCTCGACCATGGTGAGTTCCTTGTGCCGGCCGGTGATCATCGTGGCGCGGTCGTCCAACTCCTCCAGCAGCAGGTTGCGCATGGTGGCGTGCGCCTCGTTCACCAGGACCTCGGTGGCGCCCGCGTCGAAGAATCCCGCGATCGCCGCGTTGACGTCCGAGGTGAACAAGGGCCGGCAACGTTGCCACTCCGGTGCCCCGGGCTCGCAGTCCGCCGGCCAGGTGACGCCGGTGGCCCCTTCCATATCCGCAGAGATCAGGATGCGCATCGATCCACGCTATCGCGGGTCAACCTTCCGCCGGGCGGATGATGAGATACCGGCGCGCCTGCAGCGCCGCGGGAGTTCGTACGCGCCGCCGGTCTGCGCGAGCACCGGGCCCGCGATCAGCGATCAACCCTGGCGCGGACAGCCAGCGGGAGTCGGCCCGCGATCAGACCTGGTGCAGCCGCCCCGCGGGAGTAGCCCCGCGGGAGTCGGCCCGGGCTGGGGGTCAGCGGCGGCCGAGGTCTTCGCCCACGGTGTGCAAGCGGATGGAGTTGGTGGTGCCGGACTCCCCTGGCGGCATGCCGGCCACGACCACCACCTGCTCGCCGTCCTGGGCGTGCTTGCCGGCGCGCAACTCGTGGTCAACCTGGCTGATCATGTCGTCGGTGTGGGACACCTGGGGGACGTGGAAACTTTGCACGCCCCACGTCAACGCCAACTGGTTGCGCACCGCCTCATCGGGGGTGAATGCCAGCAGCGGGATGGCTGACCGCAGCCGGGACATCCGGCGGGCGGAGTCCCCGGACTGGGTGAAGCACGCCAGGAACGACACCCCCAGGGTCTCTCCGATCTGCGCCGCAGCCTTGGTCATCACACCGCCGCGGGTGTGCGGCGTGGCCCGCAGTTTGGTCACCCGCTCCATCCCGTGCTGCTCGGTGTTCGAGATGATCCGCGCCATGGTCTCCACACACTCGATGGGGTACTGGCCCACCGATGTCTCCCCGGAGAGCATGACCGCATCGGCGCCGTCGAGCACCGCGTTGGCGCAGTCGGATGCCTCCGCGCGGGTGGGGCGCGGTGCGGAGATCATCGACTCCAGCACCTGGGTGGCCACGATCACCGGCTTGGCGTTGCGCTGGGCGAGTTCGATCGCGCGCTTCTGCACCAGCGGCACTTGCTCCAGCGGAAGTTCCACGCCCAGATCCCCCCGGGCAACCATGATGCCGTCGAAAGCGTCGACGATCTCGGCCAGGTTGTCCACTGCCTGCGGCTTCTCGATCTTGGCGATCACCGGGACGGTGCGGCCCTCTTCGTTCATGATCCGCGCCACGTCGTCGTAATCGTCCCCGGAGCGCACGAAGGACAGCGCGATGATGTCCGCGCCCAGGCGTAACGCCCAGCGCAGGTCCTCCTCGTCCTTCTCCGACAGCGCGGGGACGTTCACGGCCACCCCGGGAAGGTTGAGGCCCTTGTTGTTCGACACCGGGCCGCCCACCTCGACGTTGGTGACCACCCGGGGCCCCTCCACGGCAGTCACCCGCACCACCACGCGGCCGTCATCGATCAGGATCCTGTCGCCCTCGCGCACGTCGCCCGGGAGGCCTTCGTAGGTGGTGGAGACCAGTTCCTTGGTGCCCGGCACATCCTCGGTGGTGATCGTGAAGGTGTCGCCGTCGGCGAGATCGTGACCGCCGTCGACGAACCTGCCGAGGCGGATCTTCGGGCCCTGCAGGTCCACCAGGACGGCGACAGCGCGGCCGCTTTCCCTGGCGGCCTGCCGGACGTTCGCGTAGACCGCCTCGTGGGTCGCGGCATCGCCATGGCTGCGGTTGATCCGGGCCACGTCCATGCCCGCGTGGACCAGGCGCTGGATCATCTCCAGCGATTCGGTGGCAGGGCCCAGGGTGCTCACGATCTTGGCTCTTCGCATGCCGCCAGCCTATTGCGTTCGGCGCGGGACCTGCACCACCGAGCGACGTAGGAGCAGCCCCGTTGTGGATGCGAGTAACGTCCGGGTTAACTGCTTGTGAGGAGGTCGTGAAAGCGGCCGTCAGATCAGGAGATTATCGACGCCGAAGTCGTGCCAACGGGTAGGCGTGCGCCACGGACGCCGGGTCGCGCACGTATTCTCATTCGGGCCGGGCGCGGTTCCTGCGCGCGTTCCGGGCTCGCCGCACCTGCGCTCAACCCACCTACGCTCGCTCCACGTGCGCGTATTCCGGGTAGCCGCACGGGCGCATTCCCGAGTGGGTCGCAGGTGCGCATTCCCGAGTGGGTCGCAGGTGCGCATTCCCGAGTCGGTCGCACCTGGGCATTCCCCCATGGGCCGCACGTGCACCCACGCCATGCGGGCACGAAGGGCCCGACCACTTAGGTGTCGTCGCGGGTGTCCGCCGGTGGCTCATCCGCTGCTTGCCCGGCACCGCCAGATTCCTGTGGCTCCTCACCTGGCTGCTGGTGGCTACCTAAGCCCCTGTTGTGCCCGGATTGCTGCGGTACGTCTTCGGGTTGCTGTGGCTCGCGTCCCGGCAGCCAGACGCTCTGCTCCAGGTGCGCGCCGCGCTTGCGCAGGATCATGAAGGCAACCAGGGCTCCTACCGCCAGCGCGAGGGCCGCCCAGGCGTTCAAGCGGATTCCGGCGAATTCCAGGGCCGGGTCCATCCGGAGCCCTTCAATCCAGAACCTGCCGGTGGAGTACATCATCACGTACAGGCAGAAGACCTGCCCGCCCCCCAGTCGCAACCGCCGGTCCAGCAACACCAGCAACCCGGCCATCGCCAGGTTCCAGAGCATCTCGTACAGGAACGTGGGATGCACCAGAGTGCCCGGTTCCAGCCCGTGGGCGGCCAGGATGTGGTCGTCGATCTGTAGTCCCCACGGCAAGTCGGTGGGGCCGCCGAACAACTCTTGGTTGAAGTAGTTTCCCAGCCGCCCGACCGCCTGAGCCACCAGCAATGCCGGAGCGATCGAGTCCGCCATCGGGGCCAGCCGCAGACCCTTGCGGCGCAGCACCAGCCACGCCGCCAAACTTCCGAAAGCGATCGCACCGATGATCGCCAGCCCCCCGCGCCAGATGTATAACGCTTCCAGCGGGTCGGCGCCGGGGCCGAAGTAGGAGGGGTAGTGGGTGAGTACGTGGTAGATCCGGGCGCCGACGATACCTGCCGGCACCGCGACGATCAGCATGTCCGCGAATGCACCCTCCGGGCCGCCGCGCGCGCGGTATCTCCGGATTGTGATGATGCTGGCCAACAGGATCCCGGTGAGGATCGCCAGTGCGTAGGCGCGCAGCGGGAGCGGCCCGATGTACCACACCCCTTGGCTGGGGCTGGGGATGCCGCTCGCTGCGGTCGCCAACACCTGCATCAACGCGCCTGGTGCTTCGCCTCGACCGGGCCCGTGGTAGCACCTTCCCCAGCCGGCCGCGGGCCTGCGCCACCCTTGGGCTGCGGAAGGCCGGCGCCGCTCTCCGGCTGCACGGCACTCCCCCCGATCGGCGTCGGGTTCCGCACGCCCTGAGCCAGTTCCCCGGTCAGGGCACCGAGATCGTCCAGTGCTGCGGTGCGGTCGCCGTCATCGCGTACCAAGGTGCGCACCAGCGCGGAGCCGACGATGACGCCGTCGGCGTATCCGGCGACCTCTGCGGCTTGTGCACCGGTGGATACGCCTAGGCCGACGCAAACCCGGTCCGCCCCGGCGGCGCGGGTGGCGGCGACCAGGTCACGGGCCTGGTGTCCCACCTGCTCACGGGCGCCGGTCACGCCCATCGTGGAGGCGGCGTAGACGAATCCGCGGCAGGCGGCCGCGGTCCGTGCCAGCCGTTCGGTGGTGGAACTGGGAGCGACGAGGAACACCCGGTCCAGGTCATAGGCGTCCGAGGCGGCCAGCCACTCCCCCGCTTCATCGGGGATGAGGTCCGGGGTGATCAACCCGGCGCCCCCGGCGCCGGCCAGGTCCCGAGCGAAGGCGTCCACCCCGTAGCGCAGCACCGGGTTGAAGTAGGTCATCACCAGCGTGGGGGCACCGGTCGCGGCAACTTCCTCGACGGCGTGCAGCACATCGGTGGTGCGGGTGCCCTGATCGAGCGCAGCCTGCACGGTCTGCTGGATCACCGGGCCGTCCATGCCGGGGTCGGAGTAGGGGAAGCCGAGTTCGATGATGTCGGCACCGGCGTCCACTGCGGCCTTAGCGGCGGCAATCGACCCGGCCACGTCGGGGTAGCCCACGGGCAGGTACACCACGAGTGCGGCCCGGCCGTCCGCGCGGGCGGCGTCGATGGTCGGGGCGGTGCTGGTCATGATGGGTCCTGCCCCTCGTCGATCAGGTCGAACCATTTCGCGGCCGTGGCCACATCCTTGTCCCCGCGCCCGGACAGGTTCACCAACAACGTGACTTGACCGGGGTCGGCAGCATCCGAGGCGAGTTCCTTGCCCACTTGCTGGGCGCCGGCGAGGGCGTGGGCGCTCTCGATCGCGGGGATGATCCCCTCGGTGCGGCACAGCATGGCGAAGGCGTCCATCGCCTCCGCGTCGCTGATCGGGCGGTACTCGGCTCTGCCCAGGTCAGCGAGCCAGGAGTGCTCCGGGCCAACCCCGGGGTAATCCAGGCCGGCGGAAATGGAGTGGGAGGGCAGGGTCTGGCCGTCCTCATCTTGCAGCAGGTAGGAGCGCGCGCCGTGCAGCACCCCGGGGGCACCCTTGGAGATGGTGGCGGCGTGACGCCGGGTGTCGGCTCCTTCGCCGGCGGCTTCACATCCGATGAGGCGCACCTGCGCGTCGTCGAGGAAGGCGTGGAAGATTCCGATCGCGTTCGAACCTCCGCCGACGCAGGCGACCACCGCATCGGGGAGCACGTCGTACCGTCCCAGCACCTGCTCACGGGCCTCCTCGCCGATGATCTTCTGCAGTTCGCGCACCATGGTCGGGAACGGGTGCGGGCCGGCCACAGTGCCGAAGATGTAGTTGGTGGTCTCCACGTTCGTGACCCAGTCGCGGAAGGCTTCGTTGATCGCGTCCTTCAACGTCCTGGTGCCGGTGCGTACCGGTACTACCTCTGCGCCCAGTAGCCGCATCCGGGCGACGTTCAACGCCTGGCGTCGGGTGTCCTCCTCGCCCATGTAGATGGTGCACTCCAGCCCGAACAATGCCGCCGCGGTGGCGGTGGCCACCCCGTGCTGACCCGCGCCGGTCTCGGCGATGATGCGGTTCTTACCGACCATCTCGGTCAACAAGGCTTGGCCGAGCACGTTGTTGATCTTGTGGGAGCCGGTGTGGTTCAGGTCCTCACGCTTGAGCAGCACGCGTACCCCGCCCGCGTGCTGGGCGAACCGGGGGACCTCGGTGATCGGGCTGGGCCGCCCGGTGTAGTCGGCGTGCAGTGCGGCCAGCCGGGTGGCGAAGTCCGGCTCCGTCTTCGCCTTCTCCCACGCCGCGGTCAGGCCATCCAGTGCGGCGATGAGCGCTTCGGGGATGAACCGGCCGCCGTAGTCTCCGAAGTAGGGCCCGACGGCGCTGCGTAACCGCGCCCGGGGATCGTCGCTGTTCATCGTGACCGCACCGCCCGTAACGCCGGGTGCGCGCCGGCCGCGACCATGTCCGCTACCCGCGTCCGAGGATCACCCCCGGTGACCAGCGCCTCACCAACGAGCACCGCATCGGCGCCCGCGCGGGCGTATTCGAACACATCGTGCGGTCCGCGCACACCCGATGCGGCGACTTTGACCAACCCCGAAGGGATGAGCGGTGCCAACTCCACGAAGACGTTCCGATCCAGTTCCAGGGTATGCAGGTTGCGGGCGTTGATCCCCACCACCTGAGCACCGGCGTCCACGGCCCGTGCGACCTCCTCGCGGGTGTGGGCCTCAACCAGAGCCGTCATCCCCAGGGAGTGGATACGTTCGGTCAACGAGGTCAGTACCTGCTGTTCCAGGGCGGCCACGATCAACAGGACCACGTCCGCACCGTGCGCGCGGGCCTCCCACACCTGGTAGGGCGTGACGATGAAGTCCTTGCGCAGGATCGGCACGTCCACCTTGGCCCGCACCGCGGCCAGGTCCGCCAGGGACCCGTTGAACCGGCGTTGCTCGGTGAGCACGCTGATCATGCACGCCCCGCCCGACTCGTACTGTTGGGCGAGTTCGGCCGGGTCGTCGATGGGCGCGAGCGACCCCTTGGCCGGGCTGGCTCGTTTCACTTCCGCGATGACGGTGACGGCATCTTGCTTGGCAAGCACGTCCCGGGCTTGCAGCGCGGATGGGCGCCCCTCAGCGCGTCGCTTGAGATCATCGAGGCTCACCTCGGCCTCACGCTGCGCCTGGTCCTCCCGAACCCCCGCAACGATCTCTTCCAGAACAGACACGCTGAACTCTCCTCCCGGCCGTGGCCGATCATCGTTCCCGACGGCCGGACGCTCAAGCGGCCCGGGCGGGCCCTGCGCGTCGCTGCCGATGGTGTGTTGTGTTATTGCGCGGTCTCGTTACGACGACGATTCGGATTTGCCCGAAGCCGCCTTGCCCTGCGATGCCGCGCTGCCCTCGACCCCGGCTTCAGCCCCGCCGGAAGCCGGCTCCTCACCGTATTCCTCCCGGTACTGCTCGCGGGCGGCCTGCATCACGGTACGTTGCGTCTCCGCGGTCTCCGCCTCCGCCTCCTGCTGGGCCGCGGTGCGTGGCGGATCGGAGTAGAGGTGGGCCAGGTCCTCGTCCCGGGGCTTGGCAACCGGTAGGTCCGGCTGGCCCTTGCCCATCGCCTTCAGCACGATCGAGGCCACGATTCCCAGCGCCACGATGATCGCCCCTGCCAGGATCACGGCCGAGGACCGCATCGCGACACCCACTGCGCCGACCACCACACCGACACCGGCGATGAATATCAGCGCCCACGCCGCCGGGGTGCCCCCATGGTTCGCGTGTGGGGCGGCAGGTGGTGGTTCGGACTTGGGCACCTGCGGATATGGGGGTGGGTTCGACATGAGTTGCTTCCTCCATCGTTCGGCTGTGCTCAGCCTATCGCTCCGCGGCAGGCGCCTCAGCCGGGGGCTCCGGATCGCCGTCATCGTCGACGGTGGGATCCTGTCCGCTGCTGAGCGCATCCCAATCCGATTGCGGGCTGGGCGGGTGATCAGCCCGCTTACCCGCCGATGCGGGGGTGCGTTCGTACTTGCGCGCCGCGGGCGCCCAGGTGCCGGCGAGCAGCGGCAGCACAGCCGCGACCAGACCGGTGAGCACGAGCAGTGCCGCCGCTACCCAGGGCCACGCGGTGAGTTCGGCCATGCCGCTGATTTCGCGTACGCCCCCGACTTCCGCCGCGGCGGAGCGAGCCGCCGGGTTCGGGTCGCGCAGCACCCCGATCACTCCGACCAGACCGACCACGGCGGCAAGGACGGCTGCCGCCGGCGCGAGGTAGCGCACCACCTTGCCCGACAATCCCATCGCCAGGCCGGCCACCACGATCGCCAGTGCGGCGCTGGGCACCACCGGCACTGCTTCGGCGCCGCCCACGGCCACCGGTTGCGGCCCCAGCGGTGTGGCCGCCTCGGCGTGGATCCAGGTCAGCATGCTGGACCCGAACGCCAGTAGTCCCATGCCGGCCATGAGGAGTACGACGGTGGTTCTACTCATCGCGCTCCCCTCCCCGGTCCCTTGGGTCGCATGGCTCGTCCCAGTCCCTTCGACCTCATGGCTCGCCCGGGGCGCCGTCTTCCGCGCCGAGCACGCGCGCGGCCGCCGCATGTTGGATCGCCTGGACTGCCGCGGCTGCCTTGTTGCGCGACTCCTCGTACTCCAGTTCCGGCACGGAGTCGGCCACCAGCCCGCCGCCCGCCTGGACGGTGGCTCGCCCGTCCTTGATGACGGCGGTGCGGATGGCGATGGCCATGTCCATGTCCCCGGCGAAGTCGAAGTACCCCACGGCACCGCCGTAGATCCCACGGCGCGCTGGTTCGAGTTCGTCGATCAGGGCGATCGCCCGGTTCTTGGGTGCTCCGGACAGCGTGCCGGCGGGGAAGGTGGCCTGGAAAGCCTCCAGTGCGGTGGCGTCGGCTCGCAACCGTCCGGAGACCGTGGAGGACATGTGCATGATGTGGCTGTAGCGCAGCACTTCCATCAGGTCCACCACGGTTACGGTGCCCGGTTCACACACCCGGGCCAGATCGTTGCGCACCAGGTCCACCAGCATGATGTGCTCGGCCTGCTCCTTGGGGTCGGCGAGCAGTTCCTCCGCGAGTTGCTTGTCCGCTACCGGGCTGGTCCCGCGTGGGCGGGAACCTGCGATCGGGAAACTTTGCACCTCCCGGCCGGCGACCTTGACCAGCGTTTCCGGGCTGGAGCCGACCACGTGGAAATCCGCGCCGTCGGCATCGGTCAGGTTCAAGTAGTACATGTACGGGCTGGGATTGATCGTCCGCAACACCCGGTACACATCGAGCGGGTCGGCGGGGCAGTCCAAGTCCAGTCGCTGGGACAGGACCACCTGGAACACTTCGCCGTCCACAATCGCTTCCTTGGCGCGGACCACACCGTCGAGGAAGTCCGCCTTCGGCGTCCGGAAGTCCAACCGGGGCTGCCGTTGCGGGTCGTTCACCACGAGGGGTTGTGCAGCGGTGGGCGTGATGAGCATCTGCTCCATCGCGTCCAGGCGCTGCACGGCATCGGCATAGGCCTGGGTGGCACGCGCAGGAGTACCGTCGAAGTTGATCGCGTTGGCGATCAGCCACACCGATCCGTCGGCGTGGTCGACGGCGGCCAGGTCACCCACCAGGCCAAGGCACACCTCGGGCAGGCCCAACTCATCCGGCGCCGTCGCGGGCAGCCCGGGCTCCCACTGGCGGATCACATCCCACCCCAAGGAGCCGACCAGCCCGCCGGTCAGTGGGGGCAGCCCCGGGATAGCGGTGGTGTGCAGTTCGGCCAGCGCGGTGCGCAGCACCTCCAGCACCGGCCCGTCGGCGGGGATACCTGCCGGAACGCTCCCCCGCCACCGGGCCTTACCGGCGTGGCTGGTCAGCACCGCCTTGGCGGTGACCCCCACGAACGACCACCGCGACCACACCCCGTCGGCTCCGGCGGATTCCAGGATGAACGTACCTTCCCGGCCCGCGCTCAATTGCCGGTAGAGCCCCACCGGAGTGACGTCGTCGGCCAGCAGTCGGCGCACCACCGGGATCACCCGCCGGTGCGGGGCCATGGTGAGGAATTCGGCTTGTGCGGGCCAGGTGTGCCCCCAGGGCAGCGGCGCGGGCGGTTGCGGTGAGGTTCCGGTGGTGGTCATCCGGTCACTGCCTCCAACCGGCCGCCGGCGTCGAAGCAGCTGTGGGTGCCGGTGTGGCAGGCAGGCCCGTGTTGGTGCACCCGCACGAGCAATGCATCGCCGTCGCAGTCCAGTTCCACCCCGCGCACCAGTTGGACGTTCCCGGAAGTATCACCCTTGCGCCAGTACTCGCCTCGGGAGCGGGACCAGTACGTGACCCGCCCGGTGGTCAGCGTGCGGTGCAGGGCTTCGTCGTCCATCCACCCGACCATGAGGACCCGGTTGGTGGTCTCCTCCTGGATCACCGCGACCACGAGACCGCGATCGTCACGCTTCAGCCGGGCGGCCAACTCCGGCGGGAGGGGGCTGGGAGGTTGATCGTTCACGTGCACATCTTCCCACGCTGGGGACGGTGGGTTCCGGGGGGCCTGGCCGCGTCGGGGTCCCGGGCCGTGGCGCCTCGGAGATGCCAAGCCGTAGCGCCTCGGAGGTGCCGGGCCGGGTCAACTACTTTGCGTCACCCACGAGTCGTACATCCGCGAGTAGCGTCCGCCGGCGTCGACCAATTCGAGGTGGTGGCCCAGTTCCACGATGCGGCCGGCGTCGACGACGACCACCAGGTCGGCCGCTTCGGCGGTGGACAGCCGGTGGGCGATCGCCACTGAGGTGCGCCCGGCGGTCAGAGAGGCAAGCGCGCGGTTGATACGGGCTTCGGTGGCCGGGTCGACGGCGGATGTCGCCTCATCGAGTACGAGCACGTCGGCGTCGGCCAGGTAGGCCCGGGCAATCGCCACCAACTGGCGCTCACCGGCCGATAGGGACTCACCGCGCTGGCCGACTTGGGTGTGGATGCCTGCCGGGAGGGCGGCCAACCATTCCTGCAGTCCGAGGTCGCTCATTGCCGCGGCCACCTGGCTCGTATCGCTCGCCGTGCGCCCATAGGCAACGTTGTCGGCGATGGACCCTTCGAAGAGGAAGCCTTCCTGCGGGACGATCACCACCCGCTCGCGCAGGTCGGACAGCGCGATATCGCGCAGGTCCACCCCCTGCAGGGTGATGGTCCCGGTGGCCGGGTCCATGAAGCGGGTGAGCAACTTGGCCAGGGTGGTTTTACCCGAGCCGGTCTCCCCCACGATGGCCACTCGCGCTCCGGCCAGGATGGTCAGGTTGATGTCCTGCAACACCGGCTCCCCGCCGGGATAGGCGAAACTCACGTCGGTGAACTCCACCGCAGCGGGCCCGCGGGGACCCAGGCGTGCCGGCTCGGCGGGGTCCGTGACGTCCAGGGGGGTATGGACGATAGCGATCACCCGGCGCCATCCGGCCACCGCGTTCTGCAGTTCGTTGAGCACCTCGGTGGCGTTCTGCACCGGCCCGACGAAAATCTGCACCAAGAACAGGAACGCGAGCAGTGCACCGATACTGATCCCGTCGTCCAGGCCCAGGAACACGCCGCCGATGACCACCCCGGCCAGGGCCACCTGCGACAGCAGCACCCCGGAGGAGAACGCCAGCGAGGCCAGTGTCTGGGCTCGCACCGCGGCATTGCGGTGGTCGGAAATGGCACGCTCGATCCGCTGCCCGGTTCGCGCACCCGCGCCGTAGGCACGGATGGTGGCCGCGCCTACCACGGCCTCTGAGATCGCTCCCAGCAGGGCGCCCATCTGCACCCGCACCTGCCCATAGGCGGCTGACAGCGCCTTTTGTGCCCGCGGGGCGAGCAACATCATCGGGACGAACGCCGCCCAGACCACCAGCGTCAACTGCCAGGAGTACACCACCATCACGACGGTGGCACCCAGGATCTGCAGGGAGGACAGGATCAGCATGAGCCCGCCCCACTGCACGAACAGGGAGATGGTGTCCACATCGGAGGTGACCCGGGAGACCAGGGCACCGCGGCGCTCGGTGTTCTGGGTCAGGGCGGACATGTCGTGGATCCGGCGGAACGCGCGCACCCGCAGTTGGGCGAGCCCCGCTTCGGCGGCACAGAACAGGCGCACGTTCACCCATGAGGTGCTGGCGCCGGTGAGCAACAGTCCGACGGCGGCGATCGCGCAGAGCCGCAGCACCAGTGCGACGTCGACCCCGCCTTCGGCGAGGATTCCGGCGTCGGTGGTGGCCTGCACCGCCAGCGGCACGATCAGCCGGCCCGCGGTGGCGACCAGGGCGAGGACGATGGTGAAGCCGATGCCTTTGCGCATCGCCGGAGACAACCGGATGCCCTCGGCGATGGTGCCGAACACACCCAGGTCGGAGGCTTCGGAGATGCGCGCCGACTCGGGCTGCGGCGTGGTGGTGGTGCTCATAAGACCTGCTCGCGCTGGACTTGGTAGGCGGTGACGATCTCGCGGTAACCCGGGTCACGAGCCAGTAGTTCCTGGTGCGTTCCGCGGTCCACCACCCGGCCCCCTTCCAGGTGCATCACCTGGGTGGCCATCGCGATGCTCGCGGTGCGGTAGGCCACCAGCACCACGGTGACGCCGCCGACGTGCTCGCCCAGTCCGCGCAGGATCTGCTGTTCCACTACCGGGTCGACGGCGGAGGTGGCGTCGTCCATCAGCAGCAGGCGCGGGCGGCGGATCAGGGCGCGGGCGATCGCCAGGCGCTGCCGCTGCCCACCGGAGAGGCTGGTTCCGCGTTCTCCCAGCACGGTGTCCAGGCCATCGGGTAGGGCGCGGATGAACTCCTCCGCGCGGGCCACCCGCAACGCCGCCCAGACATCTTCATCGGTCCAGTCATCGGACTGTTCCAAGGTCACGTTCGCGCGGACGGTGTCCTCGAAGACGAACGCCTGCTGGGACACCAGCGCTACCGCTCGGGTGCGGTAATCCGAGGAGATCTCCCGGGCGTCCACCCCGTCGTAGCGCACCGCCCCGCTGGTGGGGTCGGCCAACCGTGCCAGCACATCGATCAGCGTGGACTTACCGGCCCCGGTGGACCCGACGACGGCCAGGGTCTGGCCCGGTTCCACCGTGAAGGACACCTCGCTGAGCAGGTCCTGGGTGCCCTGGGTGCCGTCGGCTTCGCGGCGCGGCACCGATAACGTGACCTGGTCAGCGGCCAGGTGCATCCCGCCCCGGGAGTCGAGTTCACCGCTGCCCTCGGTGAGGTAGCCGCGGGCATCTACCACCCGGGAGATCCGGGCGTGTCCCACCAACGAGCGGGGCAGATCGCCCAGCACGAATCCGATCGCCCGCACCGGGAAGGCCATGATCGTCAACAGGTACGCGGTGGTAACTACGCCGCCGGTGTTCATCAGGCCCGCATCGATCCGCATCGCGCCCACGGCCAGCACCCCGAGCGTCGCCAGCGACGGCAGGAACTCGATCGTGGGGTCGAACACCGCGCGAATCTTTCCCACGCGCACGTTGGCCGCACGCAGGTCGTCCGCGACCCGGGCGAAACGCTGCTCCTCCAGGTCTTCGGTGCCCAGAGACTTCACGATCGCGGAGGCTTCGAAACTCTCATGCGCCCCGTCTGCCACCACGGCGCGTTGATGTTGGACGTCGGTGATGGCGGGGTTGACGAACCGGCGGTACACCGCATTGATCACCAGCACCAGCGGCAGCACGGCCACCCCGATCGCTCCGGTGATTGGATCGGCGCTGAGCATCGCGACCGAGGCTATTCCGATCATCACCAGCACACCGAGGGCGAAGGGCAACGGCTGGAACACCCACCCGGCGGCCTCGGCGTCCGCATTGGCGTTGGACAGCAGTTGCCCGGTGGGGTGCTGCCGGTGCCAACTCATCGGTAACCGCAGGTACTGGCGAGTGACCTGACGCCGATGCCCGGCCTGCACATCGAAGGCTCCACGGCCGGCGTACACTCGCCGCACCGCCACGCTGACGGCAGTCACCAGGCCGATACCCGCGAGTGCCAGGCCGGCCTGCCAGATCCGGGTCGTGCTCACGCCGTTACCGGCCAGTGCGGGGATCACGACATGGTCGGTGATCAAACCCAGCACCCAACCGGAAGCAACCAGCATCGCCCCGAAGACGGTGCTCCCCACGATCGCGATCGCGAACGTGCGCTTCTCGGCTGCCAGTCCCCGACCGATGAGGAGCAGGGAGCGGCGCAGCGCCCCGCCGGGAAGTGCGTACGCCCGAGCAGAAGGCGACTCAGGCGGACCTGACATGAACCTGCAGTACTCCTTGCTCGTGGCGGGGCTCCTTAATCCAACCACAACTGCACCCGGTTGCTGCCACTGAATAACCGTGGCGCCAGTGTGATCTGTGCGGCACTGTGGCGCCGCGGTGCTCTGGTCGCCGCTGGTTTCGAGATCGACGCCGAGCTCTGGACGCCACGGGTGCCAAGGTCGCCGCGGGCGTCCAGGTCACCACGGGTGCCAAGGTCGCCGCGGGCGTTCAGGTCAGCGGTGGTTTCGGTGCCGCAGCAGAGGCGTCGTCGGCGCACGCACCGTCCCGATGTCGCAGGTTCCGCGGGTATGCCACCGTGGTGACCATGGATTGGTATCTGCAGGAACAACACGCGCTGGTGCAGTCGCTGCGAGAGGCCGGGCCGGATGCGCCCACGTTGTGCGAGGGGTGGCGCAGTAGGCACTTGGCGGCACACCTGTACCTGCGCCTGCACCGGCCATGGCACATGGCTGCGGGCGCGCTGCCCGTGAATTACGACCCCGACGCCGAAACCATTCAGGTGGGCGACCGGGCTGCAGAGCCCGACGCGTACCACCGGCTCCTGGAGGCCTTCGAGGCGCCACCCGCCCGGACCAACCCGCTCGGTTGGGGCGGGAACCGGCTACACCTACTGGAGTACGTGGTGCACCACGAGGATGTGCGCCGTGCCGACGGCCCGTATCAACCGCGTCAGTTACCGCTGCGGCAACGGCGAGCGTTGTGGGAACAGGTGCGCATGATGGGGCGCTTGTCCCAGGCCCGGTCGAGCAACGGTGTGGTCTTGGTGGTGCCAGACGGGCCGCGCGCGGTGGTTAAACGCCGCCCGCACGCCGTCGCGGTGACCGGGTCAGAAGTGGAGTTGGCGCTGTGGCTCAGCGGACGCACCGTGCACGCCGACGTCCGGCTCACCGCCACCCGCTCAGCGCAGCAGCACCTCAACGCCGAACGGTGAACCCCGCGCTCGCCAGCGCGTCCTTGACCGCCCCGACGCTGACAGTGCCGTAGTGGAAGACGCTGGCGGCCAACACGGCATCAGCCCCACATTCGGCCGCGGCCACGAAGTGCTCAGCGCTGCCCGCCCCGCCGGAGGCGATCAGTGGCACCGTCACCTGTTCGCGCACCGCGCTGATCATCTCCAGGTCGAACCCGGCGGTGGTGCCGTCGGCATCCATCGAATTCAGCAGGATCTCTCCCACCCCGGCCTCAGCGGCCTGCCGGGCCCAGGCCACCGCGTCGATCCCGGTCCCTCGTCTGCCCCCGTGGGTGGTGACCTCATACCCGGATCCGGTCGAGGTGCCCTGTGGTGCTCGGCGAGCATCCACGCTGAGCACCAACACTTGGGAGCCGAACCGTTCGGCGATCTCGTTGATGAGCGCGGGCCGTTCGATCGCCGCGGTGTTCACTCCGACCTTGTCCGCGCCCGCCCGCAGCAACGCGTCCACATCCGCCACTGACCGGACCCCGCCGCCCACCGTCAGCGGCACGAACACTTCTTCCGCGGTGCGGGTCACGACGTCGATCGTGGTCGAGCGGCCTTGCGTGGAGGCGGAGATATCGAGGAAGGTCAGTTCGTCGGCCCCCTCGGTGACGTATCGGCGCGCCAGTTCCACCGGGTCCCCGGCGTCGCGCAAGTTGGTGAAGTTCACTCCTTTGACGACTCTTCCGCCGTCCACGTCCAGGCACGGGATCACCCGCAGTGCCACGCTCATCCGCTCTCCTCCTCATTGGCCGGGCCCTGGCCCTCGCCGCCGTCGCTGTCGTCTTCCTGCTCCGGGGGCGCGTTCTCTCCCTCGTCCGGGCCGTCCCCGCCGTCGTCCCCCTGCTCCGGGGGCGTGTCCTCCCCGCCATCTCCGCCGTCGCCTTCGCCGCCGTTGCCTTCGCCGCCGTCGGCCTCTTCCTCCAGCGCGGAGACGGCCAGCACATCGATGACGAATACCAACGGATCGGTGCCGAATGCCAACTCCGGTGGGGTAATGAGCATCACCCGGGACCCCACCTGCTCGTCGACCAACCCGTCCTGCCATGCCGGGATCAGGCCGGTGAAGGGGATCGTGGTGGGGAGCATGCCCTCACCCCACAACGTGTCCAGCACCTCCCCGCTGTCCCAGGAGATGGTCGAGTACCGCACCGTGACGGCTTGCCCGGGGCGCACCTGGGCGCCGTCGCCGCGCAACACCGGCACCACTTGAAGGTCCGCGGGCGGGTCCTCGTCCGGCACCAGCACCCGGGGCGCGCCGTCGTCGTCCGTCTCGATCTGCGGGATGTGTTCCGGGGCGTCGTCGGACAGTTCGGCCGGTTCGCCCCATGCCTGGGTGTGGCGGATGTCATAGACGAGCACGGTGGGGTTCGGCCGCTCGCGGGTGCCCAGTTCCACCCGCAGCAATCGGGAACCCTCCGTGTGCCCCGGCAGGTCCTCATACAGCACACCGGTGTCCTCATCGAGCAGGAGGATCTCCGGTGGGGAGCGGAAGTTGTCGGTCACTTCCTCACCGGTGACGGCGTCGTAGGCCACGAATGACAGCATCACGGCCGCGCCCTCGACCAGTTCGGTTCCCTCGCCGGTGATGATCTCCTCGGTGTAGGGCTCCTCCACTCGCAGGGGGGCGTCGAATTCCACGCGGGGGCTGACGCCGAACTCGCCGGTGACCTGCACCGACCCGTTGCCCTGGGACTGCCGCTCGGGGCGGCAGGCCACCAGGGCGCCCAGGGTGCCCAGGCCCAGAGCAGTCAGCACCGTGCGGCGGGAGGGAGACACGGCGCCTGATTCTACGCCTCCCGCACTCACATCATCGGGAATCCGCCGGGGTGGGCATCGCCGATGCTGGCGATCAGGCGGTCCACCCGCTCATCACTGGAGCGGAACGGGTCCTTGCACAGCACGGTGCGGCCTGCTTGGTCGTTGAGTTTCAGGTGTACCCAGTCCACGGTGTAATCCCGCCGGTGGGTGGTGGCCGCGCGGATGAAATCGCCACGCAGTTTGGCCCGGGTGGTGCTCGGCGGGTGCGTGGTGGCGTGGGTGATCTCCTCCTCGGTGACCACGGTGGCGGCTAGTCCGCGCTGCTCGAGCCGGGCGAAGAGCCCGTGTTCTGGGGAGATGTCGTGGTAGGCCAGCAGCAACCGGCTGACCCGGGGATCGGTCAGAGTAAGTGCCCGTCCCTGTAGATACCGGTCCAGGAGCCGCTTCTTGATCACCCAGTCCAGTTCGGTCTGCACCGGCGTCAGGTCCCCGGTGCGCAGCGCGGTCAGGCCCCGGTCCCACAGGTCCACTACCCACTCATCGTGCGGCCCGCCGGCATCCTGATCGGCCAGGAAACGCCGGACGCGGGCAAGGTAGTACTCCTGGATCTCCAAGGCCGAGGCGGTGGCCCCGTGGGCCAGCGTCACCGGCGTGGTGGCGGTCAGGTCGTGGGAGATCTGCCGGATGGCCCGCACCGGGTTCTCGAAACTGAAGTCCCGCAGCACCACGCCGGCTTCCAGCATGCGCAAGATGAGGTCGGTCATACCGACTTTGAGCATCGAGGTGGTCTGGGACATCGAGGAGTCCCCGCTGATCACGTGCAGGCGCCGGTACAGGTCGGCGTCGGCGTGGGGTTCGTCTCGGGTGTTGATGATCGGCCGGGAGCGGGTGGTGGCCGAACTGGTGGCCTCCCACATGTGGTCGGCCCGTTGGGAGAAGCAGTACCTGGCCCCGTTGCTGGTAGGCAACACGTGCCCGGCGCCGGTGAGGATCTGCCGGGTGATGAGGAAGGGGATGAGGGCCTGGGCGGTGCGGGCGAAATCCGAACGACGGCGGATCAGATAGTTCTCGTGGCAGCCGTAAGAGTTTCCCGCCGAATCCAGGTTGTTCTTGAACAGGTGGATGGTGCCCTGGACGCCGTCGGCCGCCATACGTTCTTCGGCGTCCCGGGCCAGTTCCACCATGATCCGCTCCCCCGCCTTGTCCTGGATGACCAGTTGGCGGATGTCGTCGCATTCGGCGGTGGCGTATTCGGGGTGAGACCCGACATCGAGGTAGAGGCGCGCGCCGTTACCCAGGAAGACGTTGGAGGAGCGCCCCCAGGCGACGACCTTGCGGAACAGATACCGGGCGAGTTCTTCGGCCGAGGGAGTCCGTCCGGACGTGGTGGCACTGGTGATCCCGAACTCGGTCTCCAGGCCGAAGATCCGCTCGATCATTCGTTCAACAGCGATTCCAGTTGCGCCGGGCTCAATCGGCGGAATGCGCGACGGCTGCGGTCACGGTCCAACACCGCGGCCTCCAGTTCCTCGGCCGGGATCCGGCGTTGGTTGCCCTCTTCCTTGCCGCGGGCGGCCGGACTGCCCAACGTGCCGACCGCCAGGCGCAGCACCTGGCGCAGGTCCAGGCCCTCGCGCCACTCCTTCTCCACGATCGTGCCGAGTTGATCGGCGGCTCCGCCCATCACCACGAATCCGCTCTCGTCGGTGACCGAACCGTCGTAGGACAGCCGGTAGACCTGATCCGCGCTCTGCTCCGGCCCCACCTCGGCGACGGCGATCTCCACCTCCAACGGTTTGGACTCGGTGGTGAAGACCGCGCCCAGGGTCTGCGCATACGCATTCGCCAGGCCGCGGGCGTTGACGTCGGTACGGTCGTAGGAGTAGCCGCGCAAATCGGCGTAGCGGATCCCGGCCACCCGCAGGTTCTCGAACTCGTTGTACTTGCCGACGGCAGCAAACGCGATCCGGTCGTAGATCTCCGAGATCTTGTGCAGCGCGCGGGAAGGGTTCTCGGTGACGAACGCGATCCCGCCGGTGTAGCCGACGACGACCACCGAGCGGCCGCGGGCGATGCCTTTCCGGGCGAAGTCCGCCCGGTCCTTCATCAGTTGTTCGGGCGATACGTAGAACGGCTGGGTCACGCCTGCTCACCTTCCTCCGCCGCCTCGGCCAGGTCGCGGTTGATCTGTTCTGCGTGGGTACGAAGGTCCTCCCCCGGGATCCTGCTGAACCCTTCGGCGTCCACCCGGGCCACGACCGGGTAGATGCGTCGCAGCAGGTCCACGCCGGCGGTGGCCGAGTCGTCGTCGGCGGCATCCATTAGCGCGTGCAGAGCGGTGCGCACCGCGTCGTCGGCGTTCAGGTCGGGGCGCCAGAGTTTCTTCAGGGAACTGCGGGCGTACACCCCGCCGGATCCCACGGCGTGATACTGCCGCTCCTCGTACCTCCCTCCGACCACGTCGTAGGAGAAGATCCGGCCGTTGCCGCTGTTGCGGTCGTACCCGCCGAACAACGGGATGGCTGCTAGTCCCTGCAAAGCCAGGGGTAAGTTGCCGCGCACCATGGTCGCGAGCCGGTTCGCCTTACCCTCCAGGGACAGCAGTGTGCCGTCGATCTTCTCGAAGTGCTCCAACTCCAGTTGGAACAACCGCACCAGCTCCATCGCGAGTCCGGCGGTACCGGCGATACCGATGGCGGAGAACTCATCGGCGGAGAACACTTTCTCCATCCGGCGGTGGGAGATCTGCGAGCCCATCGTGGCGCGTCGGTCACCGGCCATGACCATGCCGCCGGGGTAGGTCAGCGCGACGATCGTGGTGGCGTGCGGAGCCGGTAACGCGGCCGGGTCCACCTCATGGAGACCGTGGCGGTGTCCGGGGAGCAGTTCCGGTGCGACCTCGCGAAGGAACTCGGTGAAGGACGCGCTGCCCAGCCGTGTGTAGGCCGCGGGGAATGTGTCACGAATGCTGTTCACTGGCCACCCTTCTGCACGAATCCACGCACGAAACTCTCTGCGTTGGTTTCCAGGACGTCATCGATCTCATCCAGCAAGGCGTCGACTTCGCTGTCCTGGGCCTGGGCGGCGCCGCCGGTGGGTGCCGGCGCCGGAGTGTCGTCCTCTGGCGGGTCGGACGGGCGCTTCTGTTCATATTGGCGTGCCACCGTGACCTCCTTGCATCCTGCGCGCGTCTCTTACGTACCGCGCGCGTGTCTCACTGCTGATCCTACGGGCAGGAAGTGCTCCGATGCCGACCGGGGCGCACCGCGGAACCCCGCGCCGTCGAAGCCGTTCGCTCTGCGCGCCGGGGCCGCCAGCCGGAAAGTACACCAGCAATGCCGTTCAGGGTGAACCGGTGAGCGTTCAGGGTGAACCGGTGAGGTGGTGCAGCAACTCGCTTGCTTCCGGATTGTCCTCCAGGAGCGCGCGGGTGTGCTCGGCGGTACCCCGGTGCGGGTCGATGGTGGGCACGCGGATGAGGTTGGTTCGGTCGGGCACATCGAAGATCACCGCATCCCAACTGGCCGCGCTGATTTGCGCCCCGTAGCGTCGGATCGCCTCGCCGCGGAAGTAGGCGCGGGTATCGGCCGGCGGAGCGGTGACGGCGGCCTCCACCTCATCCGGCCCGACCAGGGTCTCCACCGCACCGGCGCTGGCCAGGCGGGCGTAGATGCCCTTCTCCGGGCGCAGGTCCGACCACTGTAGGTCCATGGCAGCCAGCCGGTGATCGTCCCAACCGGTGCCATGCCGGCGGCGCATGCCTTCCAGGAGACGCAGCTTGGCGACCCACTCCACTTCGCGTGCGCACTGGGAGGGGTCCTCAGCGAGGCGCTCCAAAATGGTCGACCACCGGTTCAGCACGTCAGCGGTCTGCTCGTCTGGCCCGTCCCCGTGCTCATCCAGCGCCTGGGCGATCACTTCCAGATAGGCCTGCTGGATCTGCACCGCGGTCATCGTGCGCCCGTCCTCCAGATCCAGTTCGGCGCGCAGATCCAGGTCCCGGCTGATGATCTGTGTCGCGCCGACCGGGTCGGCCAGCCGCAGCGCGGACAGATCCAAGGGGACCTGCCCGGTTTCCAGCAGCCACAACACCAGTGCGGTGGTGCCCAGTTTGAGGTAGTTGGGCACGTGCATCAGGTTGGCGTCCCCGATGATCAGGTGCAGGCGCCGGTAACGGTCCGGATCGGCGTGGGGTTCGTCGCGGGTGTTGATGATGGGCCGTCGCAAGGTGGTCTCCAGGCCCACTTCGGCTTCGATGAAATCAGCGCGCTGGGAGATCTGGAATCCCGGGTCCTGCCCGCGTTGTCCCAGCCCCACCCGGCCCGCGCCGGCGAAGATCTGCCTGGTGACCAGGAACGGGGTGAGGTAGTCCACGATGTCACCGAAGGGGACGTCGCGGTCCACCAGGTAGTTCTCGTGGGTGCCGTAACTGGCGCCCTTGCCGTCGGTGTTGTTCTTGTACAGCCGCACGTTCGGCAGAGCGGGGTTCTGGGCGAGCAGCCTGGTGGCCCGCAAGGCGATCTCGTCCCCGGCCAGGTCCCATACCAGCGCCGCACGCGGACTGGTGGTCTCCGGACCGGAGTACTCCGGGTGTGCGTGGTCGACATAGAACCGTGCGCCGTTGGGCAACACCGCGTTGGCCACGACCTGCTGATCCGGTTCGGCCATCTCCCGGCGTTGTTCACTGACCTGCGGCCACGACTGGCCTTCCTCGGCGGCCGGGCCCTGCGCCGCACCGCCACCCGCGGGCCGGGCGGGATCGTCGGTCAGTTGGGAGGGGTCTGCCGCGCGCCGGTCCAATCGCCACCCGCGGGCGTCGTTGAGGGGGTCTTCGTCGCCGTAGTCCCACCGCGGGGCGGTGCCCTCGGGCAGGGCGTGGCGGGCGTAGGCGGTCACCACCAGGGCCGACATCAGCATCGGGTTCTCCCCCGGGCTCTCCCCCAGGATGCCGAACTCGGTCTCCAGGCCCATCACGCGTCGCACACTCACGGTGCCACTGTAAGCACCCGGCACATCACCTGCGCGCGGCCGGTGGGCCGGGACGGGTTATAGGTACTGGCCTGTGGGGCCGGGCCGGATTACAGGTACTGGCCGGTGGGCCGTACCGACTCGATCGTACGTCCGGCCTCCGGGCTGCCCTTGTGCTGCACGATCGTGCGGATGAACACGATCTGTTCGCCCTTCTTGCCCGACACCCGGGCCCAGTCGTCGGGGTTGGTGGTGTTCGGCAGGTCCTCGTTCTCCTTGTGCTCCTCCTCGCAGGCTTGCAGCAGGTGGTCCATGCGCAGCCCGCGTACCCCGGTGGCCAACAGGTCCTTGATGGCCTTCTTCTTCGCCCGGTCCACCACGTTGGCGATCATCGCCCCGGAGTTGAAGTCCTTGAAGTACAGGATCTCCTTGTCCCCGCTGGCGTAGGTGACCTCGAGGAACTGGTTGTGCGGCTCGGTGGAGTACATCCGGCCCACCACCTGCTCGATCATCGCCTCCACCGTGCGCTGGGCGTCGCCGTCGTGCTCGGCCAGGTCATCGGGGTGGATGGGCAGGTCGGTGGTGAGGTACTTGGAGAAGATGTCCTGGGCGGCCTCGGCGTCGGGCCGTTCGATCTTGATCTTCACGTCCAGCCGCCCGGGGCGCAGGATCGCCGGGTCGATCATGTCCTCCCGGTTCGAGGCGCCGATCACGATGACGTTCTCCAGCCGCTCCACGCCGTCGATCTCGGCGAGCAACTGCGGCACGATCGTGGTCTCCACGTCCGAGGACACCCCGGTGCCGCGGGTACGGAACAGCGATTCCATCTCATCGAAGAACACCACCACCGGGATGCCCTGGGAGGCCTTCTCCCTGGCACGGGCGAAGATCAGGCGGATGTGCCGTTCGGTCTCCCCGACGAACTTGTTCAGCAGTTCGGGGCCCTTGACGTTGAGGAAGTAGGAGCCTTCCTGGCCACCGCCGTCACGTTCTGCGGCCGCCCGGGCCAGGGACGTGGCCACCGCCTTGGCGATGAGGGTCTTCCCGCATCCCGGCGGGCCGTACAGCAGCAGTCCCTTGGGGGGCTTCAACCCGTGCTCGCGGTACAGCCCCGGGTGGGCGAAGGGCAATTCCACCGCGTCCCGGATCTGGTCGATCTGGGCGGCCAGTCCCCCGATGTCGCCGTAGTCCACATCCGGGACCTCCTCCAGCACCAGGTCCTCCACGTCCGAGCGCGGGATGCGTTCGTAGGCGAACCCGGTGCGGCTGTCCAGGCTGAGGGTGTCCCCCACGCGCAGCCCGCCGTGGCGCAGCGGCCCGGCCAGGCGCACCACGCGTTCCTCATCGGAGCGTCCCAGCACCAGCGCACGGTCGGTGCCGAGCATCTCCCGGAGGGTGACCAGCTCACCGACCGGTTCGAACCCGCCCGCCTCGACGACCGTCATCGCCTCGTTGAGTTGGACCTCCTGACCGGTGACCAGGTCCTCCACGGCCACCGAAGGCGCCACCCCGACGCGCAACTTGCGCCCGGCGGACATCACGTCCGCGGTGCGGTCCTCGTGGGCGCCCACGAACACCGCGTAGGAACCCGGGGGTTTGCTCATCTGCTCCAGTTGGTTGCGCAGTTCCACCAACTGGGAGCGGGCAGCGCTGAGCGCCTCGACGAGCCGTTCGTTCTTGCCGGCGAGGTCGGCCGCTTGTTGCTGCAGTTGGCGTTCGCGCGACGTGGGCGTACCGGGCGCTGAGGACATCCTTACCTCCAGGTTTCCACTGTATGTCAGTCCCGACGACGACGCCGGTGGGCCATCTCACCCTGCGGCGGGGCTGCGGTGCTTCGGGCAGCCGGCCTCGAAGTTGGCTGGGCCGGCCCATCAGGTACCCCGGGCGGACGCGTGCCGTGTCGTCAATCCGGCCGATCCGCGCCAGGTTCATCGGTACCGCGCTCCTCGACGGACCCCTTCCGCGAGGCGGGCGGGTCCGCCTGCTGGTTGCTGGTCCGGGCCGCGGCCCGGCGGGCCTGCTCCTTGCGCAACCGGCGCAACTTCTTCTGGCTCACGTGCCGCTCCCCCAGGTCCGCGGACAGGTCCGCCTCCTCGAAGGTGGGGCTCGGTTCGGCGTGTGCCCCCGGCGCGGGACGGCGGCGCCGGATCGGTGCGGTGACCCCCGGGGCCATCCGCCGGGTGGTCAGCAGGAAGCCGGTGTGGCCCACCATGCGGTGCTGGGGCCGCACCGCCAGGCCTTCCAGGTGCCAGCCGCGCACCATCGATTCCCAGGCGTCCGGCTCGGTGAACCGGCCGTCGGCCTTCAGGTCCTCTGCCATCCGGGACAACTGGGTGGCGGTGGCCACGTACGCCAGCAGCACCCCGCCGGGCGCCAGCGCCTCGGCGCAGGCGTCCAGGTTCTCCCACGGGGCGAGCATGTCCAGCACGATCCGGTCCACCGAGCCGGGTGCGGCGCGTGCGGGCAGGACCTCGGCCAGATCCCCCAGTGTCAGTTCCCAGGCCGGGTGGGGTCCGGAGAAGAAGTCCTCGACGTTCCCCCGGGCGATGTCGGCGAAATCCTCGCGGCGCTCCACCGACAACAACGACCCGTGGTCACCGATGGCGCGCAGCAGTGACAGGGTCAGGGCCCCCGAACCAGCCCCGGCCTCCACCACCCTCGCCCCGGGGAAGATGTCCGCCATGGTGATGATCTGGGCGGCGTCCTTGGGGTAGATCACCGCCGCACCGCGGGGCATGGACAGCGCGTAGTCGGACAGCAGCGGACGCAGCGCCAGGTACTCCACGCCGCTGTTGGTGCGCACCACGCTACCCTCGGGGGCATCGATCAACTCATCGTGAGCGAGGGTGCCCCGGTGGGTGTGGTAGATCTTGCCCTCGGCGAGCACGATGGTGCTCAACCGGCCCTTGGCGTCGGTCAGTTGCACTTTGTCGCCGGGGCGGAACGGTCCACGTCGGCCCCGGGCGCCGGTAGGGATGTCTTGGCTCACGGGCGGGCAGTCTACGCGCCCAGCGCCTTGATCACCTGATCCACCCAGAGCACCCCGGCAACGCGCCGTTGCCCCGAAGGGTCTTCCTGCATGACCACCATCGTGGGCACGCCGGCCTGTGCCGCGCGGGCAACCTGGGCGACGGCGTCTCCGCCGCGGAGGGTGGTGGTCACGGCCCGCGGGGCGAGCGGGGTGGAGACGGCCCGCAGGGCGGTCCCAGGACGCGCCGGTGGGGGCACCGCGGCGGCCGCCTCGGGTTGGACGAGGCCCACCGGCGCGCCGTCGGGTCCGGTCAGGACGGTCACCTGGTCCGCTCCGCCGGCCTGGTCCCACTGCACCAGGGTGGCGTGCTCGGGCAGAACCAGCACCGGGCGCACCAGCGGCCCCAGGTCCACCGCCGCGGCGGCACGTTGGGCTTTGGCCCTGCGCACCTCGGTCTGCGCGCCGAACCACAGGACCCCGGCGATGAGCAGCGCCCACACCATCCGGAACGCGGCGCCGACACCCAGCAGTAACGGCCATAACCCCCACGCGGCCACGGCGATCGCCAGCACCTGCCCGCAGCGCGCCCCGATCATCGTGCCCGTGGCGCGGTTGCCGGTCAGGCGCCACACGAACGCCTCCAGGATCCTGCCGCCGTCCATCGGCAACGCGGGCAGCAGGTTGAACCCGGCCAGGATCGCGTTGACGTAGACCACCGCGGCCAGCACCACGTCCACCGCGTGCCCCCGGCCGGAGACGATCGGCAGCCACGCCACCAGCGCCAGGGCGGCGTTAGCCGCCGGTCCGGCCACGGAGATGACCGCGGAGCGTCCGGGCCGGTCCACCCCGTGATCGAATGCGGTGTGCCCGCCCCATAGCGTGAGCACGTACTCGGTGACCGGCACTCCGAACGCCCGGGCGGCCAGACCGTGGGCTACCTCGTGGATCAGGATCGAGGCCAGAAGCGCCAGCGGCAGCAGCGCGGCGATGACGTAGGTGCCGACACCCTCACCGAGGAGTTGGCGGAAGGTCGGCAGGAATAGCACGTAGAGCAGCGCCCCGAGCAGTACCGACCCAGGGGTGAGGATGAGCGGCGCGCCCCCGATGCGTCCGACCCGCCAGCCTCTGGTGCGCATCGGTTCAGCGCTTCTGTGTCGGGTGACGGTCGCGCACCATCATCCCTGCCAAGAGGTCAGGATCCGGCGCAACTGGGGCACGGTGACACCTTCGAGCGTGTCCAGCATCGTGAGTCCCGGAGCGGGCGGGATCGGCAGCATCGCCGGCACGCCGATGGTGCACGCCCCGGACGCCAGCGCCGCGCTCACACCCGGCCCGGAGTCCTCGATCGCCACGCTCCCGTGGGCGCTGACCTGCAGTTCCTCCATCGCGCGAAGGTACGGTTCGGGATGGGGCTTGCCCTGGTCCACCCGGTCGCCGGTGACCACCGCGGCGAAGGTGCCCTCGGGCACGGCGTCGATGAACACCTCGGCCAGTTGCGCATACGACATGGTGACTAGGGCGCACGGGATCTGCAGGGCCCGCAGTTCGCGCAGCAGTTCCGCCGCCCCGGGGCGCCACGGGATGCCCTGGTCGGCAACGCGCAGGGTCACCTTGTCCAGCAGGGTCTGGACGATCTCCTCGGTGGTTCCCCTGATGCCGGCCCGGGTGCGCAACTGCTCGGCGGAGACCGAGAGGGGCAACCCGATGAGTTCCTTGGCCAGGCTCTCGTCCCACGTGCCGCCGTGCTCCTCGCTGAGTTCCTGCTCGGCCGCGATCCAGTGCGGCTCGCTGTCCATCAACGTGCCGTCCATGTCCCACAGCACCGCTTCTAGCGGCGATAGGGCCTCATGAGGATCCTGACCTGCAAGAACACTCCGCGAGGGGACAGACAAAATGGGCTCCAGCCGTCGTCACTGCCAAAGGATTTGCTCACCAAGGCTAACGGCATTGAGGTGCAAAGCCGTACCGGTGAGAACTTTGGAGCATCGGCGACACGGTATCGACCGAGGCCATGGGTGCAACGGCCACGAGTCCGGGACCGTCAGGCGGGATCGAGCTGCACCTCACACCCGTGCCGCAGCAGAGAAGTCAGCCCCGTTCTGGGAAAAAACGACGTCCTCCCTGATCGGCTGCGGGCGCCTGGGGTAAGCCGGCGCACCGTGGCGCACTCGAGGCCGGCTCACGCAGAACACTTTGCTGACCGCAATGCCGAGGGGCGAACCGTGGAGCCAATCGGGCGCGCTCGTGCGCCGACGGCTGGATTAGCCCTGCTCGCACTCATCAGCCCGGCCCGTGCCATCATCTGGCTCCTGGCCGGATCCTTCCTCTGGTGCCTGACCATGGTGATCTACAACGTGCTCAACGCCGGACTGGCCGCCCAGTTCACCCCGGCTCAGTTGATGGGACGGGTCGGCGCAACCCGGCGCACCCTGACCACTGGCGTGGTGCCAATCGGCAGCCTCACAGGAGGCCTCCTCGGGGACCTGGTAGGCATACCCGCTGCCGTGACCACCTGGATCATCATGAACGCCATCGGCGCCACACTGGCCACCACAACCCCCTCCCCCGCACCACCACCCCAACCAACCAACTCGCGGGTCAGGTTGGGCGCCGCGCCCCACGCAGCGCGGTTGAGGCCAGGGCGGTCAGTCCGGCACCGATAGCGCCTGCGCCCCAGATGGTGACCACGAAGTGGATGGTGGTGATTTCGGTGATGAGGCCGATGGCGGGGTTGGCCAGGAGGAGAGGCAGGGACTGGATGAGGATCAGCACCGATTGTGCCCGGGCCATGTATTCGGGTGGGACCGCGGAGATGAAGAGGGGACCCACGTGGGTGGCGAACAGGCCCGTTCCCAGTCCGGCGATGAAGGTCAGGGCGAGCAGGATAGTGGGGCTGGGCGCCAGGGCGGCGGCGGCCACCCCTGCGCCGGCGAGGGTCATGCCCCCGGCCGCAGCCAGACCGGCGCGTTGCGATCCGTGGCGCCACATGACCGCCACGGCCACCGTAGCCATCCCCGCGGCGTAGGTCCCCGCGGCCGTGCCGGCGATGGCCACGTCCCATCCTCGTGCACGGGCTAGAAGTGGGATCAGAAGCGGGGCTGCTGGGACGATGAAGGCGGCGAAGGCGCCGGTGAGCCCGACGATGGTGCGCAGTAGGGGCACGGTGCTTACCACGCGGATACCTTCGCGGGCCTGCTCCACCAGGTTCGATCCCGAGGGTTGGGCAGATCGGGTGGGCAAGTGGCGGCGCATAGTGAGGAGAATCCCCAACATCCCAAAGAAGCCGGCTGCCCCTACAGCGAAACTCAGCGAGAACCCGGCCCGGCTGATCACCAGGCCTCCTAGTACAGGGCCGGCGAAAGCGGTGAGGTTGGTGGCCAACTGGCGGGCGGCCATAGCCCGCGGCAATGCGCCGGGTGGCACCAGGAATTTGGGGATCGCGGCGGAGGAAGGCAGGTAGAAGGCATCAGCGATGCCCATCGCGCCTGCAGCGATCACCAGCAGCACCGGACCGGGGTCCTGACCAACCAGGATCAGAGCCAAGACGGCCATGATGATCGCCATGAGGGCATCGGAGATGATCATCACTCGCGCTGGACCGAGGCGGTCGGCCACCGAGCCCCCTAACAGGCTGAGGACCACCCGAGGCACGATGACCACAGCCAGCACCAGGCCGGCCAGGGCAGCGCTGTAGGCAGTTGCGGCCCACACCATCCCGAAGGAAAGCACCTGGGCGCCCAGCATCGTCCAGGTCAAACCCGTCAGCCACACCCAGAAGACCCGCGGAGGTCGGTCTGCCTGCCCCTGCCTCGTTGCCGTACTCGACGAGGCGGTCACCCCAGCGACTCTTCGGGACGGATTGGCATGATGATGGCAAAGGAGTCGATCGCTTCGGCGTTCCGGATTGCCAACGGCCCGATCGGTCCGGCCAGGTCGAGTTGGAGTTGTCCTGGTGTGGCGGTCTGCACCGCCTCGGTGAGGAACTGCGCATTGAGCACGACGTCATGCTCACCGGTCTTGTTCGACTCGGCCGAGAGAGTTAGCGCGCCGTCGGCCCGCACGCCCAATGCCCAGGTCTGTGCTTCTGGCGCAGCCTGGAGATCAGCCAGCAACTGTTCACCATCGACCACGGCACGGCTCACAGCAGGAGGCACGACTCCAGATAAGTCAGGAAACTCCGCCTCCACCACCGGGCTCGCTTCGACAGTCGCGGCCCAACACGCACGCACCTGACCACCCCCAAAGGTCAATTCGACCTGCTCTGCCTTGCCCACTCGGTCCATGAGCCGGTCCACGAATTCGACGGGAACCACTTCCCTGACCGGTTCTACCGCCCCACATGCGGGCACCTGATGGAAAGCGGCCCGATAGCGATCGGTTGCCGTGACCCGCAGAGCCCTCCCGGCGGTCTCGATCAAGACACCCTCCAACGCCGGCCACAGCGGGTCACTGCCCACCGCATAACGCACCGCCCGTAGCGCCGTACTCAAATCCTGCCCGCCAACGACGATCACCACCGTGCCGCGCTCACGATCCATCCAACGTTGACGGATACGCTCAACCTCCTCGCGAGCGGCTTGGAGTCCGTCTTCTAAACGACGCAAATGGTCACCGAGGATCCGGTCCAAGGTTCGGGGGTCCTCGTAAGCCAGCACCGTGCTGATCTCCGCCAGCGGCAATCCCACCCGGCGCAGCCGCGCCACCAACCTGGCGGCGTCCAACTGCGAGCGGGCATACCAGCGATAGCCGGTATCCGCAGCGACCTCTACAGGAACCAGCACACCACTGCGGTCGTAGAACCGCAGCGCACTCAAACTCAACCCGCTAGCACGCGCGACTTCACCGATACTCAATAACCCATCGTCGTCCATGTCGCTGATCCTCAACCCTCAACCCACTTCACGGTCAACCCAACCCCGACCCACGCGACGCTCTGAGCAAGTGCGAGGATCTTGGCCTGTGGAGGCGCTCGTCACCCAGACACTCGGTGAGCAGTGCGCTGCCTGTCAGATGGGATGCGATCGCACCCACTCGGGTGCCCGAGCCAGCGCCACAGGCAAGCGCACTGGCCCGTGGCGGTGCTCGTAGTGTGGGCGCCCGTCGAGGATAGGCAGTCGGTATCGCTGGGCGACCTGCCACATCGCTGGGGTGTCGACATTCGTTGGACTGACCAGATGGGAGTCGTTTCGCCGCATCGGAAGATCCGCATCGGCGCGCCGGTCCCCCCGCGTAACGGCGGCCCAGAGCGCTCGGCGTCGATCCACCAGCCATCGGTCGGCATAGACACGACATAAGGGTCCGCGCGAACCGCCAGTCACCAGCCACCCGGGCCATTACGCAATCCATTGCCCAAACCCCCGCTCCCCCGGGGAGCATCTTGTGGTCATCAGATGTACCTTGTTGCGGGCCATATGCCCTCTGACCTGCAACGATACGCATCTCGATTTGACCCAATGCTGGTCAAGAATCCGCCCGTGCCGCTATGTCCCACAGCACCGACTCCAACGGCGACAGAGGCTCATGAGCCTCCTGACCTGCAAGAACACTCCGGGAGGGGACAGACAAAAGGGGGCTCCAGCCGTCGTCATTCGCCAAACAATCTCCTACGCAGTAGCCGGATGGAACCGAAGGATGGTCACCACCCCGCGATCACCGGGCAGTTACGCGCGACCGGCCGGTCGAGGACGCGGCGGCCGGACCGAACGGAGCAGCCGGTCGCGACGCCGTAGCCACCAGGTGAACAACATGATCGCCAGCACCACCTCGGCGATATCCCCGCCGTAGTACATCCACTGTGCGGCGGTCTCCATCGTCGCGGTGTTCGGCTGGGCGATTGGCCCTACACCGATGTCGATCGCAGCACCGACATCCCCCGTCGAGGCTCTGCCGGTCGCGGTCAGGGTGTCCGGAAAAGCGGACGGCGCCGTGCCTCGGGAAGGTGCGTCGTCGGGCAGCGACGGCACGCCGTGGTGCAACGAGTGGGCATCGTGGATGGTGAAGCGGTGGGCATTGGCGTACAGCAGTTTGGCGAGGAACGCGTGTGCTCCAGCGGCGATGATCAGCACGCTGAGCCGAGTGCGCATCCTCGGACGACCGGGCGCCGGGTCCGGACCGGCGATCGCCCACGTATAGAGCCAGCCGGCCAGCAGGAAGTGCGCCAGCATCAGCCAGTGCGCGCCAGCATATTTCATGCTCAAGCCGTACAACGGGGTCAGGTAGAGCAGGAACATTCCGCCGATGTTCAGCACGGCGGCGCTCGCCGGGTGGGTCAGCACCTGCACCGGCCGCCTGCGCAGGAGCCCGGTCAGGCCGAGTTGAGCCCTTCGCGGCAGCGATCCCAACACCAGCGTCATCGGCGCCGCCAGCACCAGCGCCAACGGGGCGTACATTCCCAGGGCCAGATGCTGGGCCATGTGGAACCGGTGGTCGTGGTGGGCACCCTCGCCCAGTACCGGGCTGATCGCGAGCGCGGCGAGCCCGGTCCCCAGCACCCAGGCCACGATGCGCCAAGGGCTCCAAGCCGGCAGCGTGCGCGGTCGGCGCCACCAGGCCGCCGCGTACCCGCCCGCCAGCACCAGGGCGAGCGCGGCCGCCGGCCACCAGGAGGTCATGGTCGCCCGGAGTCCGCAGCCCGCGCGGCACGGGTCGTGAGCAGGACACCGATCGCCAGTAGCACCACCCCTGCCGACACCCAGGCCACGTCGTAGGGGAGCAGATGTTCGACGTCGTAACGCACCTGGTGTACCCGCAGTACCTTGTGGTTGACCAAGCCGTCGAAGACCTGGAACACACCAGCTCCCAGGAAGAAACCGCCCACGGCCGAGGCCCCGTGCAACGTCCGGCTCCGGGCGAGGTCCACGAGAAGATACCCACCCGCAACGAGCATCACGAGTTCGGCGGCATGCAGCAGACCATCGGAGAGCGGGGCGATGTGGCGGGTGGAGCGGTCGTAGAAGTGGTGCCAGGCGAGGCACTGGTGGCACACGATCTCATCGACCGCGGCCATTTTCCCGACCCCGATGACGGCGCCGGCCAGCACCGAGCGGTGCGGA
>DATGSR010000171.1:0-4228 GCA_035302405.1 Beutenbergiaceae bacterium
GGGAGCGGCGAGAGGTGAGGCCGGCGCGCTCCGGCCACCTCCGGTGTGTCTTGGGTGCCGCAGACCGATGAGTTCCTGCGCGCGTATCGGCACGGGCGGCCGGACCTCTAAGGTGTAGTGCTATGGCGAAACGCTCCAAAGGACGGTCCAAGGACGTCAATCCGAAGGTCGCGGCACGGCGTGCCGCGCGTAAGGCCGCGCAGAAGGCCTTCCAGGAAGGTCAGGTCAGCGGCCCCTTGCGGGCATTCGACAACCTTCCCGGGGAGGTGGACTGGGTGGCTATGCGCGAAGTGGTTCCCGCCGCCACCGCCACTGCTCGCACCACCGAGGAGTACGGCGCCCGGGACATCACCGTGGTGACCCTGCTGCCGGGATTGCTGGCCGCGATGCACCGCAGCGACGGCCAGATCCTCGTCGCCCTGCAGACCCCCTCCACCACCCCCGACCCGAGCCGGGACGTGGCCACCGCCCTGCTCGCGGCGATGGAGACCGAGCCCGGCACCACGCTGGCACAGGTCGACCTGAGCGACGACGGCCCTCGGCTGCAGGATGTGCTGGACACCTCCGTGGACTTCGAAGTCACCGTGCACGACACCTTCGACTACGCCCTCGACCCCGAGGATGAGGTCACCGAGGAGGTCCGCCAGGCGCTGGAGGAACTGGCCGATTCCATCGTACCGACGGTGAAGATCCACGACGCCGAAGGAGCCTACTGGTGCCGGATGAGCGGGCGGGAGTATCTGCGGTGGTCCCGCCCGGAACCGGAGGAGGAACTTCTGGACGCCCTCGCCCGGCTGCATGCCCGCGGCGAGTCCACCTTGGAGGAGGGCACCCGGCTGATCGGGACGTTCCGGTCCTGCGGTCTCGTGATCCCTGTCTGGGAGTTGGTCCGCGGCAGTGAGGCGGATGAACTCACCGGCCTGCTGCCGGCGTTCGAGGAGCGGCTGGCCAAGGCGCTCGCCCAGGAGGGTGAGTTGGACGCTCAAGAGCGACGGGCCCGCGCCTCGCTGGTCTCCCGGCAGGTGACGCTGCGCTGACGGGGTGGTCGTCGCGCTGACGCGCGGGGCTGTCGCTGCCCTGTGCCATCGGCTCGATAGGTACCTCCGGGTCGACGGGCGCGCTGTGCGGCCCTGACGCCGCCGAGCGCGTAGAAAGCGACCGATCCGTCCGCGGTCTTCCGCCCACGGTGCCCCGACCGCGGTGTCCTGCTCGCGGTATCCCACCCGCGGTGGTGCCTGCGCAAGTGCCCTGCGTATTCGTGGACGATATCCCGGCAGGTCGTCGGTGCAACGCCGCGCCCGGCTGGTTAGGCTTGGAGGCGTGAGCGGGGACCAACCACCAGGCGACAGGCAACGATCCCGACGCGTGATCCGGCGCCGCCCAGCCGGGGGTACTGCTCCGGCCGGAATCCCCGGTGCCGGCGGGCGGCAACGCGCGGCCGTGGTCATCCCGGCCAAGGACGAGGTTGAGCGAATCGCCGACACCGTGCGTGCCGTGCGGGCCATCCCGTACGTGGACCTGGTGCTCGTGGTGGACGACGGCAGTGAGGACGACACCCAGCACGCCGCCCGTGCCGCCGGCGCGGTGGTGGTGCGCCACTCCCAGAACCGCGGCAAAGCCGCCGCCATGGAAACCGGCGCCTCGGTGGTGGCGATGCGCGATGAGGAGGACGGCCCCGCCCGACTGCTGTTGTTCGTCGACGCCGACCTCGGTTCCACCGCGATCAACGTGGCCCCGTTGGTGCCGCCGGTGGTCGCAGGCCGTGCCGACATGTCGATCGCGGTGCTGCCGCCGCAGGCCGGTGCTGGGGGCCGCGGCCTGGTCACCGGGATGGCTCGCCGGGCCATTCAGCGCGCCACCGGGTGGGTGCCCAAACAGCCGTTGTCCGGGCAACGATGCATCACCCGGGAAGCTTTCGAGGCGGCCACGCCCCTGGCCCGCGGCTGGGGCGTGGAAGTGGGGATGAGCATCGACGTGCTGATGCAGGGTTTCGCGGTCGTCGAGGTGCCCTGCGACCTGCGACACCGGCCAAGCGGGAACGACCTGCGCGGGCAACTGCACCGGGCCCGGCAGTACCGGGATGTGGCGATGGCGGTGGCAGCGCGCCGGTTCCGGCACTACAAGCAGAAAGTGGTCCGCGAGGTCGACGGCGACCAGGGCGGCGGTAACGGAGTGGTCACCGCCACCTCGATGCAGTCCGCGCCGGATCCGGTCGAGGCGCCCTCCGCGGACGAACCGGACAACGACACGCCCCCCGAGCACACCGCACGCGATGAGGAGCACACGCCCTCGGATCGAACGCGGCGGGGTCAGTCGGAGCGGTCCGACGGCGAGCGGTCCTGACCGTTCGACCGGTCCGACGGCGAGCGGTTCCGTCCAACTCACCGGCGCGACGGCGAGCGGTTCTGTCCATCTGAGCCCCCACGTGGCTCAGTACTCACCTCGGCGGCACCGCCGTGCGTGCACCCCCGCGGGACAACCCGAGCATCCAGGTGCAACTCGCGGCCACCAGCAGCGGCACCCCGACCGCCACCCCCACGGCCAGGATCGCCACGCCGGAGTCGTTCACTCCCGTGCCGATCCCCAGGCCGACCGCGATCGCCGTCAGGCCCGGGGGAAGCATCGGCGCTGCCTCACCCATGTGCGACAGCGGGGTGCCACGAGCCAGGGAATCGGAGAGCCCCGGATCACGGATCGCGCTGCGGATCGGGCGGGCGAATACGAACACCACCGTCAGCACCCCGGCCAGCGCCAGCAACGTCAGCGGAGTGTTGCCGAACAAGATGCCCAGGTTGGCTTGCAAATTGCGCAGGATGACCTCACCGGCACCGCCGTCAAGGATGGTTTGGAAGAACGCGCCCAAGTGGGTGCGATCCTGCGGGGGCCGTAACCAGTCCACGAACGCCAGCCCCAACGTCGCCACCGCCGCCAGGGCCAATACCGCCGCCACCCGTAACACCGTCAAGCGGACACCGACGGCCAGCAGCGCCAAGATCGCATACGCAGGCAGCAGCGCCGGTGGGCCACCGAAGTCCGCGCCCAGGCTCGGCGAGCCGTCGAACAGCGCCGCTGCCACACCGAGCACCGCGGTCACCGCCCCGGCCAGCACCCGCCGGCCGCGTTGCACCAGATGGTTCGCGATAGCGATGGTCACCATCAGGGTGGAGACCGTGAACAGGGTGAAGGCGGTGTTGTTCATCCCGTACATTCGTCCGGCCACCAGCGTGGACACGCCCATCACCGCATCCACCTGCATCCGGGCACCGGTGGCGATATCGGCCACCAACACCGCTGCGGTCACCGCCGCCACCACGGTCGGAGCGCCCAGCACGTGGCGGCGCCAGGGGCCTGCCAGTGCCACCGCCACGATCACGGCGACGAACAGTGCGATGAACACCGCCAGGCCTAGCGCCGGAGGAGTGACCTGCCACCACGGCACGATGTTCGCCAGGAACGAGGCGACCGGCAAGGTGGCGATACACAAGGCCGCGATCCGCATCCCGCGCAACACCCGGCTGCGGTTCACCGTGAAGTTGGTCAACCGTCGGGCGAGCGAGGGCGCGCGGTGCTCGAGGAACCGGCGCACTCGTTCGGCCGCGGGGCGTTTGAGTCCCACCGCCATCGCCGCGAACAGCACCAGGTTCAAGATCACCATGATCAGGTAGTACGTCGGTGTGATCGGGCGAACGGCCTGGGCGTGCACGTCTTGGCCGCTGAGGAACTCTTGCCGTTCAGCGGCGTTCAACTCGGTGGGCTCCACCCGCATCTGAGCGCCGATCACCGCGCCGTTCTGCGGTGGGTCCAGGCCCAGCAGGCCGAGCAGCGTGGGTAACAGATCGGTGGTCATCACATAGCCGCGCTGCCGGGTGGCGGCGCTGGTGCCCAGGCCTTCATCGCCGTCGGCCCCGGTCACGGCCAGCACCCGCAGTCCCGGTGAACCGTCATCGGCGAGCCCGGCCAGCATCACCACCGGCTCCACTCCGGCGGCGCGCAACCCCGTGAGCACCGATCCCACCCGCCGGTCGATCAGACGCAACTGCTCCGCCCGGTGCACCTCATCATGGGTGGGGTTGAGCAACGGGGCGCCCTCGTCGGTGTATGACTCCTGATGCGGGCGGGGCACCGGACGGATCGCCCCAGCATCCACCACCAGCAGATCCGTCTCCGGAGCCAGCGCGGTGACCTGCGTGCTCAACGCCACCCCTGCGTTCTGGCGGTGTTCGTGAGC
>DATGSR010000172.1:0-5496 GCA_035302405.1 Beutenbergiaceae bacterium
GGTCTTCGTCACCACCGCCACCACGGGCGTATCGGTGCCGGCCAGTTGCCCGGCGATGTACCGATCGCCCGGCCCGACCGCCTGATCAGCCGGAAGGCAGAAGACGATGGCGTCGACCTCGGACAGTGTCTCGGTCACCAGGTCGTTGAGTCGCTCACCGAGCAGGGTGCGCGGGCGGTGCAGGCCGGGTGTATCGACCAGTACCACTTGCCCCTCGGGGCGATGCACAACGCCGCGGATGATTCGCCTGGTGGTCTGCGGGCGTGAGGAGGTGATCGCCACCTTCTCACCGACCAGGGCGTTGGTGAGCGTGGACTTGCCCGCGTTGGGTCTGCCCACCACGCAGGCGAACCCGGCCCGGTACTCCTGCTCGCCGCTGGACTCTCGTTCGGTGTGCTCCTGCTCGGCCGGCTCTCGCTCGGCGGATTCTCGTTCGGTGTACTCCTGCTCGGCCGGCACGCGACCTTCGGGTGGGGTCATCCCTGCTGCCCTGTGTTGCCGGTGCGGCCGGTGTCCGTTCCGGGTCGGGAAGCAAGGAACGTCAGCAGCAACCGGCGCTGCAGGGCGAACATCTCCTTCTCCTCGGCTTCCTCGGCGTGGTCGTAGCCCAGGAGGTGCAATAAGCCGTGGGTAGTGAGCAGCAGCATCTCTTCGTCGGCGGAGTGTCCGGCCTGCCGGGCTTGCTCCACGGCTACCGGCGGGCACAGCACGATCGAACCGAGGACGCCTTCCGCGCTGGGTTCTTCGGGGGTGCCCGGTCGTAGTTCATCGATGGGGAATGCGAGCACGTCGGTAGGCCCGTCCTCATCCATCCATTGCCGGTTCAACTCGCTCATCACACCGGTGTCCACGAACCGGATCTCCACCTCGGCCTGGGGGTGTACGTGCATCTCATCGAGCACGAAGCGTGCCAGGGCGGCGAATTCGGTCTCATCGAGGGCGTAGCCGGATTCGTTGGTGATCTCGGTGCTCACCGCCCCCGCCTTTCGTTGAAACCGCCGCGGTCGTCGCGTTGCGCGGCGTCGTATCGGCTGTAGGCGTCGATGATGTCTGCGACCAGGCGGTGGCGAACCACGTCCTTGCTGGTCAGTCTGCAGAAGGCGACGTCGTCGATGTCGGTCAGGATCTCCTGGACGATGTCCAGTCCGGAGCGGGTGCCATCCGGAAGGTCCACCTGGGTCACATCGCCTGTGACCACCATGGTGGAACCGAACCCGAGCCGGGTGAGGAACATCTTCATCTGTTCCGCGGAGGTGTTCTGGGCCTCATCCAAGATGATGAACGCGTCATTGAGCGTCCTGCCGCGCATATATGCCAAGGGGGCGACCTCGATCGTGCCGGCGGCCATCAACCGCGGAATGGAGTCCGGGTCGAGCATGTCGTGCAATGCGTCGTAGAGGGGACGCAGGTAGGGGTCGATCTTCTCGTTCAGCGTTCCCGGCAGGAATCCCAGCCGCTCCCCCGCTTCGACGGCGGGCCGGGTGAGCACGATGCGGTTGACCCTCTTGGCCTGCAGGGCCTGCACGGCCTTGGCCATGGCCAGATACGTTTTGCCGGTTCCTGCCGGGCCGATACCGAACACCACGGTGTTGGCGTCGATCGCCTCGACGTACTCCTTCTGGCCCACAGACTTGGGCCTGATGGTGCGCCCCCGGCTGGACAGGATGTTCATCGTGAGCACGTCCGCAGGCCGTTCCACCGTCGCGGCGGTGAGGATGGAAATGGCCCGTTCCACCGAGTCAGCGGTGAGCGGTTGGGATGTGCCGGCTATCTGGGTCAGCTCGTCGAATAGTCGTTGCGCCAGGCCCACATCAGCGTGGGGGCCGGTGAGCGTGATGACGTTGCCGCGGACGTGCACGTCCACCGCAGGAAACCCGTCCTCGATCGCGCGTAACACGTCATCGCGTTGGCCCAGCAGACTGACCATCGAGATGTGCTCGGGGATGGTCACCTGCTCGCGCACGTGCCCTGGGGGCAGTTCCGAAATGGTTGGATCGGTCATGGGCTGGCTTGCGCCGCGCACTCCTGTTCGTTCGCCGGTGCGAGATCAACCGCCGATTCTACCGGCCGAAACCGACTTTCCCAGGCATTATGCGCCTCACGGCTCATCTGAATCCTCAATCGACGTTGCGCATTGCGGATTAGCGCCGATTGCGCTCATGCTCGCATCGGCGCGCAACCATGGTGAGACCCACCCCGAGGGGTGCACGATCCGCACACCCAAGGCCATGCTTCCCCCAAGCAGGCCACCAAGGAGCCCACCCGAGAACGTGGTGGTGTACTGGTTCGGCCCCTCTTGGGTCGTTTCCACATCGCTCAGCAATCCACCGGTGATCGGCAACAATAGGCCCCCGAGCGCTCGACCGAACTCCACGTCGTCGGGCACGTCCAATGATGGATCGAGGTCGGGTAAGTCCCAGTACAGGGAAAGGTCAGGACTCAGACCGAGGAAGCCAGGGTCAAGATCGCATGGTTGCCGGTTCGCCGGCGCAGCCAACTCCAGCGCTTCGAGATACGCAGTGGCGTGTTCGTCGTCGGTGAAGGCCGCTGTGGTCGGTTGTGGCTGGGCCCACCCCAGGGAAACAACAAGCAGAGCCGCGGCAAGAGCGACGGCGGCGAAGCGTCCACGGCCCCGTCGTCTCATCCATTCGCCAGGAAGTGGCGCGCCCGGCCGGCGCTGCGCCGAGCGGCTCATATCGACCTCCTTGAGCGGGCATGAGCGACAGCAGCCAGGGTCAGTCCCAACACGATGGCTGCCAGCGCCGTTGCCACCGGTCCCCAGGTCAGGCCGGTGGCCGGGACGGCGCCCACGGGGCCGGTGCCCACCTCAACGTCCTCGCCCAGGCCGCTGGCGCGCAGGACCACGTCGACCTGTCCGCTCGGGTCCACGCCGTCCAGGTAGGCCTCCACCAGGAGCCACACCTGCTCCTCACTGCTCATCTGCCACAACGGTTCGTACCCCGCCCCCCATGGCAGGTGTCGTCCCCGGGCCAGTTCGGACTCCGCGCCCGGGCAGGAACCATCGACCCACCGTTCGTCGCAGGCCCTTACCGTGGCATGCAGGCCCAACTCGGCGTCACCATCGGCCGACCAACTGACGGCGACGGTGCCGGGACTGGGTGCATCGGCCCACACTCCGACCTGCCATGGCACTGATTCGCCCGGGGCCATGGACCTCATGCTCCCGGGGTCCCCGATGGTGTGGATTCGCAGCACCTCACCCGTCACGGTGGTAGCGGATGGGTCGTCAGCGGGCATAGCGCCGGCGTGAGCCATGGGTGCCGCCCACGGCGCCACCAGGGCGAGTGGCAATGCGATCAAGCCCGCGGTGTGATGGGCTCCGCGCCCGGGGCCCTGGCTAGGTTTCTGCCCCCTATTCGCCTTGCGCCCCGACTGATTTGACTCCTGCGTCGGCGTTGCACCGGCGTGCCCGCGACCTGCTCCCCCGCTCTGCTCGCCGTCGTACCCCGCGCCTACGTGCTCGCCGTCCTTACGGGAAGGGCCGTCGCCGTCATCCCGGTCGCGCCCGGCCTGGTGAGCATCGCGGCGTCCAGTTCGGGGCCAGAAGGCCCAGGTCACCAGTGCGGCCGCAGCAAGAGTGATCCCGGCCATGACCCGGGGGTCGCCGGCAAGCGCTAGCGGGCGGGCCAGGCCCGGTACGGCGAAGATCACCCGGCGCGCCTGGGTGATCGTGTAGGGCTCAGGATCCTCGGTTTCGTTGGCGTCTCCGCGCATGGTGATGGTGCGTTGCTCCCCTGCGCCGCTCACCGACGTCACCCGGTGGGTCACGGGCAACGCGTCCGGTCGATCCACCGTGAGCACATCACCGACCCGCACCTGGTGGGCATCTACCTGTCGGACTACCGCCACCGAACCGGCGGTGATGGCCGGAGCCATCGATCCGGTGCGGAACATGATCAGGCTGATGTCGAAGAGCACCGCCAGGGCCGTCAGCACCACACAAGCCGCGCCGCCGATCGCGGCTAGGTTCAGGGCGAGGTTGCCGAGCACGCGTGCCGCGCGGCGGGTACCGCTCGGTCTGACCCTCACGTGTCTCACTACTGCGTGTCCGTGGTTGCCGCGACCGCCCAGGACGCTTCCAAGGCTGCCCCCTGGGCGGCGTTGGGGGTATCGCTCGGCAATTCCACCCGCAGGCAATAGGTGACCGGGTCCTCGGCTGCCGCCGGCAGCTCCTGATAGGTGTCCGCGCTGGTGGTCAGCGACGATCCGGTGGGCACCAGCGACGTGCCGGCGGCGAAACTGTCCTCATCGCAGGCGGTGCCCGTCACCTGAGCGACGCCGTAGGTGAGGTATTCGCCCAGACCGCTGCTGTTGGCCGAGGAAGCGGTGAAGGTCACCGCTCCGGCCACACTCCCCTCGGTGGTGCGCACGGTGAACGGGGCGTAGACCACTGTGCCGGGGAGCATCTGGGTCGCCTCCGGCAGGGCGAAGCCCAGTTCCGCTGCAGCGCCCTCGGGGTGCTGGTCGAATGTGGTCCCGTCGACCGAGCCCTCGATGTTGAATTCCCCGGCGGTGAAGGTGCCGCTCGCGTGTTCCTCGTCGGTCCACGCCGCGAGCGTCACCGCACCACCTACGCCGAGCACCAAGCACCCGGCGAGGACGGCGCGGAACCGTGTGAACCAGCCGCGGGAGGCGCGCCCGTGGCGTTCCACGCTCATTCCATGGAGGTGGCGGTGAACTGCCAGATGCCTGTGGCCGCTGAGCCCTGTTCGAGGTCGTCCCCAGCGGTGACCGTGAAGCAGAAACTCCGTGCGTCGCCGACCTGGAACTCACCCAACTCGAGGTCCGCCGCACCGGATCCGAGGGCCGCATCAGTGATCAGCGGGTCGCCGACGGTGGCGCTGTCGCAGCCATGGGTCTCGGTCTCCACCACGCTGTAGGTCAGGCCAGTCGCGGGCTCGGATGTGTCGTCGTTGAGAATCACCGTGGCGTCGTAATCACCCTCGGTCACTTGCACGCTGTAGGCACCGCTGACGGCATCGCCTGGGCTGAGCTCCTGGGCGCCCACCTCGAAGGAGATCGGCTGCCCCGGTGCGTCGGGATTGCTGGTGAAGTCGGTGCCGTTGATGGACCCCTCGAAAACGAAGGTTCCGGCGCCGAAAGCACCGGAAGCGAACTCTTCATCCGTCCAGGCCGCGAGCGTGATCGCCGCGCCCACGCCGAGCACCAGCCCGCCGGCGAGAATCGCTCGAAATTTCGTGGACCGGCCGGTGGATTGTGCACTGTCAGCAGCGCCCATGTGGGTGCACCCCCAAAATTTTGTGCCGGCGCGACCGTCGCGCCACCGGCCAGGCTAGTGACGAAACCGGATCCCGCAACCGGTGGCACTCCGGGCGGTAGCCCTCCGAGGCGACCCGGCTGCAACTTAGTGTCGCCGGCCCGCAGTCGCGTTTTGCCGGCTCAGCGGCCGGCGAACCGGTCGCGCAGCCGGGAGAACATACCGGAACCGGCTGGGGTCAACCTCGCCTGCGGGTG
>DATGSR010000173.1:0-3186 GCA_035302405.1 Beutenbergiaceae bacterium
CTGATCCGCGCGGCGTATCAACACGTGTTGGGGGCACTGGTCAAGCACGTCGGGGCCGCTGTGGAGGAAGCCGGCCCGGCACGGGGGCCGGAAGCCTACATCCGCGAGATGATCGGCCACCTGCGCCGGCATCCCAGTCACACCCGGATGATCATCGAAGCCATCACGCATGAGGACGAGCAGCCGGATCAGGACCCGGCCGTCCGCTGGCAGGCCCTAGCCGGGGTTCTCGCCGAGGCGCGGGAGGCGAACGGGTTGCCGCCGACCGATCAACGTACCGCGGCGCTGGTGATCGGTGGAGCGATCGACGCGCTGGTGGCCGAACACCTGCGCGATCCGTCGTTCGAGACCGCAGCGGCTGCGGAGGAGTTGATAGAACTCGTCGGTTCGGCCTGGCGCGGCTGAGAGAACCGGCGGTCGCCGCAGGTTCCGGGCGGCAAGTCGGCACCTGAACGACCCACCGAGCACCCAGCGGCCGCCCATGTCGAATCGGACCGGGTGTCCGCGCGGATGTCTGCGCCTGGCGTGGCCCCCGCCGAACACTTATCGTCGAATCGTGACTCGTTACTGCGCACTGTTGCGCGGGATCGGACCGAGCGACCCGAACATGCGCAACGACAGACTCCGTGGCGCGTTTGAGACCTTGGGCTTCACTGAGGTCGGTTCGGTGCTGTCCAGCGGAAACATCGTTTTTCGCGATTCCACCGGCGAACCGGCAGAGGTACTCGAACAGCGCATCCAGACGGTGCTACGTGCGCATCTGGGCATCCCGGGCGGCACCATCGTGCGCAGCCGAGAGGAACTGCAGCGGTTGAGCGACCGCGAACCCTTCGGGGAACGCACCCACGGCAAGTCCACCTACCTAACGGTCACGTTCTGCAAACGCCCCTTGGACCCGCTTCCAGAACCGTTCCCGGCCCGCCGGCCCCGGAAGTCACCGTGCTCGGATACGACCATGACTGCCGGGCGGTCCTGGTGGTGAGCGACACCACCGGCGCCCGCACCCCGGACACCATGCGGTGGCTGGAGCAGGAATTCGGCAACGACATCACCACCCGCACCTGGCTCACCGTGGCTCGCATCCTGCGTAGACTGCCCGGGGCTGAGGGGGGTGAGTAACTTGACGGGCGAACTCCCGCGGCCGGGCGCGGCGAGCCTACCGTTTCGCTTGAGCGGAAGCGGACGAACCCGAGATTGGCCGCGGGCCCGAGTTCGACCACACGAACCAGATTGACCACTCGCCCAGATTGAGCACACGCACCAAATTGACCACTCGCCCGGATTGACCGTTCACCCGAGGCAGACTGGCCCAAGGAACAGGGACTCACAGGAGGGGCACCCGTGAAGGATCGCGTGCAGGCGTTCTTTCGTGTGCCGCCGTCCGAGCGAGACCATATCCCTGCGTTTCGCATCGCGTTGGGTGTGGCGATACCGCTGCTGATCCTGCTCGGTGTGGACCGGCTCGATCTGGCGATCTATGCGGTCTTCGGTGCGTTCACCGGGCTGTACGCTCGATTCGAATCGCCGCGCTCGCGGCTGCAACGCCAGAGCATCGCGGCGGTGGTGCTCACCTCGTGTGTGGGAATTGGCGCCACGATGAGCGCGGCCGCAACGCCGCTGTGGGTGCTGATCGTGGTGACGTCGCTCGTTTCCGGCGCCGGGGCGGCGATCGCCCTGCGCTGGGCATTGCACCCGCGCGGTTCGATCTTCTTCATCTTCGCCACCGCCGCCGTCGGGTCGGTGCCCGACGGCGCGGCGGTGCCCGTGGCGATCACCGTCGCCGCGGCCTCCGCGGGAGTGTGTGTGCTCCTCGGGGCCGGAGCCCACTTGGTGGGCGAGCATCGGCCGGTTCCCGGTGCCTCCGGCGTCCCATCGAGGCCCACACGTCGAGACATGACCGCACACACGTTGCGCTTCACCATCGCACCGATCCTGGCCGGCGTTCTCGGCGCCTGGTCCACCAGCACCATCCCGCTGCTGGACTACCCGTACTGGGCGATGGTCGCCTCCGTCGCACCGATCACCCCACCGCACCGCACCGCCAGGATTCAGCGCGGCCTGCACCGGATCATCGGCACCCTGGGCGGAGTGGTTGTGACCGCGTTCCTGCTCTCCTTCCCCGCCGAGCCGTGGCAGTTGGTGGTGTGGGTGATCTTGCTGCAGTTCCTCGCCGAGGTCTACGTCGGACGGAACTATTCGATGGCGCTTCTGTTCATCACACCGCTGGCGTTATTGATGACGCAGATCTCCTCGCCCCACCCGGTTCCCGAACTGCTCACCTCCCGAGCGGTGGAGACGGTGATCGGGGCGTTGGTGGGCCTGGGTGTTGTTCTTGTGGGGTTTCCCGAAGAACGTGGAGTTCACAAGTAGCGGTCATAGGCGCGCAGGGTGAAGAATTCCTCGAATCGCTCGCCCATCGCCACGTCCCGGAACAACTGTGCGGCTTTGTTCAAGCGTGTGGTGTCAACTCCCAATTCGGTTTCGATGCGGGCCGACTCCTCGGCGATGAGTCGGTCAACCAGAGCGGGAGTAACGTCCAGTCCTTCCTCCAGACGTACCCGGGAGTTCAGCCAGCACCACACCTGCGCGCGGGAGATCTCCACGGTGGCCGCATCTTCCATCAGTCCGTCGATCGCCACCGCGCCACGGCCCTGCAGCCAGGCGCTGAGGTAGTACAGCGATACCCGAATGTTGGAGCGTAGGCCCTGGGCAGTCACTCCGCCGGTGGCCGAGTCAATATCCACCAGTTCGTGGGCGTCCAGGGGGTCCTGGCGCTGACGCTGCAGTTGGTGGTCCCGTCCGCGCAGCACCCGCGCGAACCCGTCCTGGGCCACGGGAACCAGATCGGGGTGGGCCACCCAGCCGCCGTCGAAACCGTCTTCGGCGTCGCGGGTCTTATCGGCCAGCACCCGCTGCAACGCGAGCGCGTTGGACCGCTCATCGGTGCGGCTGGGCACGAACGCGTTCATGCCGCCGATGGCGTGGGCTCCCCGGCGGTGGCAGATCGCTACCAGGTGCTCGCAGTAGGAGCGCATGAACGGGGTAGTCATGGTGATATTGGCCCGATCGGGCAGCACGGCACCGGCGCCGGGGATGGTTTTGATAATCGAGAAGATGTAGTCCCAGCGGCCGGCGTTCAGGCCGGCGGAATGCTCGCGCAGTTCATAGAGGATCTCTTCCATCTCC
>DATGSR010000174.1:0-4923 GCA_035302405.1 Beutenbergiaceae bacterium
CAGCACCGGTGGAGGACAGGATCGTGGTGTCCGAGATCGGCGAGGCGTGGTCGCCCAACACCGCACCGGCCAGCACCGCCCCGAAGGCCGGCAGCAACAACTCAGGTTGGTCCACCGATGTCATGATCGCCCCGGCGATCGGCAACAGCAGCCCGAAGGAGCCCCAGGACGTTCCTGTCGCGAACGCGATCAGGGATGCGACCAGGAACATCACCGGGACCAACCATGCCGGGGACATGTTGGCACCTTCCACCAGTTCACCGAGGTAGTCCCCGGTGCCCAGTGACCCGATCAGGTCACCCAGCATCCACGCCAGGAGCAGGATCGCGATCGCCGGGAGCATGGACTTGATGCCTTCCCACCAGCCGCGCCCGAACGTGGCCTTGGCGAACTCGGGGTTCTTGTTGGTGTTGCGCAGGTAGTAGTACAGCGCGAACACCACGCCCACCATGCCTCCGAGCAGCAACGCCGCGGACGGGTCTGTGTCGGCCAGGATGGCCACCCAGTCCCAGGTGCCGGCGGCCTGGTATCCGGTGAGGATGAGCCCGGTGAACACTCCGACCACCAGCGCCAGGAACGGAATCACCAGTGCGCGGCGCACGCCGGGGTAGTGCACGGGCAGGTCCTCGGAGAGTTCCCCGGGGATGATGGCGCTATCGGCGTAGACCTTGCCTTCGGTGAGGGCGCGGCGTTCCTCGGTGCGCATCGGGCCGATGTCCAGGCGCAGCAGCACGATCACCCACACCAGCACCACCGCTGCGATGGCGTAATAGTTGGACACCGCGGCCCGTAGGAACGCCTCCAGGCTGCCCATCGTCAGCGCCGATGCCGCCACCAGCGGCGCGAGCAGTCCCATGATGTAGGCGCCCCAACTGGAAAACGGTGCCAGCACCGCCACCGGAGCGGAGGTGGAGTCCACGATGTAGGCCAATTTGGCCCGGGACACCCGGTGCTTGTCGGTCACCGGGCGGCTGACCTGGCCCACCGCCAGGGCGTTGAAGTAGTCGTCGATGAAGATGATCAGTCCCAGCACCGTCGGCACCCCCTGGGCCCCGCGGCGGCCCTTGACCCGCGTCATCGCCCAGTCCGCCAGCGCTCGGGTGCCACCGGACATCATGATGAACGCGGCAGTCACGCCCAGCAGTAGCAGGAACAGCAGGATGTAGACGTACCAGGTGTTGACGGCGCCTTCTTCCCAGAAGATCACCGCGAACGCGGCCCACACTTCCCGGAGCGTTTCCAGCACGTTGAACTCTGCGATGAGGAACGCGGCGCTGAGCACGCCCAGGCCCAGGCTGATCAGCACCCGCCGGGTAGCGATCGCCAGGCCGATGGCCAGTAGCGGGGGCAGGAGGGTCAGGATCGGATAGTTCTCGACCATCATTGTCGCCTTTCTCCGGGTAGCCAGATCGTAATCCGCGGCCGGCCGCCGCCGTGGGCGAATGCGGTCCTCACCGTGGCTCGTTCGCTCCAGGACCTAAAGTCACCCGCTCATCGGCGGGTCGCCCGAACGCGCGCAGGTGACCTGTCCGTGCGCCCCATTCCGGAAGGTCGACGACGGCGAGTGCGGAGGTGGGTAGGCGCAGTCGCCGTGCGGTGAGGTGCTCAAGCAAGTCCTCCAACGCCGGGTTGTGGCCCACGAGCAGCACAGAGTCCAGGTGGGTCGGAAGGTCGGCCACGACCCGGCTGAGGGTTTCGCCGGAGAAGGTGTAGACGGCGTCCTCGGAGCGAACGGGAGCGTCCCGCGGCAGTTCGGACAGTTCGGGCAGCTCGGACGCTAGCAACTCCCATGTCTGCTGGGCTCGGACAGCGACGGAGACCAGGACAAGATCCGGCGCGGGTAGGTGCTGGGCCAACCACCGTCCGGTCGCGGGTGCCTGTCTCCGGCCCCTGCGGGCCAGCGGCCGGTGTTGGTCATCGACCGGCGCGCTCCAATCGGATTTGGCGTGCCGGACCAGGATGAGAGTTCGGGCCACGAAGAACCTCCTTCCGCGTGCCGGGGCGTTCTCTCGCAGCGGCGTGGCCATAAGACTTCTCGCCCGGCGTGGGCATCATTTTTCCCCCGGCCCGGCGTCCCCGGGGGCCTCAGTCTTCCACTGGGCCGGCGCCGGTGGCGGGCCGTCAGTCTTCCACTGGGCCGGCGGCTGTGGCGGGCCGTCAGTCTTCCACCCGAGCCGGCAACCCCACCGCCACCACAGCAGTCGCGGCGATAAGCCCACCTGCGGCGAGCGCGGTCCCGCCCCACGCGCCCACGTCCCATGCCTGGCCCAGGGCCACCCCGCCGATGGAGGAGCCGAAGTAGTACGCAAAGGTGTAGGCGGCAGACCCGTCGGAGGGCCTCGGGTTCAGCCGGGCGGAGTTGGCGGAGGCGACGGCGTGCACCATGAAGAAGCCCGCGGCGAGCACGGCCAAGCCCAGCCAGATGAGCCCGAGCAGGTTCGGCAGGGTGAGCAGCACCCCGGCCAGGCACGCTGCCATGCCGAGCAGCGTCGTCGTGCGCAGTCCCACGCGCCGCTCCAGACGGCCGGCCAATGAGGACGTCAACGTTCCGGCGAGGTAGGTCAGGTAGAACATCGACACGAGTCCGGTGCCCAGCAGGAAGGGCGGGGCGTGGGTGCGGTATGCGATGACGTTGTATACGCCCACGAACATCGCCATGCCCAGCGCTGCCACCAGGTACAACCGCATACGCGCGTCCCGGCCAGCACGAGTGGCGCGCGCGGTGGTGCGCCGTGGGGCGCGATGGGGCCGATTCCCGGCGCTCCGGGGCAGGAGAAGGAAGGCGGCGGCTGTTAGTGCAGCACCGAGCAGGGCGACGGCGAGCATGGCGGTGCGCCATGTCAGCAGGTCAGCGATCAGCCCCCCGAGCACTCGTCCGCCCATTCCACCCACGGTGGTGCCGGCGATGTACAGCCCGGCGACCCGGGTGATCCACGGGCCGTCGATGTTCTCGGTGACCCATGCCAATGCGGCGGCAGGTACCACCGCGAGTGCCGCTCCCTGGGCTGCCCGTGCCAGGAGGAGCAGGGCGAACGACGGCGCTAATGCAGCGATGACTCCGGCGCCGACTGCTGCTGCGAGCCCCCACACGATGAGCCGGGCCCGCCCGAACCGCTCCGATAGCCGCGCGAGAGGCAGGACGGCCACCGCGATCGCGAAGGTCGAGACCGATAGCAGCAGGCTGGCTCTGGCTGCGTTGATCTCCAACTCGAGGGAGACCAGCGGTAGCAACGGCTGCACCACGTAAATCATCGCGAACGTCGCGATCCCGGTGGCCAGTAACGCGAGTAACACCCGGCGGTATCGCGGGTCCTGTGGACGCAGACGCGCGCGATCAGGGGGCTACGGTGCGGGCACCAGACCAATGTAGGTCGGGCGTCGGTGCCCTGCCCGTCTGGAGAAGTCCTACCGTTCTGGAGCGGGCGCGCAGCCTGGCTGGGTGACGGCCACCATGCCTCGGCGTCTCATCAGAACGGCGGCGGTGGATCGTCTTCTGGCGAATCGTTGAGAGCGTGATCTGCGTGGTCTGCGTGGTCTGCGTGGTCTGCTAGGTCGGCCGGGGCTGGCGGCCAGGGGAGCGGTGTGCCCTCGGCGTCCAGGAGGTAGGTGCCGGTGGTGTCGGTGCGGTAGGTGTGCCCCGAGGGCGTCGTCCATTCGTGTACGCCTTCGTTGGGGCTGTGGTGGGTGAGGTAGCCCTCGGTCTTCAGGAGGTGGTGGTGGCGGCAGACCGGATGCAGGTTCCAGGCGGCGGTGGGGCCGTGGGGGAACGGCACCCCGTGGTCCAGGTCGCCGTGGCGGGACTGCACGCCGCAGCCGGGTGCCACGCAGTAAGGGGAGTTGGCCAGGACTTCTTCTCGTAGCCAGGCCGGTGGTTTGTACTCTCGAGCGGTGACCTCAACTGCTCGCTTGGTCAGCGGGTCGGTGACCAGACGTTTCCAAGTGGCTCCGGCCGCCCACGCTCGGGCTACGTCAGCAGGGATCGGACCATAGCCCTCCAGATCGGCCGCCTCCTCGTCGGCGCCCATCAGTGCTGACAGGGGCACGGTGATCCGAATCTGCGCCTTGGCGCCGCCGACGGTTCCCAACGGGAACGGAGTCAGCCGGATCTGACTGTGGGTACAGGTGGCCGCTTCCGGGCTCACGTCCTGCGGTTGTTCGGCGTCGTCGCCCGGTTCGACGCCCTCATCCGGATCGGGACCGCGAGGCGCTGGTTCGTGTTCGCCCGGGTCGTGCGGGTGCGAACCGGGCGGTTTACCGGCGGCTTGAGGTTCGCTGGCGTTCGGCTCGCCGTGGTGTTTGCTGGGATGTTCAGAGCGCGGATGCTCTACGAGAGCGGGTCCGCTAATCGACTCACCGGTGCAGTCTTCGCTGCCGGGTTGATCGCCGTCGGGGAGTGCGGTGCCCGTGTTACTCGCAGGCGCCTTGTTCGCGGGTGTCTCTGCGGCTTCCGAGGCGCTTGGTTCCGAGTGGGTTTCAACGTTGCCCGTGGGGTTGCCGTTCTGAGCCACGCAAGGGTCGTCAGTGTTAACGGAAGCGGCGCTCGAGGCATCCTCGTTGCCGCCGGTGGCCTCGTTGCCGTCGGCGCTGACACGTGGCTGGGCTGGTTGGTCCGTTTTCGGCGCCCGGTCCGTGTCCGCTGTGGCAGCGGATGTGGCGGGAGCCTCCGTCTTGGGTGCGGGCTTGGTGTCCGTGGTGTCGTGTCCGGTGGTGCAGGTGGGGCACGGGCCTATGTGTCCGGAGGCGAGGGCGGTGTGTGCCATCGTCGCCACTGCGTCGGCGCGCAAGTTGGCCAGGGTGCGCTCGTCTCCGGCGCTCTTGGCGGTGCGAGCCGCTGATTCAAGGGCGGTGTGGAACGCTATGGCATCAACTGCCGACCAGGTGATCCGGGTGTTTGCCATCCCGTCGGGCAAGATCTGCGGGGCG
>DATGSR010000175.1:0-3563 GCA_035302405.1 Beutenbergiaceae bacterium
AGCGCTTAGGTGACCAGCGCGTTCACGTCAGTTGCGCTCCATCCGACAGCGGGGTCGTGTCGCCCGCGCCCTACTTCACCGGCGCGGTCGCGTCCCCCGCGCCCCACTTCAACAGGTTCGCGTCACCCGCGCCCTACTTCAACTCATCAACGGGCACGAAGGCGTAGCCCAGGTTCTCGATGCCGTCGATCACTTCTTCGAGGTAGTCGGTGTGCAGGTAGGGGTGGAAATAGAAACTCGCGGTGGACTCCCGCACCACCAGGTTCGCCTCGGCCCGGTCGATCAGGGTCTGTGGGGTTCGGATGGCATGGTTGTTCTGCTCGGTCTCGGTGATGTTCTGCAGGTTCTCCGGGAACACCCGGGAGCCGTAGATGTCGTGTACCGAGTAGGGAAAGATCTGCCCGTATGCCAGGTCGGGATCGGTTTGGCCGCTGGAGATCAACCCGGCGTAGTACTCCACCTGCTCATAGCGCGCCTCGTAGTTCTGCGCCATGGCAAGGTAGGCGTTGACCGACGCGGTGTAGTGGGGGGTCTCGAAGATCTGCGGATCGCCGAGGCCGGCGTCGATCATGATCTGCCGGCCGTGGTCCATCCGGGCGGCGTGGTCGGCGATTTCGTCGTCGGGCACCGTGCCGGTTTTACGGACCCAGGAGTCCTGCACGCACCCCTCCCACTGGTACGGCGGGAACTCGGTGCTGCTGCACCCGTACCGGAAGAACTCATAGTCCTCCCCGCTGCGGCCGCTGTATGGGTTGTTGCTCGCCCCGTACTGGTGGGTGGTGCCGTGCTGGATCAGGGTGCCGCCCCGGTCCTGCATGTACTGCAGCGCTGCCACCACGTCCGGGGCGTCCAGCAGGCTCAGGCCGTACCAGTCCTCCCCGTCCGGGGTGCGGTCGATCAGGATTGGCACCACCGCCACCTGGAACGGCACCCCGCGTGCGTGCAGCACGTCCGCCACCCGGCGCAGATCCTCCGGGTCGGCCTCCGGGCCCACGTCTTCCAGCCGCACGGCCGCCTGACGCACCGGTTCGGTGTCCGGGGCGAGCAGTTCGTAGTACAGGTCCGCGAACACCAGATACAACTCGTTGTGGTCGATGTAGTGCAGCGGGATCTCGGCGATGTAGGTCAGGTTGCCGGAACGCACCACCCAGGGCATTTTGTGCACCCGGGCCGCGGCGTCCCCGCCGCAACTCATCCGGGCCCCGTCTTCCTCCCCGCACACGCCCCAGACCAACACTTCGGCGTCGGCGGCCTCCGGCGCGTCGGGGGGACTGACCAGCCGCGGCGCGTAGACATCCCGGGCGCCCTGCGGGTTGCGTTGAACCAGTTGGTCCTTGTACTCCACCTGTTGCACCGCGTCGCTGGGCACCCGGATCGGATCGTCGGGGTCCCACCCGTACTGGGCGGTGAATGTACGCCCGTCCGGAGCCACACCCTCCACCAGGTCATCGGCGTTCTCACCGATCCACAGCACCGGCACCTCGGCCCGGCGGACGTCGTCGAGCAGTTCCTGGGGCAGTTCGGACAGGTGGTCGGTACCCACGAAGATCGCCGCGTCGTAGTCGTTCATGGCGTTCTCGCCGTAGTCGTCCGTGGGCATGATCTGCACCGTGCCGAAGTGGGTGGCCAAATTCGCGACGGCGATCGCATACATCTCCGCGTGCTCCGGGCGGCTGCTCCGGTCGTCGTACAGCACCAGCGTGGTGGTCCCGCCGGGCTGCCCGTACCGGGTCGGCAACACCACCGGTTCGGACTCGCCCACAGAATCCGGTACGGGGGTGGCGTAGAGCTGGGCGAGTTCGGAATTCTGGAAGTCCACCAGCCCGTCGTCGGTGATCCGGAACATCATCCCGATCGACAGCAGGGGGATCAGCACCAACGCTGCCGTCCACCGCACGCGTGCCCATCGGGACAGGGTGTAGGTCCTCACGATTGCCACTCCAGTCTGGTCAGGTGCCCCCGGGCACTGACGTCGGCTGGCGCGCCCCCGCCCCGGTACACATCAATTCCGAGCACTGCGCTCATGCCACGGTCGCCACGGCAGATGCGGCGGCGAACTCTTCGACCACCTCGTCGAACCCGTAGTGGCGGGCCAGGGCCTTGACCGTCCGCTCCGCGGCGCGGCCGTCTCCGTAAGGGTTGACTGCCCTGGCCATCGCGTCATACGCCGCAGCATCGGTGAGCAACTCCGAGACCGCGCGGACGATGGCGTCCTCCCCAGTGCCCACCAACCGCACTGTTCCCGCGATCACCGCCTCGGGTCGTTCGGTGGTCTCGCGCATCACGAGTACCGGCTTGCCCAACGAGGGGCCTTCCTCCTGGACTCCGCCGCTGTCGGTGAGCAGCACGGCGGCGCGCTCCAACAGCGCACAGAACTGGGTATACGGCAGCGGCTCGGTGACGATCACATTGGAGCAGCCCTCAACCGCCGGGAGGATCGCCTCTCGCACCAACGGGTTGCGGTGGGCCGGGAAGACGAAGTCGTGATCGGGGTGGGCGGTGGCGAGCCGGGCGACCGCACGCCCCACCTGGCGTAGTGGCTCCCCCCACGACTCGCGCCGATGCGCCGTGACCGCCACTACCGGCCGGCCGAGCGATAACCGCGTCGCGAGTTCGGGGTCTTCGATCTGCGGGCGCTTTGCCACCGTGATGAGCAACGCGTCGATCACCGAGTTACCCGTCACCACCACCGCGGCGGGATCCACGTTCTCCCGCACGAGGTTCGCCCGGGCGGCCGCCGTGGGCGCCAAGTGCAAACTGGCCAACTGGGTGGTGAGCCGCCGGTTGATCTCCTCCGGGAACGGGGACGTCGGGTCTCCGGTGCGAAGCCCGGCCTCGGTGTGCACCACCGTGACACCGGCGTAGAAGGCGGCCAGGCCGGCAACGAACGTGGTGGAGGTGTCTCCCTGTACCAGAACCGCATCGGGGCGTAGTTCGGCCAGGGCGCCGGTGAGCCGTTCCAGCGTGCGGATGGTGATGCTGGTGAGCGTCTGCCTGGGCTGATGGATGTCCAGGTCACGGTCGGGCAGGATGCCGAAACTGTCGTTGACCTGATCGAGCATCTCCCGGTGTTGGCCGGTGACCACGACCTGCACCCGAAACCGCGGGTCGGAACGCAAAGCGAGAATCAGCGGAGCCATCTTGATGGCCTCGGGTCTGGTGCCGTACACGACCATCACCGTGATGGGACGGGTAGTTGCCACAGCAAAGGGGTTCATCGGTCACTCCTCAGGTGATGCCGAGTCGTTGATCAGGCACGTCGGCAGGTCGAAGTCGCTGAAGCGCACGCGAGCGTCCTCGGTGTAGAGCGCCGCCGCCCCACCCCGATAGGGACGCTCCTCGTCGACCACCGTCGCCAGTTCCACGCCGTCGACGCTGACGGTCATTGCCGGCCACCGTTGGGTGATCTGCACCCGATACGGCCGGCCGACCGGGAACGTGGGCTGGGTTCCGGTGGTCAGGAAGCGCTGGTTGCCCGGATAGGCCGGGTCTTGTTTGGAGATCTCCCATCCGTTGGGTTTCAGGGCGACAGCGTAGAAACGCACGTCGTTCTCGAAGTTCCA
>DATGSR010000176.1:0-23086 GCA_035302405.1 Beutenbergiaceae bacterium
GGACGAACCGAGGTACGAGCTGATCAGCCCGGCCCCGAGCGCGAGGGCAAGCACAACGGCGGTCAGCAACGCACCGGTGCGGGAACGGCTCCGTTCCTTCCGCTTGGCGCGCCGCTCCTCCCTGGTGGGGCGGAGCACGAAGGGCACGGATCCGTCATCGCGCGGGCCCGGCGGGGTGGGGCCGGCGGTTCCCGTTGCCGGTGCTGTGGGCCCGGCGGTACCCGTTGGCGGGGTGGAGCCGGCGGTACCCGTCCGGATCGGTCCGGGCGCCGGGCCGATGGGGTAGCGCCGTTGCCGCCGTCGGGCGCGGCGGTCGGCGGGGGCGCCGATCGTGGACCCTGACGGATCGATGGTCCCGGGGGCGGGTGGCGGAGACTGGGCGGCGCCGGAGCGTGCCAGCGAGTCGTAGGGGTCCGGCGTCCGGGGCTGGTTTGCGGGGCGATTGAAGTAGTCGGCCAGGTAACCCTCTGGTGCCCTCTGAGCACTGTTGTCGCCCTTCCGGCCGGTTTCACGACCCACGTCACCCTCCACCCTCTCTCCGCGAGGCTCAGGATAACGAGAACCGCGGTGTACTTGATCACTGCCCTTCGGCGGTGAGGGCGCTGGTTTCCTACACTGGCGAGGATGAACACCTATCTGGACCACGCGGCCACGACACCGGTGCGCCCCGAGGTGGCGGAGACCTTCGCCAGGGTCGCCGCCCAGGTAGGCAACCCGTCGTCGCTGCACGCTGACGGCAGGCGGGCACGGCGCACGCTGGAGGAGGCCCGTGAGCAGTTGGCCGCAGCACTTGGCGCCGAACCCGCCGAGGTCATCTTCACCTCCGGCGGCACGGAGGCGGACAACCTGGCCCTCACCGGCACTTGGTTCAAGGTGAGTGCTGACGAACCACGGCGCCGCGACGTGGTGATCTCCGCCGTCGAACATCCCGCTGTGCTTGATACCGCCCACGCCTTGGGCGACCGGCACGGGGCCGGGGCGCACCTGGTCCCGGTGGACGCCCGGGGCCGCCTGCAGGTGGAGTCGTTGGAGAAGCACCTGGAACAACGCGGCCAGCAGGTCGCGGTGCTCTCGGTGATGTGGGCGAACAACGAGACTGGTGCGATCCAGCCGTTGAGCGACGTGGTGGGGCTGGCCCGCCGCCACCGGATCGTGGTGCACACCGACGCGGTACAGGCCGTGGGCCGGATACCGGTGGACTTCGCCGCCGCCGGCGTGGACGCACTCAGCCTGTCCGGACACAAACTCGGCGCCCCGGTGGGGATCGGTGCGCTGCTCGCCGGCCGCGAAACTCCGCTGACCCCGGTGCTGCACGGTGGCGGGCAGGAGCGTGCGGTGCGTTCGGGCACCATTCCGGTGGCGGCCGCGGCGGCGCTGGCGCACGCGGTGGATTTGGCGGTCGCGGATCAGCAGGCGGAGCACGTCCGGCTGCGGGAACTGGCCGGGCTGCTGATCGAGAAGGTGCCGCAAGCGGTGCCCGGCGCGGTACTGCAGGGGCCCACGGACGACGGCGACCGGTTGCCCGGGCATGTGCTGTTCACTATTGCGGGCACCGACGCCGAGGCGGTGCTGTTCGGGCTGGACATGGCCGGCATCTCCGCTGCCTCCGGTGCGGCTTGCCAGGCCGGGGTGAACCAGCCCTCCTATGTGCTCCAGGCGATGGGCGCGGACGAAGCGGTGGCCCGATCGGGGTTACGGTTGACGCTGGGCCACACCAGCACCCGGGACGACGTCGAGACGCTCCTGCGGGTGTTGCCGGAGGTGGTCCAGCGTGCCCGGGCGGCGTACAGCCCGCCCCGGGCGGCCCAGGTGGAGGTGAGTTGATGCGAGTACTGGCAGCACTGTCCGGCGGTGTGGACTCCGCGGTGGCGGCAGCCCGAGCGGTGGACGCCGGCCACGACGTGGTCGGGGTGCACATGGCCCTGTCCCGTTCCCGGGCTCAGCACCGCACCGGTTCGCGGGGATGCTGTTCCATCGAGGACGCCTCCGATGCCCGCCGGGCCGCCGACGTGCTCGGCATCCCCTATTACGTGTGGGACCTGTCCGAGGAGTTCGAGGACACCGTGGTGGCCGACTTCCTCTCCGAGTACGAGGCCGGCCGCACCCCCAACCCGTGCGTGCGGTGCAATGAGCACATCAAGTTCGCCGCCCTGTTGGACCGTGGGATCGCCCTGGGCTTCGATGCGGTGGCCACCGGGCACTACGCGCGCATCGAACGCCGCGACGACGGCACCCTGGAGTTGCACCGGAGCCGGGATGCGGCCAAGGACCAGTCCTACGTGCTGGCCGTGATGGGGCCGGAGCGGCTCGCCCGGTCGCTGTTTCCCCTGGGGGACGTGACGTCCAAGGACGAGGTTCGCGCCGAGGCCCAGGCCCGGGGGCTGGGAGTCTCGGCGAAGCCGGACTCATACGACATCTGCTTCGTGGCCGACGGCGACACCCAGGGATTCCTGCGCTCTCGCCTGGGCAGCCGCCCCGGTGAGGTGGTGGACCACGAGGGTCAGGTGGTCGGCGAGCACGACGGGGCTTACGCCTACACCGTAGGTCAGCGCAAGGGGCTGGGACTGAACCGCCCGGCCGCCGACGGCAAGCCCCGGTACGTGCTGGAGGTTGACCCCGGCGCGAACAAGGTGATCGTGGGGCCGAGTGAACTGCTCAGCGTGCACGACATCGCCGGTGGCGAGGTGGTGTGGTTCGCCGAGGAGTCCCCGGTGGGGGAGGCGTTCGACGCCGAAGTGCAGTTGCGGGCGCACGGCCAGTTGGTCGGCGCTTCCGTGGTGCGCACCGAGGGCGAGGTTCGGGTGCGGCTCGCCGAGCCGATGCGGGGGATCGCCCCGGGGCAATCACTGGTGGTCTACGACGGTACCCGGGTGCTGGGCCAGGCCACGATCAGCGCCGCGGGCCGGGCCGCCCAGCAGGAGGCGGGGCATGTACCGGTGGCTAGTACCGCCGCCGGCTGAGTCGCGGCGACACCCGCGAGGACGCCCGGCTGGGCGTTGTTAGGACGAGGCGCAACAATAGGGCCCGTGAACAAGCAGCCCACGTCTCCCCAGCACCAAGCCGCCGCTGACGCCGAGCCGAGCGAGAAGGAACTGCGCGCCCAGTGGCAGGACCTCGCCGATCGGATCCGGGCGGCGCGCGAGGCGTATTACAGCGGGGACACCCAGCTGATGTCGGATGCTGCGTTCGACGAACTGCTCCGGGACCTGCAGGCGCTGGAGACGACCCATCCATTCCTGCAGCGCGAGGACTCTCCCACCCAGGAGGTCGGCGGGCAGGCGTCACCGCTGTTCACACCGGTGCACCACGCGGAGCAGATGCTCAGCCTGGACAACACCTTCACCGTGGCCGAACTGCGGGACTGGCTGGTCAAGACCCAGGAGGCGGCCGGACGTGAGCCGGGCTGGCTGTGTGAACTGAAGATTGACGGGCTGGCGATCTCCCTGCGCTACGAGCGCGGCCGACTGGTCAGTGCCGCCACCCGCGGGGACGGACGGATCGGCGAGGACGTGACCGAGAATGCGCTGCGCATGGATTCGGTCCCGCGGCGTCTGCGGGGCAGCGGACACCCGGAGATCGTCGAGGTACGCGGTGAGGTGTTCATCCCTACGGCCGAGTTCACCCGCCTGAACGAACTGCAGGCCGAACTGCAGGACCGAGCGGTCGCGATGGCCCGGGAGCGGTGGGAGGCCCGCCCCGAGGCGACGCGCGGCGAGTTCAACGCCGAGCGGGAGGCGGCGTCCGCCGCGCGACGGTTCCCCGCGTTCGCCAATCCCCGCAACGCCGCCAGCGGGGGCATGCGGCAGATGCTGGAGAAGAAGGAGGGGCTGGAACGCGAAGCCGGTGAGGCCAGGGTCAAAGCCCTGTCGCTCTACGTGCACGGAATCGGGGCGTGGCCGGACCCGCCCGTGGCCGCCCAGAGCGAGGTGTACGAACTGCTCGCGGACTGGGGCCTGCCGACCAGTCCCCACAGCAAGGTGGTCCGGACCGCCGATGAGGTGCTGGAGTTCGTCGAGTACTACGGCGAACACCGGCACTCGGTGGAACACGAAGTCGACGGGGTGGTGGTCAAGGTCGACGAACTCGCCCTGCACGGCGAACTGGGCACCACCAGCCGCGCGCCGCGTTGGGCGATCGCCGCGAAGTTTCCTCCCGAGGAGGTGCACACCAAACTCCTCGATATCGCCGTCGCGGTGGGTCGCACCGGACGGGCCACCCCCTACGCCGTGATGGAACCGGTGCATGTGGCCGGATCCGTGGTCCGCCAGGCAACCCTGCACAACCAGGACGTGGTGCGGGCCAAGGGTGTGCTCATCGGTGACACCGTGGTGCTGCGCAAGGCGGGCGACGTGATCCCCGAGGTGCTGGGACCGGTGGTGGAACTACGGGACGGCAGTGAGCGGGAGTTCGTCATGCCCGCCCAGTGCCCGGAGTGCGACACCACGCTGCGACCGATGAAGGAGGGCGATGTGGACCTGCGCTGCCCGAACGCGCGGTCCTGCCCGGCGCAGGTGCGTGGCCGGGTGGAGCACATCGGGTCCCGCGGCGCCCTGGATATCGAGGCTCTGGGAGAGGTGACCGCGGCTGCTCTGACCCAACCGGCGGCGCCCTCCACCCCGGTGCTGGAGACCGAAGCCGGTTTGTTCGATCTGACCATTGACGAACTCCTGCCGATCGAAGTGGTGGTCCGTGACGCCGAGAGCGGTGAGCCACGTGTGGACCCCGACACCGGCGAACCGGTGCTGCGCCGCCCGTTCCAGAAGGTGCGCCTGGACTACCCGCCGGAAGCGGAGGGAATGACCGCTGCGCAACGCCGTCAGGCCGGGTATCGCAAGGACTTCCGGGTGATCGAGCCATCGGCGCAGGCGATCACGCTGCTCGATGAATTGGAGGCGGCCAAGTCCAAAGACTTCTGGCGCTTCCTGGTGAGTTTGAACATCCGGCACGTGGGCCCGGTTGCGGCGCGGGCGCTGGCCGACTGGTTCGGCTCGATGAGCGCGATCGAGGCAGCGAGCGAGGGCGAGCTCGCGCAGGTGGAGGGTGTGGGGCCCACCATCGCTGCGGCGGTGCGGGACTGGCTCGCCGTGGACTGGCACCAGGAGATTTTGGAGCGCTGGCGCCGGGCCGGAGTGCCGTTCGCGATCCCCGACCACCCGGGCCCGGGTGCCGGCGGTGCCGGCGGCCTGCTGACGGGATTGAGCATCGTGGTGACCGGTTCCCTGGAGAACTTCACCCGGGACGAGGCCAAGGAGGCGATCATCGCCGCCGGTGGTCGTGCGGCGGGGTCGGTTTCGAAGAAGACCGACTTCGTCGTCGTCGGACCCGGCGCGGGTTCCAAGGAGACCAAGGCGCGTGAACTGGGCCTGCCGATCCTGGATGAGGCCGGGTTCGAAGTCCTCTTGGCCGAGGGACCGGAGGCGGTGGCGGACCGGAGTTGAGTGGGATAGGCAGGAGGTATGGCCCCACCACAGCAGCAAATGATCAGTGATGCACTCGCCCAGGAGTTGCAGGACGCCGGGTTGGTGTGGCACCCGGAGGCCGGAGACCACTTCCGGATCCGGGCCGAGGCCCTGGCCGAGGACGTGTTCATCCTGTCCCACATGGTGATCGAGGCACGGGAGTTCGACACCGGCACCGTGTTGCGGTTCAACGGCACCACCGAGTGGGCGCTGGACAGCGTGGCCAAGGAGGATGCGCTATGGCTGCCGCGGGAGGATCAGTTGCGTGACCGGCTCGGTGCGGCATTCGAGCGCCTGGAACGCACCGATGATGGTTATGTGCTGACCATGCGCCGCCATGACGGCACCCCGTCGACCTTCACCGCCACCACCCCGGCGGACGCTTACGGGCGCGGCCTACTCGAACTGGTGCGTATGGCCGTCGAGCCCGCCTGAGCCGGAGTCGAGCCCGCCTGAGCCGGAACAGGGCGTCGCGCGTCCGCTACGGGGATCCGCTGCTTTCCGGCGGGCCGTAGCCGCCTCCGCCGGGGGTTTCGATAACGAAGGTGTCCCCGGCCGCGACATCCACCGAATCGCACCCCTCCATTGGGCTGGTGGACCCGTCGGCGTGCTCGATCCAGTGCCGCCCGAGGGCCCCGGGCTCCCCGCCGGCCATCCCGTACGGGGGGATGCGCCGGTGACCGCTGAGCACGGTGACGGTGACGTCCTGGGTGAACTGCAGTCGCCGTCGTCCGCCGTCACCGCCGCGGAACCGTCCCGACCCGCCGCTGCCGCGCCGGATCTCATAGGAGGCGACTCGCACCGGCAAACGCCGCTCCAGCACCTCGGGGTCGGTCAGCCAGGAGTTGGTCATGTGCGTCTGCACCACGTCGGTGCCGTTGAACCCGTCACCCGCCCCGGATCCGGAGGAAACGGTCTCGTAGTACTGGTGGTCCTCGTTGCCGAAGGTGACGTTGTTCATCGTGCCCGCCCCCTCGGCCTGGACCCCCAATGCCCCGTACAGCGCCCCGGTGATGGCTTGGGAGGTTTCCACATTCCCGGCCACCACGGCCGCCGGGTAGGTGGGGGAGAGCATGGACCCTTCGGGGATGATGATTTCCAACGGTTCCAGGCAGCCGTCGTTCAGCGGGATCTCATCGGCCACCAGCGTGCGGAACACGTACAGCACCGCCGCCCGGGCGACGGCCGCGGGCGCATTGAAGTTGGAATCCAACTGGTCGCTGGTTCCGGTGAAGTCGATTGTGGCGGTGCGCGACTCGGGGTCGGGACGGATCTCGACGGCGATCACCGCGCCGTTGTCCATCTCGTAGGAGTACGTGCCCTTGTCGAGCGCCTCGATCACCCGGCGCACCGCCTCGGCGGCGTTGTCGCGGACGTGGCCCATGTAGGCCTGCACCACCTCCAGGCCGAAGGTCTCGACCATGGACGCCAACTCCTGCACCCCGCGCTCGTTCGCCGCGATCTGTGCGCGCAGGTCGGCCACGTTGCTCTGCGGATTGCGGCTGGGGTGGGGCCCGGAGGTGAGCAGGTCGATCGTCTCCGCCTCTCGGAACCTCCCGTCGTCCACCAGCAACCAGTTGTCCAGGACCACTCCCTCCTCGTCCAGGTGGCGGGAGAACGCCGGCATCGACCCGGGCGTGATGCCTCCGATCTCGGCGTGATGGCCGCGGGAGGCGACGAAGAACTGCAGATCCTCGCCGATGAACACCGGGGTCACCACGGTGACGTCGGGCAGGTGGGTGCCGCCGTTGTACGGGTCGTTCAGCGCGAATACTTGACCGGGGCGGATGGTGCCCTCGTTTCGGCGCATCACCATCCGGATGCTCTGGCCCATCGAGCCCAGGTGCACCGGGATGTGCGGTGCGTTGGCGATGAGGTTCCCTTCGGCGTCGAAGATCGCACAGGAGAAGTCCAGGCGCTCCTTGATGTTCACCGACTGTGCCGTGCCGCGTAGGCGGACCCCCATCTGCTCGGCGATGGACATGAACAGGTTGTTGAAGATCTCCAGGCGTACCGGGTCGCGTTCGGTGCTGATGCGCACGGCTTCGGCGTCGCGTTCGGCGCGCAGCAGCAGGTTGCCCGACGGCGTGCGGCGCGCCGACCAACCGGCCTCGACCACGGTGGTGGAGGTGTCCTCGGCGATGATGGCCGGGCCGGTGATGACGTGGCCGGCGGGGAGGTCCTCGCGCTGGAACAACGCGACGTCCTGCCAGGCGTCATCGGTGAACATCGGCATCTGCGCCCGGGGCGCCACGGTCACCGGGGTGGCCTCAGAGTCCCCGGAGGCACCGCCGTCGGGCCGCTCGTGCGCGGCGGGCGAGGCCTCCGCGCCGCCGGCTTCGCCGTCGGGCCGCTGGCCTTCGGGATTCGCGTCCTCGGTGAGGTTGATACCGGAGGAGACGACCACCTCCACCGAGACCGCCTCGACCATCACCTCCTTATCCGGCATCAGGAAGGAGAAGCGCTGACGGTAGGCGGCCTCGAACTCCTCGAGCATTCCGGCAGCGGAGCCGAGCGGGACTTGCAATGCGGTGTCGGTGCCGGCGTAACGCAGATGGGCGCGTTTCTCCACCTGGTCGGGCCGCGTGCCCAGGGTCTTAGCCGCCTCTTCGCGCAACTCGTCGGCGACTTGGTCCAGGGAGGCGACCACGTCGTCAGATAACGGTTCTTCGATGCTGCGCTCGCGCATCGCCGTCAGGTCTGCCAGGCCCATCCCGTAGGCGGACAGCACCCCGGCCAAGGGATGGATGAGCACGCGGCCGATGCCCAGTTCATCGGCCACCGCGCAGGCATGTTGGCCGCCGGCTCCGCCGAACGTGGCCAGGGTGTAGTCGGAGGTGTCATAGCCGCGCTCGATGGAGATCCTCTTGATCGCGTTGGCCATGTTCGCCACCCCGATCTGACGGAACCCGGCGGCCACCTGCTCTGGTGAGCGGCCGTCGTCGATCTGTTCGGCGAGCTCGGTGAACTTCGCCCTGACGATCTCGGCGTCCAGCGGCTCAGTGCCGTCACCGAACACGCGGGGGAAGTGCTCGGGATGGATGCGTCCGAGCATCACGTTGGCATCGGTCAGGGTCAGCGGGCCGCCGGCTCGATAACTGGCCGGGCCCGGCTGCGCGCCGGCGGAGTCCGGGCCCACCCGGTAGCGCGAGCCGTCGAAATGCAGGATCGAGCCACCGCCGGCCGCGACGGTGTGGATCGACATCATCGGTGCGCGCATCCGCACCCCGGCCACCTGGGTCTCGAACTGACGCTCGTAGGACCCGGCGAAGTGGGAAACGTCCGTGGAAGTCCCGCCCATATCGAAGCCGATGACCTTGTCGAAACCCGCAGCCTGGGAGGTGCGCGCCATCCCCACGATCCCGCCCGCCGGTCCGGACAGAATCGCGTCCTTACCGCGGAACGCCTCGGCCGGGGCCAGCCCGCCGTTGGACTGCATGAAGGCCAACTCGGTGGCGGGCACCTGGTCCTGAACCGCATCGATGTAGCGGTCGATCAAAGGGGACAGGTAGGCGTCCACCACGGTGGTGTCGGCCCGGGAGATGAGTTTCATCAACGGGCTGACCTCGGAGGAGATGGAGACCTGCTCGAACCCGACCTCCCGGGCGATTTCGGCGGCCCGCCGCTCGTGGACGGGCTCGCGGTAACCGTGCAGGAACGCGATCGCCGCGGCGCGGTACCCCTCATCGTGTGCCGCCTGGAGGTGTTCTCGCAGGTTGTCGGCATCGAGGGGCCGCAGCACCTCCCCCTCGGCGCTGAGCCGCTCATCGGCCTCGATGGTGTGGGTGTGCAGCAGTTCCGGCAGCACTATGTGCCGGTCGAAGATCCGGGGCCTGGCCTGATATCCGATCCGCAACGCATCGGCGAACCCGGCGGTGATCACCAGGACGGTGGGCTCCCCGCGGCGTTCCAGCAACGCGTTGGTGGCGATCGTGGTGCCCATCTTGACCGCATCGATGCCGGCGCCGTCGGGAAGCATTCGCCGGATGGCCTCCACGGCCGCGTCGTCGTAGCGGTCGGCGTCCTCTGACAACAGTTTGTGTACGTGGAACGCGCCGTCGCTGTCGCGGGCCACCACGTCGGTGAACGTTCCGCCGCGGTCGATCCAGAACTGCCACCCCATCGCGCCTCCCCGCGACTCGAACCTCCCCGGCCTGCCGGCCGACCGGGTTCACCGTAGCGCGGGCATGGGCATCGGCCCGCCCGAGCGCGTGGTCGCCGAACGGGACGGATCCCGAGCAGCCAGCGGGGGCGGGCGCGTCGAACGCCTCAGGAACTGCCGGTGGGCTGCTCGTCGGTCATCTTCGAGCGGATGCAGTCCAGGAACCGTTGCAGCATCTTGTTGGAGATGCTCTGGATCATTCCGCGGCCGAACTGGGCGGGTTTGCCGCCGATGTCCAGGTCGGTGGTCACGTCCACCGCGGTGCCGTCCGCGGTCTCGCTGAGCATCGCGGTCACCGTGGCGCCGGCGTTGCCGTTGCCGCGACGGTCCTTCCCCGAGGCCTCGAGCACGATCCGGCCGGCGTCCTCATCACGCTCCACGAACCGCCCGGTGCCCTGGTAAGTCAGGGAGATCGGGCCGATCTTGACCTTCACCTGGCCGGTGAACTCGTCGCCGTCGACCTCGGTGAGGGTGGCCCCGGGGAAGCACGGCACCACCTCTTCCAGGTCGTTGAAGGTACGCCAGGTGGTTTCCTTATCCGCCGGCACCTCGAAGTGATGGGTAAGTTCCACAACTGCTCCTTCCTGCTGCGCCCCAACCAGGCGCTCAGCTCGACCGATAGCCGGCGGCGGCCAGCACCGCACGGCGAGTGAGCACCGTGGCCAGGTGGCGCCGGTAGTTGGCATCCCCGTTCAGGTCATCGGTGGGGTTGGTGCCCTCGGCTGCCGCGGCGCACGCGCTCGCCACCGCCTCCTCGGTCAATGCAGTCCCTGCCAACGCCTGCTCCACCGCCGTAGCCCGGCGAGGTACCGAGTCCATATTCGTCAGCACCACCCGGGCCTCGGCGATCTGGTCACCGGTGGTGCGGACCATCGCGCCGGCCGCGACGATCGACCACTGCTGGGCCACGCGCGTGAACTTCTGGTAGTCCGCGCCCCACCCGTCGAAGACCGGCACGCGGATCTCGGTGAGCAGTTCGTCCTCGTCCACCGCGGTGGTGAAGAAGTCGACGAAGAAGTCCGCCGCGGCCACCGTCCGGGTACCGCTCGGGCCGGCGATCGTCATCTGCGCGTCGGCGGCCAGTAGAGCGCCGCCCATGTCTCCAGCCGGGTCGGCGTGTACCACCGCGCCGCCGATCGTGCCCCGATTGCGCACTTGCGGGTCGGCGATGGTGGCGGCGACCTTGCTGAGCAGCCCGGCGTGCGCGGAGAGGAGCGGGTCGGTGGCCACCTCGGCGTGAGTGGTCATCGCCCCGATCACCAGGTGTTCACCCTCGCGTCGTACCCCGCGCAGGGCGTCCACCTTGTTCAGGCTGACCACCATCTCGGGGTCGGCCATCCGCAGTTTCAGTACCGGCAACAGGCTCTGCCCGCCGGCCAGTACTTTGACGTCCATGCCGTTGGCCAGCAACCCGACCGCCTCATCAACGGTGGTGGGCGCTTGAAACTCGAACTGACTGGGGATCATGGTGCCACCTCCGGCTCCGTGGCCTGCTGGCCGCTGCTTTGTGCCTGCTGGATGGCGTTCCACACCCGGGAGGGAGAGCAGGGCATTGCCACATCCCGCACGCCCAGGTGGCGGACCGCATCCAAGATGCCGTTGACGATCGCCGGGGTGGAGGCGATGGTGCCGGCCTCACCCACGCCCTTGACGCCCAGCACGTTCGTGGTCGCCGGGGTGTAGGTGCGGTCCACCGTGAACTCCGGCAGGTCCGGGGCAGCCGGCACCAGGTACTCGGTGAAGGAGCCGGTCAGCAACGTGCCCGAATCGTCGTACACGGCTTCCTCGAACAACGCTTGCGCGATGCCCTGAGCCAGCCCGCCGTGCACCTGTCCGTCCACGATTAGCGGGTTGATCACGTGCCCCACGTCGTCCACGCACACGTATTTGTGCACGCGTACCTGCCCGGTCTCGGTATCGACCTCCATAGCCGCCAGGTGCGTGCCGTGCGGGAAGGAGAAGTTTTCCGGGTCGAACGTGGCATCGGAGTCCAGGCTCGGTTCGAACCCTTCGGGCATGTCGTGCGCGGCGAACGTGGCCAGCGCAACGTCATTGAACGAGACGCCCTGGTCGGTGCCCCGGACGCTGAACTGCCCGCCGGAGAAGGTGATGTCCTCCGCGGCCGCTTCGAGCATGTGGGCGGCGACCTGTTTGGCCTTCTCGATCACCTTGTCCGTCGCGGCCACCACGGCCATGCCCCCCACGGCCAGAGACCTGGAGCCGTAGGTATCCATCCCGCGCTGGGCCACCTGGGTGTCCCCGTGCAGGACCTCCACGTTCTCGAACGGCACCCCGAGCCGATCGGCCACGATCTGGCTCCAGGAGGTGACGTGACCCTGACCGTGCGGGCTGACGCCGGTGACGACCTCCACGTTCCCAGTGGGCAGCACCCGCACCTGGGCGTACTCCCACCCGCCGGCACCGTAATCCAGCGACCCCAGCACCCGGGAGGGTGCCAGTCCGCACATCTCCGTGAAGGTGGAGACCCCGATGCCCAGTTGTACCGGGTCACCGGACTCCCGGCGGCGGCGCTGTTCGGCGCGCAGGGCCTCGTAGTCGAACAACTCCAGAGCCTTGTCGGTGGCTGCTTCGTAGTTGCCGGAGTCGTATTCCAGGGACGCGACCGTGGTGAACGGGAACTCTTCGTGGGCGATCCAGTTCTTCCGGCGCAACTCGATCGGGTCCATCCCGAGTTCGGTGGCCAGCTCATCCATGATCCGTTCGATCGCGAAGGTGGCTTCCGGCCTACCGGCACCGCGGTAGGCATCGGTCCACACCTTGTTGGTGAACACGTTGGTGCATTCGAACCGGTAGGCGGAGAACTTGTAGATGCCGTTGAACATGAACGCCCCGAGGATCGGGATCCCGGAGGTGATGAGCCCCAGGTAGGCGCCCATGTCCGCCAGCAGGTGCACGTCCAAACCGGTGACGGTGCCGTCCCGGTTGGCCCCGATGCGGATGGTTTGCAGTTGGTCGCGGCCGTGGTGGGCGCCGACCATGGTCTCGCTCCGGGTTTCGGTGTACTTGCACGGTTTGCCCACTCGCCGGGCCGCCAGCAAGGTGATGACTTCTTCGGGGGTGACCTGCAACTTGCCGCCGAATCCGCCGCCCACGTCCGGGGCGATCACCCGCAGTTTGCTCTCCGGGACCCCGAGGGTCAGGGCCAACATCACCCGCAGCACGTGGGGGATCTGGGTGGCCGACCACATCGTGATCTGCTCACCGGTGGGATCCACCACCGTGGAGCGCGGCTCCATGAACGCCGGGATGAGCCGCTGTTGGGTGAAGGTGCGTTCGACGACGACCTCGGAGTTGGCCAGCGCCTCCTCCACGTCCCCGCCGGTACCCGCCTGGGCGGAGTCGAAGACCCAGGTAGCGGACTTGTTCGTGCCCAACTCCGGGTAGATGATCTCCTCATCCCGGGCGGCGGCCGCCAGGTCGGTCACCACGGGCAGGTCCTCGTACTCCACGTCCACCAGTTCGCTGGCGTCCCGGGCCGCTGCTGCCGACCGGGCGATGACGACGGCGACGATCTCCCCGGCGAAGTTGACCGTGTCCACCGCGACCGCAGGGTGGGGCGGGGTCTTCTGATCGGGCGTGATCGGCCAGGCGTTGGGCATACTGCCCTGCTCGTCGGCCAGGTCGGCGCCGGTGAGCACCTGGACCACTCCGGGTGCACTGCGCGCGGCCGAGGTGTCGATACTGGTGATCCGTGCCCGTGCCAACGGACTGCGCACCATGGAAAGGTGCAACATCCCGGGCAGGGTGATGTTGTCGGTGTACTTGCTGCGGCCAGTGATCAGGCGCGCGTCCTCCTTGCGCGGCCGTGGCCGCCCGATCTCCGCCTGCCGCTCCTCCATGATGGTCATTGCGTGGCCTCCGAACTGCTCTCCTGCGACGTTGCTGCGGTCTCAGCGGCCGCCTCGCGCACCGCCGCCACGATGTTCTGGTAACCGGTGCACCGGCACAGGTTGCCCTCCAGCCCGTGACGAACCTCTTCCTTGCTGGGATCGGGGTTCTCCGCCAGCAGGGACGCGGACTGCATGATCATCCCTGGGGTGCAGAATCCGCACTGCAGCGCATGGCAGGTGTTGAACGAGCGCTGCAGCGGATGCAATTCCCCGTTGGCGGACAGCCCCTCGATCGTGGTGACTTCGTGCCCGTCGGCCTCCACCGCCAACATCGTGCAGGACTTGATGCCGCGGCCGTCCACCAGCACGGTGCACGCCCCGCAGTTGGTGGTGTCACACCCCACCACGGTGCCGGTCTTGCCGAGCACCTCGCGCAGATACTGCACGAGCAAGAGCCGCGGCTCGACGTCGTCGGTGTACTGCACGCCGTCGACCGTCAGGCTGATCGTCTGTGTTCCTGATGCCATCTGTTGCTCCCTTGCCCCAGCGTTCATGCGGTGCGGTCACTCTACCGGAACGCTGTGATCTAAGGCACAGTTTCGGGCGCCGAAATCTTGACCGTAGGCCGGGATGTCCGCGGGCGCGGGAGCGGGACCGGTATGCCCGCCGCAGGTCGTTGGTCTACGGCAAGAACTGCGGGCCGACGACGCGAGCCCAGGTGGTCATCCTTGGGGCAGGGTGACGTCCCTCCTTGTCCGGCCGGGAGCCGGGAAACTCATCGCGGCGCGAGCGAGACGATCCGCGGCGATTCAATCCCGGGCGCCTTGATAGCGGCGGCTTGATCCCCGCGTGTCTCGATCCGCGGGCACTCAATCTGCGGCGATGAAGTGGGCGATGACGCCCCACCCGTTGGATAGAAGGTGGACGAGGATGATGAGCACCAGATTCCGGTACCGCCACCACATCACCCCCACGAACCAGCCGAACGAGCCCTGGATCGCGACCACGCGAGCGACGTCGAGGAGCGGTTCACCGGTGCCGTGGCTGCCCAGGTGCATGAGGCCGAAGAGCACCGAGGTCACTCCGATTCCGGCCCAGGCCCCCAGCATCGCCTCCAGCCGGGTCTGCAGCCAGCGGCGGAAGAACAACTCCTCGCCGATGCCGGCGGTGATCGCCGTAGCGATCGCCGCGACGATGAGGTGGGCCGGGTCCACAGCGCCGAAGTGGGAGCCCGGGTTCCACGGCGCCAACTGCGACAGGTAGAACCACACGGCGGCCACGACCAGCGGCGCCCACCACCGCCATGGCCCAGGGCGGGTCTTGAACCGGACCGAGTGACGCACCAGGAGAACCACGGCCGCGGGCAGGACCATCAACAGCACGAATTTGCCGGCGATGTAGTCCTCGTCGCGCAGGAGGGCCAGGCTCGCTGTGAGCGTGAACGCCGCGAAGAACACGACGAGCGCGCCCGTCGTCACCAGTAATCGGGTTCGGCGCACCGGCTCGGCGGGCATGGGCGCCGGTCGCCACGGCAGCATCAGCGTCAGCAGGATGCCCGCCGCGGGCGGCAGCAGCACGGCCCACATCGGCACCGATGGTGCGCCCGGGTCGGAGGAGATCGGAGTTCCTTCCGGCAGCAGGATCATGACCGTCGCGATGCTGCCGACGGTCAGCACGATCGACACCACGAGCAGGAACCGGCCGGCCGCGCGGGGCAGCATCGGCCGCACGTGGTCGGTGCGTGGTCGGGGGAACGATGTTTGTTGCACCATCGATGCTAACTAGCCCCTTTCGGGTGCGGGAGCGGCCGGCAGGGTGGCCGGCAGACCGAACTCGGCGAACCGCTCCCCGGTGCCCAGGAATGTCACCATCTGGGTGATCTGCCCGCAGCGGTGCAGGGCTCGGATGATCGTCTCCTGGACCGCGTCATCGGTGTCAGCGGCCGCCCCGAGCAGCCGGTAGCAGTACCCGGTCAGCGGGCCACGGAGCGCTTCCAGATCCTGGACGGTGACCTCGGGCGTCATCGTCACCTCCTGCGTCGGTGCGGTGTCCGTGCCGAAAAACCCTAACGGTGCCCGGCGCGAATCGGAACGCGAATAACGATGCGTCCCTTCTACCGCCGCCGCCCGGCGACCGGTTGACGCAGCGCGGGTTAGAACATCCGCACCACCAGGTAGGCCACATAGGCCAGCAGCAGCACACCGGCCATCCGGTTCACCACCGTCCGGCGCACCCCTGCGGTCCACGCCCCGGCCACCGCGGCCAGCCCCACCCACAACACGGGGGCGGCCCAGCGCAGGATCGGGCCCCACGGCTCGGATGCCTCCGCCCCGGCCGGGCCCACCACCGCGAAGAAGGCCGCCACCACCAAACAGAGCACGACGACGGCGATCCCGACGGCGGTCCGGTGGCGCTCGGTGAAGGGAACCTGGGCGGCGTCGTGCGCCCCGTCGTCCGCCCCGCGATCCACCTCGTCGTCGGCCTTATCGTCTGCCGTGTTGGCCAGCTCGCCGTCCTCGCGGTACGGCCTCTCGTCCGCCCCGCGTTCGTCGTCGACCGGGTGCGGATCATCGTTCGTGGCGCGGTGGTGCTCCTCGGCCCCTGAATCGTCCGGAGTGCTCATCCCCACCAGGGTATCTACGGGCGGGTCACGGCCCTACGCTCGGTAGACTCGCCCCCATGTCCACCCTCAACACCGCCGAGGTGGCGCGCCTGGCCGCGCTCGCCCGGATCGACCTGACCCCCGAGGAGACCGAGCGCCTCACCGGCGAACTGGACGTGATCGTCGAGGCGGTCGCCAAGGTCTCCACCGTCGCCGGTGACGACGTGCCGGCCACCAGCCATCCGATCCCGCTGGTGAACGTGCTCCGCGAGGACGAGGTCACCGAGACCCTCGACCCGCAGGAGGTGCTCTCCCAGGCACCGGAGCAGGAGGACCAGATGTTCGCCGTCCCGCAGATCCTGGGTGAGGACGCATGAGTGAACTGATCGGACTCACCGCAGCCGAACTCGCTCAGCGCCTGGCCTCGGGGGAGGTGACCAGCCTGCAGGCCACGCAGGCCCACCTGGACCGTATCGGTGCCGCCGAGGAGGAGATCCACGCTTTCTTGCACGTCAACACCGACGAGGCGTTGGCCGCCGCCCGCAACGTGGACGCCCGCCGCGCCGCCGGTGAGGACCTGCCGGAGTTGGCCGGGGTGCCGGTGGCGGTCAAGGACGTGCTGGTCACCAAGGGCCAGGTCACCACTGCGGGCTCGAAGATGCTGCAGGACTGGGTCCCGCCCTATGACGCGACGCTGGTGACCAGGTTGCGAGCGGCCGGGATGCCGATCCTGGGCAAGACGAACATGGATGAGTTCGCGATGGGCTCCTCCACCGAGCACTCCGCGTTCGGCCCCACCCGGAACCCGTGGGACACCACCCGCGTGCCGGGCGGCTCCGGCGGCGGGTCGGCGGCCGCCGTCGCGGCCTTCGAGGCCCCGCTGGCGGTGGGCAGCGACACCGGCGGCTCGATCCGCCAACCCGCGGCGGTCACCGGCACGGTGGGGATCAAACCAACTTACGGGTCGGTGTCCCGGTACGGGCTGATCGCACTGGCCTCCAGCCTCGACCAGGCCGGCCCCTGCGCCCGCACGGTGCTGGACGCGGCGCTGCTGCATGACGTGATCGGCGGGTATGACCCGCTGGACGCCACCTCCTTGCCCGAGCCTGCGCCGTCGTACGCCGCCGCGGCCCGTGCGGGCGCCGAGGCCGACCTGAGCGGCGTGAAGGTCGGAGTGGTCCGGGAACTGACCGGTGCGGGCTACCACGCCGGGGTGGAGCAACGGTTCACCGAGACCCTGGAATTGCTCACCTCCGCCGGCGCCGAAGTGGTCGAGGTGTCCTGCCCGAGTTTCGATGCCGCACTGGCGGCCTACTACCTGCTCATGCCCTCCGAAGCCTCCTCCAACCTCGCCCGGTTCGACGGGATGCGCTACGGCCTGCGGGTGCTACCCGAGGAAGGCCCCGTCACCGCCGAGCGCGTCATGGCCGCCACCCGGGGCGCCGGGTTCGGCGCGGAGGCCAAGCGCCGCATCATCCTGGGTACCTACGCCCTGTCCGCCGGGTACTACGACGCCTACTACGGCAGCGCGCAGAAGGTCCGCACCCTGGTGCAGCGGGACTTCACCGCCGCATTCGATCAGGTCGACGTGCTCGTGTCCCCGACTGCGCCCACAACCGCCTTCCCGTTGGGGGAGAAGGTCGATGACCCGATGGCGATGTACCGCAACGACATCGCCACGATCCCGGCCAACCTCGCCGGCATTCCGGGGCTGTCCCTGCCCTCGGGGTTGGCCGAGGACGACCTGCCCGCCGGGTTCCAGATCCTCGCCCCGGCCCGCCAGGACGAGCGCCTGTACCGCATCGGCGCGGCCCTGGAGGCCCGCCAGCACCAGGCGTGGGGCGGCCCGTTGATCAACAGACTTCGCCCGCAGGAGGCCAGCGCATGAGTACCGCCACGTTGATGGACTACGCGGATGCGACCACCAGGTTCGACCCCGTGCTCGGTATCGAGGTGCACGTGGAACTTGGCACCGCCTCGAAGATGTTCGACGGCGCCCCCGCCCATTTCGGGGCGGCCCCAAACTCGGCCATCACCCCGACCTCGGCGGGCCTGCCCGGGGCGTTGCCGACGCTGAACCGCACCGCGGTGGAGTACGCGATCAAGATCGGCCTGGCGCTGAACTGCCAGATCGCCCAGGTGTGCCGGTTCGACCGGAAGAACTACTTCTACCCCGACGTGCCGAAGAACTTCCAGACCTCCCAGGCCGATGAGCCCATCGCCTACGACGGGTACCTGGACGTGGAACTGGACGACGGCACCGTGGTGCGGGTGGAGATCGAACGGGCGCACATGGAGGAGGACGCCGGGAAGAACACCCACGTGGGCGGCGCCACCGGAAGGATCCACGGCGCCACCCACTCCCTGGTGGACTACAACCGGGCCGGGGTCCCGCTGGTGGAGATCGTCACCCGCCCCATCACCGGGGTGGGGGACCGGGCACCGGAGGTGGCCAGCGCCTACGTGCGTGCCCTACGGGACATCTTCGTGGCCCTGGGGGTCTCGGAGGCCCGGATGGAACGCGGGAACGTGCGTGCGGACGTGAACGTCTCCCTGCGGCCGGCTCCCGACGCCCCCCTGGGGACGCGCACGGAGACCAAGAACGTCAACTCCTTCCGGTCCATCGAACGCGCGGTGCGCTATGAGATCTCCCGCCAGGCCGCGGTGCTCGACGGCGGCGATTCGGTGGTGCAGGAGACCCGGCACTTCCACGAGGACACCGGCGCCACCTCCTCCGGGCGGGTGAAGTCCGACGCGGAGGATTACCGGTACTTCCCCGAACCGGACCTGGTTCCGGTGGCCCCCTCCAGGGAGTGGGTGGAGCAGATCCGGGCCGGACTGCCGGAGATGCCAGCCGTGCGCCGCCGCCGCTTGCAGACCGAGTGGGGCTACTCCGATGAGGAGATGCGCGATGTGGTCAACGCCGGGGCGGTGGACCTGATCGAGGCCACCATCGCCGCCGGCGCCGCCCCCGCGGCCGCGCGCAAGTGGTGGATGGGCCAGTTGGCTCGCACCGCGAAGGACGACGGCGTGGAACTGGAGGAGTTGAACGTCACCCCGGCGCAGATCGCCGAACTGCAGCAATTGATCGATGCCGGACGGATCAACGACAAACTCGCCCGCCAGGTGCTCGAGGGGGTACTGGCCGGGGAGGGGGACCCCGAGCAGGTCCTCACCGACCGCGGCCTGGAGGTGGTCTCCGACGACGGGCCCTTGCTGGAGGTCATCGACGCCACCCTGGCCGAACAGCCGGACATCGCCGAGAAGATCCGCTCGGGCAACATGGGCCCGATCGGTGCGGTGATCGGTGCGGTGATGAAGGCCACGCGCGGGCAGGCCGACGCCGGGCGGGTGCGGGAACTGGTGATGGAACGCGTCCAGGGCTGAACCGGCGCCGCTCCTCATGCCGGATGGCCGCGGAAGACCGCCTAGGCCGGTGGAGCATCCCGACCTGCTCTGAAATGCAGGCACGCGGCGCCTGCGGGCGTTGCGGATACTGGCCGCCGCCGCCCGGACACGGCAGGATGGCCGGATGACAGGTACCCGCGTCCGCGCGATGGAGGCAACGGCGATGAGCATCACGGGCCCGGCCAAGACCGCCCTGGGCACCCCACTCGACCTCATCCAGGAGCATCCGCCCGGGCCGCTGGTGGTGGTGGCGCCGGACACCTTCAAGGGGTCGTTGGACGCGACCTACGTCGCAGAACACCTCGCGTTGGGGTTGCAGCGTGCCCGGGGGGACGTGGAGGTCATCACCGCGCCCATGGCCGACGGCGGGGAGGGCACCGTGCGTGCGGCGTGCGCGGCCGGGATGACCCCGGTCACGCTCACCGTCGCCGGTCCGTTCGGCGACCCGGTGCGTGCCTGCTACGCCACCGACGGCCGGCGCGCGGTGATCGAACTCGCACAAGCCGCGGGGTTGCACCTGTCGCCTGCGGACGCCGGGGCCGCTTGCCGTGCCGGCACCTACGGAGTGGGGCAGTTGATGGCCCACGCCCTCGATGCGGGCGTGGAGTCGATCGTGCTGGCCGTTGGCGGTTCGGCCAGCACCGACGGCGGGGCCGGCATGTTCCAGGCCCTCGGTGCCCGGCTCGATGGCGTGCGAAACCCCGGGGGCATCGGGCTGGTTGACCTGCAACAGGTCGACCTGAGCGGCCTGCACCCGCGGTTGGCGCAGGTCCAACTCACCTTGGCATCCGATGTGAACAACCCCCTGCTCGGCCCTGACGGCGCCGCTGCGGTGTACGGACCGCAGAAGGGCGCTGGCCCCGAGGAGGTCCGCGCATTGGAGGCCGGCCTGAGCAGATGGGTCCAGGTGCTCACCGACTCCGATGCGGATGTGCGCCGGTTAGCCAATGCGCCCGGGGCGGGAGCCGCCGGCGGGGCGGGATTCGCAGCCCTGCTACTCGGCGCGCGCCGCCGCCCGGGGGTAGAGGTGGTGCTCGATCTGGTGGAGTTCGCCAGGAAAGTGCGCGGAGCGGACTTGGTGATCACGGGTGAAGGCAGTCTGGACGCCCAGTCCCTGGCGGGAAAGACCCCGGTCGGGGTGGCCGCCGCCGCCACCGATGCCGCGGTGGTGGTCGTGGCGGTGGCCGGTGTGAGCGAGTTGACCCCGGAACAGATCGACCAAGCCGGCTTCACCGCCGTCTACGCACTCAGCGACCTGGAACCCGACCCGGAATCCAGCATGAGGCGAGCCGGGGAACTACTGGAGCGGGTCGGCGCGCAGATCGCCACCGCGCACCTATGGGTGGACCTGCACGTGTAACGACGCCCAACTTGCGGCACACATCACGAAGCCGGCCCGCACCCAGACGGTGCGGGCCGGCCGGTGACCGAGGATCAGCGGAGCCAGGAGTTCTTCTGCACGAACTCCCTGTTGGCCCACCACTTGCCCAGGCCCCAGGTGTCCCCGGACAGGGTGAGGGCCGCGATGATCAGCAGCAGCGCCTCGTGCCAGTGGGAGGTCAGGATCGGGTTGGTCGCCGCGCCGGCGACGGGGAAGGTCGCCAGCCACATGAACAGCATCAGGAATCCGCCTCCCACGGCGGCGATGCGAAGCCCGGCGCCGACGATCATCGCTACGCCGATACCCAGCAGGCCGAGCATGAACAAGGCGTCGCCGAACGGGTTCTGGAAGAGGCCGAAGAAGCCGGCGGAGAAATTATCGATGCCCCCGATGAATCCCTGGGCGGGTGAACCGCCGTTGATCCATGCGTTCTCGACCGGAGTGGTGTAGTTCAGCCCGAAGAGTTTGTCCAGGAAGGCCCACAGGAAGGTGAAGCCGATGACGATCCGGCTGACGGCGAGCACTTTGCGCACGCCCGGCCGGGTGACGATGGCCTCCTGAGTGGTGGGAGGCCTGGTGGGAACCTTGTCGATGGTGGCCATGATCTTGTCCTTCGATTTCGTGGTGAGTAACAGGTTCGGAATGTGGTGAGCGTTCGCGGTATAGCGATTCGCGGAAGTTCTGAGTAAGTCCTGGAATGACTTGCTGATTCCTATGGTTCCGCAGTTTTCCGCTGATCTCGCGGGTCGAAGGTCCCGACTTTTTCCGGATACCTCGAGGGTTTCGGTTTCTCCGGATACTGCGAAGGTCCCGACTTCTCCGGATACCGCCACCTGCTTCTGCAGCGCACGGAAAGCGCCCCGGGGGCCGAGGCCTCCCGGGGCGCTGCTGAGGTGTTTGCCGAGCCGAGCAGTGGTGACGTGCCGGATCGGGCGAACTCGTCGTCGTGCTACTTGACCGCGGACTCCTTCTCCGCAGCGGCGGGCGTCCGTCCGGAAGCCTTGTCGTCGGTGGCGATCAGGGCGTAGCCGATGCGGCGCATGCCCCAGGCCACCACGATGAACACCACGCCGATACCCATCACCAGGGCGGCCACGCCGTAGGAGACCACGGAGGTGAACAGGGAGGCGCGCAGGAACGAGGCGTTCATGATCGAGTTGCGCTGGGCCTGTAGTTCCTCGTGCTCCGGCGTGCCGGGCTCCACCTCATTCATCGCGGCACCAAGCTCGGCGTAGGTGCGGCCCTCGGTGCCCTCCAGGGCGTGGGTGTTGATGATGTCGGCCTGGGAGTAGGCGGTCAGTGGGCCGCGGACCTCCTGGCCGGCGAACCACCGGGCATCCTCGGGGATGGTGATGTTCTCCTCGGCCAGCTGCGCGCTCACCACGCCCCAGGTGGCGGCCCCGGCTCCGAGGAACAGGATGCCGAACACCAACAGGATGACGCCCAGCACTTTGGTGGCTTTGAATGAGCGGGTTACTGCAGACATGGTGACCTCGTTCTGTTGTGGTGGTCGAACGTTGTGTTCCTATCCTGGCGGGCGATCGGGCCGGTTTCCTGGGTCTGAAGTCCCGCGTCGGCTATGAGCCAGCGCACACCACCGTGCGGGCGCGGGATTAGACTCCCGGTATGAGCGTTTCGAGCACCGACCAGGGCCAGGGCCCGGACATCAAACCCCGTTCCCGAGTCGTCACCGACGGTCTGGAGGCCACCGCCGCCCGCGGCATGCTCCGGGCTGTCGGTATGGGCGATGAGGACTGGGCCAAACCCCAAATCGGGGTGGCCTCTTCCTGGAACGAGATCACCCCGTGCAACCTGTCCCTGGACCGCCTCGCCCAGGGGGTGAAGGCCGGTGTGCACTCCGGGGGCGGATACCCGCTGGAGTTCGGCACCATCTCCGTCTCCGACGGCATCTCGATGGGCCACGAGGGGATGCACTTCTCCCTGGTCTCCCGTGACCTCATCGCCGACTCTGTGGAGACGGTGATGCAGGCCGAGCGTCTCGACGGGTCGGTGCTGCTGGCCGGGTGCGACAAGTCCCTGCCCGGGATGCTGATGGCCGCCGCCAGATTGGACCTGGCCTCGGTGTTCCTGTATGCCGGGTCGATCATGCCCGGGTGGGTGAAGTTGTCCGATGGCACCGAGAAGGACGTCACCATCATCGACGCGTTCGAAGCGGTGGGCGCCTGTGCCCGCGGGCTGATGAGCGAAGACGACGTGGGCCGC
>DATGSR010000177.1:0-8459 GCA_035302405.1 Beutenbergiaceae bacterium
GTCCAACTCAGGCGAATTTGATCGCCACGGACCTGGGCCTGCACGTTGGTCGGTGCGGCCGGCGACGGCTCGTCATCGCCCGCGTCATCGCCGTCTTCGGCACCATCACCGTCCTCGGCACCATCACCGTCACCCGTGCCGTCGCCATCATCCGCGCCGTCTCCGGTGCCGTCGCCATCACCTGCGCCGTCACCATCGTCCCCGGTACCGTCGCCATCGCCGGCGTCGTCACTTCCATCGTCCGACCCCGGGTCGGAGCCGTTCTCGTCGTCCGACCCCGAGTCAGAGCCACCGGTGTCACCATCGGCGCCGTCTTGATCGTCATCGGGGCTCGCGCCGTCTGCGTCGCCGTCATCGGTATCGTCTGACGACCCGTCCTCATCAGGTCCGGTGGAGTCATTTCGACCTGACTGATCGTCGTCGCCATCGTCAGGATCGCCCTGGTTACGGTCGCCGTTCTCCCGGCGCTGATCCTCGGCGTCCCGGTCCCGGCCGGAGCGATCGGTGGACTCATCGGTGCGGTCGCGCTCCCGGTCCTCACGCTGCTCCGTCTCCGGCGTGGACTGGTCCTGGTGCCCGGTCTGCTGTGGCTGCGGCGGCGGTGGTGCCGCGATCTGGCCGGGCCCCGGGGGCGGCGGCAGCGGCGGGGGTGAACCGGCCGGTGGCCGCGGGGGCGCGGAACGGTCCGCGGAGTGTTCGGGCACCTCGGCGCCGCCGATGTCCACGACCTGGCTGGAACCGTCGGGCTGGACCAGCACGATCCGGTCGTCGTTGGGGGTGTGCACGAACAGCCGGCCCTCGTCCACCACCAGGGTGGGATCGCCACCGCCGGGGACGACCACGTCCTCCCCGGCCCGGTTGCCGTCGCGGTCCAGCACGATCACCCGGCCCGCGCCCAGACAGGGCACGTACACCCGGCCCTCCAACACCGCCGGCGCACCGGGGCGGTCGCAACCCACCGAGCCCACATCGGCGTCGACGACCTCACCATCGGTGAGCAGGAACACCCGGCCGGCATCGGTGGCCGAGGCGGGCACCAGGTCCCACCCCGAACGTTCAGCCGGGGCCACCTGGCCCTCCAGCGCCGGTACGTTGATCGCTACCTCACGCCCGGTGCCGACCTGCACGATCGCCCCGCTGTCGGGTGCGAATACGGTCGCGCCGCTGTCGTGGGGCACCAGGCGGGTGGCTGAGCCGGCACCGGTGACGGGGCGTTCGGTGGAGACGACGAACGCGCCGGCGTCGGAGGCGAAGTCCAGTTCGAGCAGGTCACCGTCCGTGGTCAGCGCCCACACCGACCCGTCGTCGTCGATGACGGCGTGCGCCAGATCATCGGTGCGGTACGGGGTGCCCAGATCGGTCAGCGTCAGCGGGTCCACCGCCCGGATCGTGCCCGGGGAGGGCTCCGCGAGCACCACCTGCCCGCCGCCGATCAAAACCCAGGTCTCGCCGTCCGCGCCGCGGGACCCGGAGGCGACCAGGCCGGCGAGGTTGATCGCAGTCAATTCCCCGGTGGCCGGGTCGGCCACGATGAGGTGCCCGTCGCGTTGGCTGACCTCCATCTGGCTGCCGTCGGCGCCGATCACCAGCCGCCGCTCGGGTTCCCCGGTGGCGGGGTTGACCTGCACCACCCGGCCGTCGTCGTCCGGCAGCCACGTCTGCCCGTCGGTCATGTCCAGCACGGTCGCGGCCACGCCGTTGCCGACCACGGCACCCAGCACGAGCAACGCACCTGCCAGGGCTACGCCGACCTCGACGAAACCCCGATCACGGCCCCCCTTCGGGCGCCCCCTGAACATCTTCACCCTGCCTCCTCGATGCTGGCAGATAGTACCTGGATCACGTGCTTGTCCGCGCCAGTGACCAAAAGGCCACGGCCTTGCCCCTGGAGTGGTTCGAAACTGCTCATCGGCACCTGGGTGGACATCAGGGTGCCGTCGGCACCATCGGGGCTGAGCAGCAGGCCCCGGCGGGCGCGCCGCAGGGCCGCGATCAGGCCCGGAACGTGTTGGCGGGAGCGGGCCTCATCGGTGTCCCCGGTGCCCACCACCGCGGTGCCGGCAGCCCGGGGGGAGCCGAGGAACTCCAGCACCGCCTCGAGCGCTTCGCGTTCGGGCCCGTTCTGCTCCCAGTTCCGTTCCCAGTCGTGGATGTCGTCGATGAGCAGCAGTCGCCACCCGTCCGCCTTCTGGACCTCCCGGGCCCACTGGGTGAGCGCCTCCGGGGTGTCCAGCACCGCATCCGCCATACCGGTGAGCCGGTGCGCGGCGGCAATCTTCGGGCCGGCGACCACCACCTGCACCGGCGGGTTCTCCCCGCGCGTGACCAGTTCCGCTAGCCCGGTGAGCAGGCTGGTGCGACCGGAGCGGGCGCGGCCGAGCACCAGGAAGGGCGCCTCGGTAAGGGTCATGGATACCGGGGCGATGAAGTTCTCCTCCACCCCGAGCACCACCGTGTCCGCGGCGGGGGCCGGCAGCAGATCCTGCGGGACCCTCGTGGGCATCACCGGGACGGTCGCGGCCGGACCGTCCTGGTAGGCCGCACCGACCACCTCGGCCCAGGCGTCCAGCCGTTCGATCTGCAGCGGGGTGCCGGCTCCGCCGAGGGTGGCGACCTGCACCTCATCGTTGCCGCACAGGCCGCGCCCGGGCGGGCTGTCGCCGTCCAGCACGTCCCCGGGTACGCCCAGCAACATGTAGTCATCGGCCACGGACATGCGCAGCACCAATCGTTGCCCGAACGCCGCGCTCAGGGCGCTGGGAATGCCGGTACGGGTGGGCGCGGTGGCGGACACGTGCACCCCTGCCCGGCGGCCCTCGACCATGATCGCCTGCAGTTGCTCGGCGTGCTGACGGCGGTGGGATCCGCCACCGTCGAGGGTTTCCAGCAGGGCCGGCAGGTTGTCGATGAGCAGGTGGATGCGCTGCAGGTGTTCGCCGGTGGCGGCCAGGGCGGCCACATCGGCCACCCCGCGCGAGGCCAGGGCGGCGTTGCGTTCGGTGACGGTGCGGTGCAGCATCCGGATCAGTCGCAGCATCCGCTCGGTCTGCTGTTCCACCACGATCGCGCCCACCGAGTCCATCCGTTCCAGGACGGTGAGCCCGCCACCGCCGGCGTCGATGCCGTAGACGCACGCCGGGGCCGGCTCACCCGAGGCGGTCGCGGCCGCGGCGATGGTGCGCAGCACTTCGGTCTTGCCGGACCCGGAGGCGCCGAACACCAGCAGGTGCCCCGACTTGGCGTAGTCGGCGATCCACGGGGTCTGCACCTGGTCTGCGGGCCGGTCCACCATGCCGAGCACGAGCCGCCCGGGCTGTTGGGTGGCGGTGACCGCGTTCTCCCCATCCACGTCGTCCGGGCTCAGGGCGAGTTCGCCCGGTGCCATCGCGGTGACGGTCAACTGCTCGGCCAGCGGCGGGATCCACGGCCGTTTCGGCGCGGGCTTGCCCCGGTGGCGGAAGGCGGCGGTCGTGGTGGCCACGATGCGTTCCAGGTCGCTGCGCGGGTGCATCCGGGCCGGGCCGGCGTTCTGGTCCGCACCCGCCCCGGTGGCGGTGAAGGGACGTACCTGCACCGCGGCGCCGGACTCGTGGATCTCCTCATGCGCCCCGGCCCAGGCCACCTGCACAAGTTCGCGGGTGCCGTGCCCGGTGCGGCGAATTACCGCCCGCCCCGGGGTGCGGCGGGACAGGTGGGCCGCCTCGGGGGCGTCGATGACGTCGGTGGAGTCCTCCGGGGAGGCGACCCGCAGCGCGATCCGCAGGTCGGTGTTGGCCTTGATCTGCGGGGTGACCACCCCGGCGGGGCGCTGGGTGGCCAGCAACATGTGCATGCCCAGGGACCGGCCCCGTTGGGCGATGGAGACCATCCCGTCGACGAACTCGGGGACCTCAGCCAACAGGGCGGCGAACTCATCGACGCAGATCAGCATGCTCGGCGGGGCAGCCTCGGGGTGGGAGCGTTCCAGGGCGATGAGGTCCTTGGCGCCGTACTGCTCCAGGATGTGTTCCCGGGCGGTCAGCTCGGCGTGTAGGGAGGTCAGCGCCCGCTGCACCAGCGCGGGGGTCAGGTCCGTGATGTACCCGACGGTGTGGGGCAGTTCGGCGCATTCGCGGAACGCGGCCCCGCCCTTGTAGTCGACCAGCAGGAAGGTGATCCGCTCCGGCGGGTTGTTCATCGCCAGGGAGGCGATGAGGGACTGCAGGAGTTCGGACTTGCCGGACCCGGTGGTGCCCGCCACCAACCCGTGCGGGCCGTCCTCGCGCAGGTCGATGTTCACCACGCCGTCGGCGCCCATACCCAATTGCGCCCGCAGGCCCGAGGCGGTGGACCACCGCTCGATCACGCGGTCGACGTCGTCGGGATCGGCCAGGTCCGGGCTGAGCCCAGGCAGGCGCACCATGTGCGGGAGCAGCGATTCCGCAGCAGCCACGGCGGCCTCGTCCTTGCAGGTGCTCAGCGCGCGGGCGGCCTTCCAGGTGGCGGCCAGATCCAGGGCCTCGATCTGGGTGAGTTCGTCCTGCCCGCCGCGCCCGGCGCGCTTGAGGTGCTGGTCATTGAGGTCCACGGCAACGTCGGTGGCGGCGGGCACCTGGCGGATGTCCCGTCCCAGCCACAGCAGGTGCAACCGGCGGTTCGGGGCCTCGGCGGCGACGGCCTCGATCAGTCGCCTGGGCACCCCGGCGGCGTCGTCGATGAGGCACACGGTGTGGTCGGTGCCGCCGTCGGTCGCGGCCAGGTCCTCCAGGAGGGCGTGCCCGTCGCCGGCGCCGATCGCCACGCTGGGAGCGCCCCCGGTACGGGGAGCGGCGTGCGGCAACCACCGCAGCCAGGCCTCGATGTGGGCGCGGTGCTGACCGAGCACGGCCGCCAGGCGCACCTCGTTCGGGGAGTGGGTCGCCACCAGGCGCACGACGGCGGCGCGTACCCAGTCGTCCACCGCTTCAGTGGTGCCGACGACGGCGGCGAGCGCCGCGTCCTGCAGGTGCAGCATCACGGGCTGCTCGGGCAGCACGGCGCGGGATTCGATCTGCTCGGTCAGTTCGGCGCGCAGGGCGCGGTCGCCCTGGTCGGGCACCTCGGCGCTGACCAGCGCGGGCACCGGGCCAAGACCGGAGCGCACGCTGAGGAAGTCCGCGGCATCCTCGTGCCGCACCCATAGCCGGTGGTCGCGGGCGGTGATGCGGTCCAGCACGGTGGTGATGTCGGGTTCGTCCTCGGCGGCGTGGTGGCGCTGGAGTTCGGCCGCCCGGTCCAGGCGGTCCAGCACCTGCTGCACGTCCTGGCGCCAGGCGGTGGTCTCCTCTGCGTGCTCCTTGGCGGCCTGACGGCGTTGCACCAGGTAGGAGGTGAACATCATGGCGGGGAACCCGAGCATGAAGATCAGCGACATCGGGTTGCGCATCATCGCGAACATCGCTCCGCCCATCAGGACGGGCATGAGCATCATCGGCCAGGGGATCGGCACGTGCCGCTTCTTGCCCGGGGCGGCCGGAACCTTGAGTTCGGTCTCCTCCAGCCCCTCACCGAACCGGGGAGAGCGCAGTACTCCACGCTGTTCCACGTCCGCGGTTGCATTCCCGGCGTGGATCACCAGCGCGGTGTTGCCCACGTGGATGTGGGTGCCGAAGGCCACCGAGTGCGGGCGGGTGACTTCCCGGCCGTCCACCCGGGTGCCGTGGGCAGAGCCCAGGTCGGCCACCACCACGCCTTCGCCGAGCAGGACCTGGGCGTGGGTGCGGGAGACCAGCGGGTCGGCCAGGCGGATGGTGCTCTCGGCGGATCGGCCAATGGTTGCCACGTCGGTGGTCAGGGGGATGCGGCGGCCGGCGTCCGGGCCGGCGATGACGTGCGCCACGGCACGGGCGGCGCGGGCGGCACCGGGCCGGGTGAGCCAGTCGGCGGGCACGGAGGTGACCTCGACCAGGTCCCCGTCCCGCAGCCCGGATTCTTGCAACGGCAGGTCCGCCGGCCAGGGTTGCCCGCTGGTGGTGGGCGCCAGCAACAGCCGGTCCGAGCCGCCCAGGTGGCTGCCCAGACCGCGGGCGAGGTCGGCGACCTTGCCGCCGGTCTGGCTGGTGATCACGACGTCCACCGGGGAGAGGTTGCTCTCCTCGGTGGGCCGTACGCTCAATCGCCACATGGTGACTCGTTCTCCTCGATTACTGGGTGCTGCCGTTGACAGTAGGGATCCGCCGGTGCGGTGACCAGGCTGGCGGGGGTGGAAACTTCCGCTTCGTGCTGCCGGTGCGATCGGCCCGGGCGACGGGTCGTGGGGCGCGACGGCCACGGGTTCTGGCGCGAGACGGCCATCGGTTGTGAGGCGCGACGAGGGAGGCCCGGCAACGGACGGCGCATCCCCGGTGCCCGGGGCGCGGAGAGGTGAGAGTGCCGGCGGTCGCGCAGACGACGAGGGCCGGACCCGCGGTATGCGGATCCGGCCCTTGTCCCTCCGTCACCGGAGACGTGCTGGTCAGCTGGAGGCGCGCTCCTGGTCATCAGCCTGCTGGTTGAGGATGTTGGCGTTCTCCTGCAGCGCAGCGACCACGTTCTGCAGGGCCTGGACGTACGGGCCGTTCCAGTCGCCCCGGAAACGCTGGGCGTCCGGGCCGAACCAGGGGGTGGCTTCCAGTTGCTGGGTGAGGCGGGTGGTGATCTGGGTGATGTTGTCCGCGTCGGCGTACATCAGGCGAACCAGGTCGCGTGCCGCGGCGATGTCCATCCCGTAAAGAGTGCTGCTCATGATTCTGCTTCCTTTCACTTGTTACTGCGGTGTTTGTTTGCTGTCAGTTGTCGTTCGTTCGTTGTGTCGTTGATGCCCGTGGCGGGTTGCACCCGGGCGCGGTTGCTCAGTCCAGGGTTTCGCCGTCGTCCTCCTGTCCGTCGAGGACCGCTTTGGCGTCCTTGGCCTTCAGTGCGCCCAGCGCCGCAGTGCCCAAACCGGCCAGGCCGATCGGTGCGGCAAGCAACGCCGGGTTGACTCCGCTACCGCCGGGTGCCTCGGCGACCTCCAGCGGGTTGGCCGAGGCTTGCGGCGTGCCCAACGCGCCGCCGGTGCCGCTGACCGGGGTGGCCTGTACCGAGGGGTTGCCGGAGGCGATCGGGTTGGATTTGCCGGGCTCACCCAACGTTGAACCCAACGCGCCCCCCGATCCACTCCCGGAACCACCGCCCGTGGCGCCCGCAGAGCCTGCTGATCCCAGGGACCCCGCCGATCCCAGCGCGCCTCCGGATCCACCAGAGCCTGGTGCTCCGGGCCCGCCCGCGAGGGGACCCGATCCACTGCCACCACCGAGGGTGCCGCCGCCTCCGAGTGCACCTGCGCCGGAACTGCCGGTGGCGAACGGTGCAGGCGAACTGGCCGCCGCGGATCCGCCGGTGGCTCCGGCTGCGGTACCGGAGGTTGAGCCCTGTACCCCTGGTGACGGCACGGCTCCACCCGCGGAGGTCCCGATGGCCGGCCCCAGGCTCCCGTGTGCGGCGTTGGAGAGCCCACGCCACGGCGGTACCGCGGCGCCGGCGCCCCCGCCGGTAGCCGATCCGGCTCCGGTGGAAACCGTCCCGGATGGTCCGGTGGGTGTGGTGACGTTCGCGCCACCTCCGCTGGCGGCCCCTCCCCCAGTGGAGGCGGTCCCGCCCAGGGCCACGGGGATGATGACCACCGCACCGGCGCCGTCGGCGCCAGTGGGCATCGGTGAGGTGTTCACCTGCGTCTGGGGCGGCAGCAGCACCGGCGGATTGGTGGCGGTGTTGGCCGGCAACGGCGGCGGTTGGTAGGCGGAGGCCGGGATGGAGATCTGCGGTGAGTCCTCACTGACGGACTTCTGCAGCGCCGAGGCCATCCGAACCACGTTCGCGAACCGCTCCAGGGCGTCACCGGTGCGCTCGACCCACGGGATGACGATCCGCTCCAGGTACTGGGCGTACGCTTCGGCGAACCCGGTCCAGGACATCGCCCGCAGCGCCTTGACGACCAGTTTCAGGGCGATGGCGATCTTCTTGGCGTAGTCGGCGCCTTGCTGGCACCGCTGCGCGATCCGGTCAAGACCGCTGACATCGGCTCCTTGGAATGACATCGGTTCTCCCTCCTTTCCTTTAGCTTCTTTGCGTTTGATCTAATAGTTCTGGCCGAGTTTGATTCGGCTTTTCTTTTGTTCCGGTGATGACGCTAGCCGGTGCTTTCAGGTTTTATCCACCCCCGGTGGGGTGGAAGTTTCCGGTGCTTACCGGCTGACTTCGTCCTGCATTTCAGCGCGGCGGTACAACTCCCGAGCGTTGTCGGTCAGGGAGTCGGTCGCGGCCTGCAGTTCGGGACGCAGCGAGCCGTCCCAGTCCTGCTTGAACCGTTGTGCCGCGGGGCCGATCCAGAGCACCTCACCCAGCGTCGCCGAGATGTCCCCGACCATGGAGCGCAGATCATCAGCGCTGGCTTCCATGCCGCGGGACGCCTCCCGGGAGTA
>DATGSR010000178.1:0-3754 GCA_035302405.1 Beutenbergiaceae bacterium
CTCACCGAACACGCCGAACGCGGTGTGCCGGTGCTGTTCTCCTCCCACCAACTCGACGTGGTGGAGCGGCTCAGCGACCACTTGGTGATCATCGCCGGCGGCCAGATCCGCGCGAACGGCACCGCCGAACAATTGCGCGAGCGGCACGGGGTGAAACGTCACCAGATCGTCACCGCCCGGGACGCCGGCTGGGTGCGGCAGGTGCCGGGGGTGCGCCTGATGGAACTGGACGGTGCCACCGCCATCTTCGAGGGCGGGGACCAGGTGGCCCAACAGGTGCTCGCCCGCGCCATGGAGCAGGACACCGTGCTCAGTTTCGGGCCGGTGCACGCATCGCTGAGCGAGATCTTCAAAGACATCGTCATCGACGAGGAAGCACAGGAGGAAGCGGCATGAGTATGCTCACCACACCTAACACGGGGGAGCAAGCGCCCGCTCCCACCCCGCCTCGGGGCGCCAGGCCGGTACCGACCGGTCAGGCGGCCATGCTGGTGGCCGAACGGGAGATCACCACCCAGGTACGCACCAAGTCATTCATCATCTCCGTGCTCGTGACGTTGACGCTGGTGGTCATCGGCATCGTGGCCTCCGCCTACTTCGCCGACCGGGCCGGTTCGTCCACCCCGGTGGCCACGGTGGCAGGCGCCGGCGCAGAACTGGCGGAGGTGGAGGCGTTCGAGGTCACCACGGCTGCCGACCGGGACGCGGCCGTGGAACTGGTGCGCAGCGAGGACGTGGAGGCCGCGATCGTGCCCGACCAGGCTTCCCCGACCGGTGTGCGGGTGATCGCCCTGAGCGACCCTCCTAGCGACGTGCTGCAGGCGATGTCCGTGCAGCCAGAGGTGGAGTTGCTGGACACCAGCACTTCCAGCGGGCTGCGGTTCCTGGTGGCCGGTGTCTTCGGCCTGCTGTTCATGATGTTCGCCATGGGGTCGGGCGGGATGATCGTGCAGAACACCGTGCAGGAGAAGCAATCGAGGATCGTGGAGATCCTGCTCTCAGCGGTGCCCCCGCGGGCCCTGCTGGCCGGGAAGGTGATCGGTAACACGGTAGTGGCGGTGGGGCAGACGGCGTTGATCGGTGCCGTAGCGGTGCTCACGCTGATGCTCACCGGCCAGGAGGACCTGCTGGACATGCTCACCGGTCCGATCGCCTGGTTCGTGATCTTCTTCCTGTTCGGATTCCTGTTGGTGGCCGCGATGTTCGCCGCCGGGGCTTCGCTGGTCTCCCGCCAGGAGGACGCCGGCACGGTGATGATGCCCACGATGATGCTGGTGATGGCCCCGTACTTCGTGGTGATCTTCCTGGGCGACAACAGCCTGGCGATGTCGATCGCGTCCTACGTGCCCTTCAGCGCCCCGGTGGCAATGCCGGTGCGGTTGTTCATGGGCGACGCCACCTGGTGGGAGCCGCTGCTCTCGCTCGGCGTACTCGCGCTGGCTGCCCTCCTGGTGATCGCGATCGCCGCGCGGATCTACTCCGGGTCGCTGCTGCGCACCGGCCCGCGCGTCTCGGTGCGGGAGGCTCTGCGGCACGACGGCTGACGCCTGTGGCGCCACCGCGTTACCTGTGCACCGCTCGCTGTGGCGCCGCTCGCCGTGGCGCCGCTGGCTGCGGCACCGCTGGGTTACTCGAAGGTTCCAGTCACGTGGTGGCTGTTGCAAAATGAGTCAGCGGTCGTCGGAGCGCTCCGACACGCCGCAGAAACGACGCCGGACGCATGGCGTGTCGCGTCTAATCGGCAACTCTGCGCTCATTTTGCAACACCCACGTGACGACTGGAACCTTCGAGTAAGTGTCTCGGGCCGCCCACTTCCCCGGCGCGGCCGCTACTGGAGCGGTACGGTGTGCTCCAACTTCGCCACCCGTGCGGCAGCCGCGACCACCGCCCCGGTGCGCACCAACCCGACCACCTCGGCCAGTTCCGGGGACAGGAAACGGTCCGGCCCGGGCCCGCCGGTGCGTTGGCGTAGCGCGTCGACCACAGCGTCGGTCACCGGTGCGGGCGGGATCTGCCGCAGGGTGATCGCCCGCGCGGCGGCGTAAAGTTCCACGGCCAGCACCGCGGCCAGGTTGTCGATCGCCCGGCGCAGTTTGCGCGCCGCACCCCACCCCATGGAGACGTGGTCCTCCTGCATCGCCGAGGAGGGAATGGAGTCCACGCTGGCGGGGGCAGCCAGGCGTTTGGCCTCCGCCACCATGGCGGCCTGGGTGTAGTGGGCGATCATCAGCCCCGAGTCCACCCCGGGGTCATCGGCCAGGAACGGGGGCAACCCCTCGCTGCGGGCGGTGTCCATCATCCGGTCGGTGCGGCGCTCGGCGATGGAGGCCACGTCGGCCGCCACGATCGCCAGGAAGTCCGCGGCGTGGGCCAGGGGTGCGCCGTGGAAGTTGCCGTTGGAGGACACATCGCCGCTGTCCAGCACCACCGGGTTGTCGATCGCGGCGCGCAATTCTCTGGTGGCCACCTGGTGGGCGTAGGCCAGCGCGTCCCGAGCGGCGCCGGTCACTTGCGGGGCACAGCGCAGGGAGTAGGCGTCCTGGACCAGGTGGTCGGAGTCCTTGTGGGAGGCCACGATCGGTGAGTCGCCCAGCGCGGTGACCATGTTGGCGGCGCTGGCGGTCTGTCCCGGGTGGGGGCGTAACGGTGCCATCAGTTCCGGCATGAATACCTGGTCGGTGCCCAGGAGGGCCTCCACGCTCATCGCGGCGGACAGGTCGGCGGTGGTGAGCAAGTTCTCCAGGTCCGCCACGGCCAATAGCAGCATGCCCAGCATCCCGTCGGTGCCGTTGACCAGCGCCAGCCCTTCCTTCTCGGCTAGTTCCACCGGCGTGATGTTCGCTGCGGCCAACGCGGGTGCTGCCGGGGCGGGCCGCCCCTCGTCGTCGAGCACCTCCCCTTCACCCATCAACACCAGCGCGCACGCGGCCAGCGGCGCCAGGTCACCGGAGCACCCCAAGGAACCGTGTTCATGTACCACCGGGGTGATCCCGGCGTTCAGGATCTGCACATAGGTGGTCAGCACCTGCGGGCGCACGCCCGTACGGCCGGTGGCCAGGGTGCGGGCCCGCAGCAGCATCAGTGCCCGCACCACTTCCCGTTCCACCGGTTCACCAACCCCGGCGGCGTGCGAACGGATCAGCGACTTCTGCAACTGGGTGCGCAGTGCGGTGGGGATGTGCCGTTGAGCCAGGGCGCCGAAGCCGGTGGACACGCCGTACACCGGTCGGTCGTGGTCGGCGAGTTTCTCGACGGCCTGCCGGGCTTGCCGCACCCGCTCCAGGGTCGCGTCTGGGATCTCCACCGGCGCATGGTGCCGGGCGACGGCGAGCACATCGGCCAACTGGAGGTGATCGGGATCGAGGGCGACGGGGGTCATGGCGTCCTTACCGGGCTCCTTCCGTGCTGGTGCGGGGTGAGGGTCAGTGTGGCGCGGACCAGACCTGCCGTCCGGCCCGCCACACCGAGTGTGTCAGGGGCATCCCCGGCCGGTAGGCCAGATGGATCGCCGCGGGTGCATCCAGCAGATGTAGGTCGGCGCGTTTGCCGACCTCGATCGAGCCCACTTCATCCTGCACACCCAGCGCGATCGCGCCGCCCAACGTCGCCGCACGCAGCGCCTGCGCGAGCGTCAGGTGCATCTGCAGCACCGCTGTGGTCACGTTGAAGTTCATCGACGTGGTGTAACTGGTGCCGGGGTTGCAGTTGGACGCCAGGGCGATCTCCACCCCGGCCTCCAGCAGTTCCGTGCCG
>DATGSR010000179.1:0-3536 GCA_035302405.1 Beutenbergiaceae bacterium
GGGGTGTGTACCTGCTCGACCCCTCGGCCCACTTCCTGGAACTCATCACTCGCCCGTACCTCTGAATGGCCCTTTGAATGGACGCCGAGGGGCATGCGAGGTGTGTCATCAGCCCGGACCGCGTTCGGGTCTCTGCGACGACCCGGCGCTACGCGCCATCCCCCTGGGATTGCACCCATTCGTCGGCTAACCGCACCGCTTCCCGCAGCGAGGCGCCCAGGATCTCCTCAGCCGGCACGAGTACCAATTCATCACCGAGAAGGGCCACCCGCTCGGAACGGGCGATCTGCAACGCCAGCTTCGTCGTCAACCCGCACAGGTACAGCCGGCCCCCGTTGGCGCCCAACTGCTCGGCGTAGTCGCTGATCTCCTCGATGAACGTCGCGCCGACGTCGGTGTTACCCCGCAGCCGCAGCACCACCGCGGCGCCGTCAGCCGAACGTGCCGGAGGAAGCCGCTCCCGTAGCGTGCGTGCCGCGGCGAAGTACAGCGATCCATCCACGTCAAGCACCGTGACGGCGCGGGAACGCAGTTCATCCGGGCGCTCCACCATGTGGACGCGATCCTCGTCGTCGATCTGCAGACCGTGCACCTCCACCGCCTCACCGGCGCGCAGGAGGAACAACACCAAGGTCAGCACCACCCCGAGCGCCACCGCCATCGGCACCGATGTCAGCAGCGTGGCCAAGAACGTCACCGTCATCGCCCACCGGGCGCTGCCCCCGATCCGCCAGAGCGAGCCAAGAGCGGAGAACTTGATCGCCTGGAACGCGGCCACCATGAGGATGGCTGCCAGCACGGTCATCGGCACCAAGCCCACCAGTTGTGCCGCGACCAGGATGATCACGAGCATGCCCAGGCCGTGGAAGATCATCGCGAGCCGGCTGCGAGCACCGACTTGGCGATTGAGCGCGCTCTGGCCGACCGACGCCCCGGTGGGCATCCCGTGGAACAAGCTCGCCGCCGCGTTTCCCAGCCCCTGGGCGAACATGTCCCGGGACGGGTCCGGCCGCGATCCATCCGGATTGCGCACCGCTTGGCTCACTCCCGCACCTTGGACGGCGATGACGACGGCCAACGCGAACGCCGAGGCCACCAGGTTCGGCGTGAGCAACGTCAGGTCCGGCACCGCGAACGGGGGCAGCCCGGTGGGGATGTCGCTAACGTCCCGCACCAACTCCACACCATCGGGTCGCCACCAGAAGGCCACCACGGTCGGCACCACCAGCGCCACCAGGGACGCCCCGTTGGCCAGCGGAGTGCGCGCCAGGGCGATCATCAGGGCGAGGGCGATGCTGCCGATCGCCACAGTGGTCCAACTCACCTCGTTGAGGCTCAGCAGCAGGTCCACGAACGCGCCGAGGGTGAAGGACAGGTCCGAGGAGTACCCGGCGAACTGCGCCGCTTGATCCAACAGCAACGCCGCGGCCACTCCGGACAGGAACGCCGTCATCACCGGGTAGGAGATGTACCGGACGAACCTCCCGGCCCGCACCAGGCCGAGGCCGATGAGGAAGAGCCCCGCCATGCCGACCAGCAGGAACAGGGCCGGCCCGCGCTCATCGGCGGGGTAGGCCGCGATGGCCTGCCCGGCGGTGAGGGCGGAGGCCCCGGTAGTGGCGATCTGCATCAACTGCGAACTCGCGAACAAGCCGCCGACCGTGGGGGAGACCACCGTCGCGTACAGCCCGTAAACCGGGTTCACCCCGGTCAACGCCGCCGTGGCCATTCCCGAGGGCACACTCACCACGGCGTTGGTCAGGCCTGCGAGCAGATCGGACGCCAGGCTGCGCAGGCGAGACATCGGACTGGGCTCATCTGCGGCTGCCTTCGGCACGCATCCCTCCAGATCGTCCGCCGGCACCCGCATCGCCGGCTCCTTCGTCACAGTAGCCGCACCAGGTGCTCTTGGCATCGTCCGCGGGACGGCTATCTCCCGGTCGAGAAAGGGACGGCGGTAGGGCCGGTCAACAGGACGGCGGATGGGCCGGTCGTTAGTACGGCGCCCGGCCCGCCAACAGGACAGCGGCTCATTACGCCGTTACCGTGACAAGGACGGCGCGCTGACCTGGGACAATGCCCGGACAGCGGCCGAACATATGCGCAGCCGGCAGATCCGGGGCCATGACGGTCGGACGGTCTGAGGCTGCCAGTCACCCGACGTGCGCGTCGGGCACCCGGTCAACTTTGCCGCACGGAGCACGCAGTACGGAGGAGCCAGTTGTACGACTTCTTCCAGACGGTCGGCTCCATCGCGGTGAGCGTGTTCGTGGTCACCTCGATGCTCAATGTGGGGTTGACGCAGAAGCCGTCCCGGCTCCTCGCGCACCTGAACAACCGCGCCTTCTTGCTGCGGATGGTGCTGATGAACTTCGTGGTGGTGCCCGCGCTGATGATCGCAGCCGTATACCTGGTGGACCTGGAGCGGGTGTACGCGGCCGGGTTGTTGCTGTTCTCCCTGTCTGCCGGGGCGCCCTTCCTCATCAAACTCAGCAGCCTTTCCCGCGCGGACATCGCATTGGCCGCCACGGTGCTGTTGGTGCTCATGGTGGGCACGGTCATCGTGCTTCCGATTCTTCTGCCGCAGGTGATCGAAGGGCTCACCGTGGACAGGTGGCAGATCGCCGAGGGTCTGCTGGTGCAACTCATCCTGCCGCTGGTGGTTGGGATGGTGTTGTTGCAGACAGCCGAGCGCTTCGTGGCCGTGATCCAACCGTGGGTCGCGGCCATTTCCAACGTCGCGCTGTACGTCCTGATCGCCGCCATCATTATCGGCTACTTACCCGCGATGAGCGATGTGGAGATGTGGAAAGCCATCGGGGTGGGGATGGTGGTGCTGCTGCTGTCGCTGTTCCTGGGTTGGACCATGGGCGATGGACACGGCCACCTGCAGGAGGTCGGCGGCCTGGCGACCGCTCAGCGCAACACCGCGGCCGCGATGATCGTGGCCCAGCAGAACTTCGATGACCCTCGGGTGTTGGTGCTGATCACGCTGCTCAACATCTTCGGGATAGTGATGCTCATCGCCGCAGCCAAGTTGATGAGCCGGGAGAACAGTTTCGCCTTCCTCATCCCCGGTGCCGCCGATGTTCCGGGCGAGGAACGCCCTGGCCTGCCGGGTGAGGAACGTGCCTGGGTGCCAGGGGAGGTGGGCGCCGGAGCAACGCGAAAGAGCACCAACGAGAAGAACTCGGCGCCTGAGCGATGAACCTCATCCGGAGCGGGGAGAGGCCGGCGCCCGGCGTGCGGAATCCCCGACGGAAAGCGCCAACACGGACATCGACAGCAGCATCGAGCAAGTGCAGCAGAGCGTTGAGCAATAGTGCAGCAGCGCCGACCAACAGTAAGGAGCCGCAGTGAACAGCCAGGGAACCAACCGCCCGAACATCCTGGTCCTGTGCATGGACCAGTGGGACGTGCACATGGACCTACCCCCCGGGGTGGATCTGCCCGCGATCCAACGACTGGTCGGGGCGGGGGTGAGCCTGGCCAACCAGTACTGCACCGTGCCGCAGTGCACGCCCTCGCGGGCCACG
>DATGSR010000180.1:0-2561 GCA_035302405.1 Beutenbergiaceae bacterium
CCCTTGAGCGCTCAGTCCCGTGCGGTGGCTTGAGCGCTCAGCCCCGGGCGGTGGCGCGGCGGACGAAATCGGCCAAATCAGCGCATTGCTGCACCCGGCTGGGTTCGTGCACATACATCATGTGCCCGGCCTCGTAGTACCTGCGCTCGATGTTGGCGAGCAGTGCGTCGGGGATGTCCAGGTGCGCCAGGTCCTCCTCGGCGGAGGTGAACGGGGTGGCCCCGTCGTAGTACCCGAACGCTGCGTGGACCTGCAGGTGCGGGTTCTGCCGCATCGCCCGGGACAGTCGGTCCAGCACGTACACCGAGGCGTTCTCGAACTCCTTGTAACTCCACTTGCCGACCACGTCCGGGCCGAACACGTGGAACGGGGTGAGGTCCTCCACCTCCAACTCGGCCCGCACGTAATGCTGGTAGGTGGTGGCGTAAGGGCCCAGGATGGCGTCCATGGACGGGTCGGCGTCCATCCGTTCGGCGATGCCGCTGGCGGCGGGCCCGGTGAACCGGGAGTCCAACCGGCCGACGGTCAGCCCCTCGTCCCGGCGCAGTTCGGTGAAGTAGCGCAGGTGCTCCAGGCGTAGGTTGGCCCGGTCCACGTAATCCTCGCTCACCCCGGCCAGCCGGGCGATGGTCCGCACCGCCTCGGCACGCTCCCCGGCGCTGAGCCGGTTGCCGCGGCTGAGCACGTAGGGGTAGTCGCGGGCGGCGTACTCCTCCGCCTCAGCGATCACGTCCGCCAACTGCCGGCCCGGATGTTTGCCGTGGTAATGCGCGGTGGCGGCGTAGAAGGGCAGGAACATCGCATACGCGGTGTCGTTGCCCGGCTGGAACCGGTTGTGGCCGAAGTTCAGGACCGCCGAGATCAACATCAGGCCGTTGAGGTACATGCCGCTTTGCTGCAGATGCTGGGCCAGGGCAGCGGCACGGGTGGTGCCGTAGGACTCCCCGGCCAGGAATTTCGGTGACATCCACCGGCCCTCGGCGGTGACCCACTGGCGGATCACCTCACCGACCGATTCGATGTCGCCGGTGAAGCCGTGGAAGTCGGCGGCCTTCTCCCCCTCGAGCACCCGGGAGTGGCCGGTGGAGACCGGGTCGATGAAGACCAGGTCGCTCACCCGCAGCAGAGTTTCGGGGTTGTCGGCCAGCGCGTACGGGGGCGGCAGCAGATCACCGGCATCGCCCATCACCACCCGGCGCGGACCGAGCACACCCAGATGCAGCCACACGCTCGCCGACCCGGGACCGCCGTTGAAGGCGAACGTCACCGGACGTTCGGCCGCGTCGGCGTCGTCCAGCGTGTAAGCGGTGATTCCCACCTGGGCGCGGGGCTTACGGCCCTGCCACACGCCGTCGTCGGCCTTCTCCTCATACAGCACCACCCGGCCGGCTTTGGCGGTGTAGGCCAAGTTCCCGTCGGGGGTGGTCAGGGTGTGCCGGGTGGTGACGAGTTCGTCACGGACATCGGCAGCGGGCTCTGGCGTGGTCTCGGGGGTGGTGTCGTCCTCAGTCATCACCGGCGACTTTACGCCACCGTAGGAGTCTGCCCGTCCGTACCACCCGAAATGGCCGCTCGTACACGCGACCTGGAAACGGTGCGATAGCACGGATAAGTCGCAGTCGCGAGTTGGCTGTTCAAGATGCGGAGCGGCCATGGATAGGCCACTGTAGGTGCATGACCAGCGCCTCCCGGCGCTGCGACGAAAGGAGCAGATATGGCTTTGTGGCTAGTCCTCATCATCGTCGGCGTGATCATGCTCATCATCGGTGTGGCCGTGGAAGCGGCCCAGTTCCTGATCTGGCTCGGCATCGCCGTGGCGGTCATCTCGATCGTCCTGAGCCTGATCTCCAGGGGTCGACGACGGGTCTAACCACTGGCGCCGGCGGGCACCGCCAGGCGCCCAGTACGGAGCGAGAAGTAGAACTCGAGCAGCACTAACCTCGAGCAGCACTAACCCAGGGTCCGGATTGCCCCGACTACCAGGTCCCAGAACCGTTCGTGGTCCAAGCGGGTGGCAACCTGCGTATGGCAATCCGGGCCCGCTGCTGTGCGCAGATCCACCACCGTCATCCCGGCGGTGTGCATACCGTTCAACTCCACGCTCACCGGCGCGCGCCTGGTCTGCACGATGTCGGGATCGATGAGGTAGGCGATGGTGCATGGGTCGTGCACCGGCGGGTCGGTGAAGCGTTGCGCGCGCACGTAGGCGCCGCGGTAGAACTCCAGCACGCCGCCCACGAACTCGCTCAGGGGTGAGCCGATCTCGGCGATCCGCGCGCGCACCTGCTCGGTGGCCAACGCTTGGTGCGTCAGGTCCAGCCCCACCATCGTGACCGGCCAGGGGGCATCGAAAACGATGTGCGCCGCCTCGGGGTCCGCCCAGATGTTGAACTCGGCCACCGGGGTGCGGTTGCCGCGCTGAGCGCCCCCACCCATGAGCACCACTTCGCGCACCCTCGAGATGATCCGTGGTTCCAAGCGGGCGGCGAGCGCCAGGTTCGTCAGCGGGCCGGTGGCCACCAACGTCAAGGTCCCCGGGTCGGCGCGCAGTACCTGGTCGA
>DATGSR010000181.1:0-3399 GCA_035302405.1 Beutenbergiaceae bacterium
GTTGACCGGGGCGCTGTTTGCTGGTGCGGACATATGTGCTCCTTCGAGATCTATGGGGCGGCCTGAGGCATGACGTCCGGTGGACCGCGGGATGCCTTGCCTGAGGGATATGCGTTTCCCAGGTATATGGTGCCCCATCCCACAGGGTCCGATTGACCAACGTCGGCTTTGCTGACAGTGGGCCGCTCTGCCGACATTGGGCCGCAGCACCACGGACGGAGCAGGGCCACGCGCCGGGGCTGCGGAAGTGAGAGGATCGCCCGGACCGAGAATTCCGCTCGAGAGGAATCCGATGAGCGCTCACTCCCCCACTACCGGACCAGCAACCGCCGCGGATGCGGTTGCGGATGAACCTCGGGAGTTCTCCCTACCAGTGCGCATGACCGCCGAGGCTGCGGGCACCTTCATCCTCGTGCTCATCGGCGTCGGCGCGCTGTTGTACAGCGGCATGCTGCGGGAAGCGGATCCACTGATCAACGCGTTGTCCTTCGGGGTGGCCTTCGCCGCCGCGGTCGGGTTGTTCGCCCGGGTCTCCGGTGGGCACTCCAACCCGGCGATCTCCCTCGGCGCGGCCCTGACTGGCCAATTGCGCTGGGCCGATCTGCCGGCGTATTGGCTGGGCCAATTGTTGGGGGCCCTGGCCGCCGCGGCGGTGCTCTACCTGACCATCCCGTCCGGACTGTCGGCTCAGTTGCAGACAAGTGATCAGGCGATGTTCGGCCAGACCGCCAACACCTTCGGGGACCTGTCCTACCTGGCGCAGGTCACCGGGGGCCAGATGTTCTTCTCCGTCGGCGGTGTGCTCGCCTTGGAGGCCCTCGGGGCCGCCGTGCTCACCGCCGTCGTGCTTGTCACCACCAGCCGGTCGCGGGCATTGGCCGGGCCGGTGCTGGCCGGGTTGACGCTCACGGGGTTGCTGTTGCTGCTGGAGCCGGTCAGTGGCGGCTCGGTCAACCCCGCGCGCTCGACCGCGTCGGCGATCTTCGCCGAGCCCGCGGTGCTGGGGCAGTTGTGGTTGTTCTGGCTGGCCCCGTTGATCGGCGGTGCGGTGACCGGTTTGGCCTACCTGATCTTCTCCTCCTCCGGGTCACGTTCCCCCGCCACAGCGGTGGACGCCACAGACCCTTGGGAGGATGAGGAGCCCTGGGAGGACGAGAAACCTTGGGAAGATGAGGACCCCTTGGAAACTGACGGCCTCGTGGAGGATGAAGCCTCCGTGGAAGCCGACGCCCCCTTGGAGGGTGAGGGCTCCGTGGAGGGTGAGGGCTCCGTGGAGCAGGACGATGAGGCCGCCCGTGAACTCGATGACGACTCATTGGCGCACGACGACGAGGCTTCTGGAGGGCAGGACGACGAGGGGCCCGCTGATGCCACCGATTCCGCGGCCTCGGACATCCCGCCGGCGGATGAGGACGAGCGCGACCGGCCCTGAGTCCGCCGCCGGCCCGCCGTGGTGAATCCGTGCAGTGAACCTGTGCCCGGCGAGCGCCCCGGACTGCCCGAGCAGTCCGGAGCGTCCGGCGGCACTCACCACCCGGTTGGCCCGCACCGCCGTCGGTTATCGACCCGAGCGCCTCAGAGGTTGTCCGCGGTGAGCGTCATCAGCGCGATGCCGATGGCTCCCAACCACAGGAATGCCACATCGAACAGCCGGGAGCGCACGGTGATGCCGAACGGCCCGGGCGATGAGGCGACCAACCGCACCGCCCCCAACACCGCCAGATGCACCGCCAGCACCACGCCGGCCGCCCGCACGGTCGTGAGGATCGCGAGCACCATCACCACCGCCACGCCGCCGAGGGTCAACCACAATCCCCACACAGGACGGTGAGGCGTGAGATCGTCATCAGGTTGGCTCATCGCGCCCTGAGACTACCGTTGCTGGGATGAAGGTTTCCTCCCCGCCCACGCGCGTCGTCGTCGTCGGCGCCGGCTTGGCCGGTCTACGAACCTGTGCGGCGCTGCGTGAACGCGGCTACACCGGAACGATCACCGCGGTCGGCGCCGAGGGTGTCCCGCCCTATGACCGGCCACCGCTGTCCAAGGAACTGCTGAGCCGGCCCGAGCCGGCCTGGTTGGCTGCGGAGCTCGGTGCGGATCTGCAGAAGTTGGCCGACGAGGTGCATCTGGCCGACCCCGCGGTCGCGCTGCACCCGGGCGGTCCGCACATCGTGGATCTTGCCAGCGGCAACCAGGTGACCGCCGACGCGGTGGTGCTGGCCTGCGGCTCACGCCCGGTGAACCCGTGGCCGCGGGCGCTGACGTTGCACACGGCCGCCGACGCCGAGGAACTGCGCCGGCGCCTGGCGCGTCCCGGTACGCAATTGGTGATCGTCGGCGCAGGCTGGATCGGAGCGGAGGTCGCCGGAGTCGCGGCCGGCGCCGGCGCGCAGGTCACGGTGGTCGAAGCCGCCGCCGAACCCCTCTCCCGCCAGGTGCCGGCGCCCCTGGGGGCACGCACCCGCCCCTGGTACGCCGCGGCCGGGGTGCAGTTGCGTACCGGGGTGCCGGTGGCCCAGGTAGAGCCCGACGGCGTGGGGTTGGCGGACGGCACACACGTGCCTGCCGAGGTGGTGCTCGCAGCGATCGGGGTGGTCCCGGCCACGAACTGGCTATCCGGGACGGTGCCTCTCGGGCCCGACGGTCACGTCCACACCGATGCCGACGGGCGCACGCAGATGCCCGGGATCTGGGCGGTGGGTGACTGCGCGTGGCGCACCGACCCGGTGTTCGGCCAGGTGCCGGGCGGGCACTGGTCCGCAGCGTTGCACGACCCGGACCGGATCGCGGCGGCGATGCTTGGCCTGCCCGAGCCGGAGCACCGTCCTGCCCCGTTCATCTACTCCACCCAGTTGGGCCACCACCTGAGCGTGTTCGGACGAGTGGATGGGGAACTGGTGATCCGGGAGTACAGCGGGGACGGCGAGGACGGCGGCTCGTGGACGGCACTGGTGCTGGACGAGGAGCACGGGGTGGGCGCGGTGATCGCCGACATGCCCCGGGACGTCTCCGCCGTGCGAAAGTTGCTGGGCGCCGGCACGTTGCCGCGGGTGGACCGGGACGCGGTCGCCGATACGTCGGTGCGATTGCGCCGCGCCGTGTCGGCCTGACCCCGCGCCCGTCTCGCGCCGGTTCCCGCCCGCGGCTGGACGATGGTGGCGGCCCCTGAGGCCGCCTCAGTGCGCGAAGTGGCGGGTGCCGGTGAAGTACATCGTGATCCCGGCGGCCCGGGCCGCGGCGACGACCTCCTCATCGCGCACCGACCCGCCGGGTTGGACCACGGCTCTCACCCCGGCGTCCAGGAGCACCTGCAGGCCGTCGGCGAACGGGAAGAAGGCGTCGGAGGCGGCCACTGACCCGCGGGCTCGTTCGGTTTCGCCGGTGTTGGCGCGCTCCACC
>DATGSR010000182.1:0-2666 GCA_035302405.1 Beutenbergiaceae bacterium
GTCATGGTGATATTGGCCCGATCGGGCAGCACGGCACCGGCGCCGGGGATGGTTTTGATAATCGAGAAGATGTAGTCCCAGCGGCCGGCGTTCAGGCCGGCGGAATGCTCGCGCAGTTCATAGAGGATCTCTTCCATCTCCAGGGCCGCGGGCAAGGTCTCGATGAGCACCGTGGCTCGGATAGTGCCCCGGGGGATCTGATACGCGTCCTGCAAGAAGCAGAAGATTTCGTTCCAAAGCCGGGCTTCCTGATGAGATTCGAGTTTGGGTAGGTAAAAGTAGGGGCCCTGACCGGCGTCGATGAGTCGCTGGGCGCAGTGGTGGAAGAACAACCCCACGTCCACCAACGCGGAGGCAGGGCTCTGGCCATCAATGCGAAGGTGCTTCTCCGACAGATGCCACCCTCGCGGGCGCATCATCACGGCGGGCGGAGAGGACGTGAGTCGGTAAGTCCTGCCTTCCGGGGAGGTGAAGTCCAGGGTGTCGGTGGCGAACCGGATCAGGTTCAACTGCGCCCGGATCAAGTTCTCCCAGGTGGGGCTGGTGGCGTCCTCCAGGTCCGCCATCCACACGTCTGCGCCGGAGTTCAGGGCGTTGATCGCCATCGCCCGGTTAACCGGGCCAGTGATCTCCACGTGCCGGCGGGACAGGCCCGGGGCCGGGGGCGCCACCTGCCAGGTGGAGTCCTGGCGGATGTGGGCGGTGTGCGGCAGGTGGTCCAAGGGTTGTCCCTGGTGGATCTGCGCCCGCCGGTCGGTGCGCGCCTGCAGCAGGTCCAGGCGGCGTGCCCCGAAACGCCGGTGCAATTGGGCCACCAACTCAAGCGCCCCGGGGGTGAGCACCTGGCGTTCCCCGCGGACCGGGCTGGCCTGCACGCCATCGACCAGGGTCGGATGCAGCGTCGGGCGCCGGTCAGCCAGCCGTTCCTGCGTGGCCTGGATCGCGGTATTGGGGGTGTAGGTGGTGGTCATGACACATCGCTCCTCGCTTGCTGGACCCGCGCGAAAGTTGGGTTTGCGGCCGTCAAGGATCGGCCAGTGCGTCTACGCTGATGCAGTTTCGGGCGACTTTCTATCGGTAATGTGATGAAAGAATCGTTGATCTTTCGCTAGGGTGAGGAAATGTCCACCACGGCCGCCTCTCGTCCCGGTTCCGCCAACCGTGCCAAGCCCGCCACCGGCGTCCCCGCCGGTGACCGCGCCAAGACCGCGGTCCGCAAGGGCGGCCAGGGGAGCGCGGTGCTCACCGTGGGCCGGCGCATTCGACACTTCCGCACCACCGCCGGCTTGACCCTGGACGACCTCGCCGCACGGGTCGGCGTGGCCGCTTCCCAGTTGTCGCTGATCGAGAACGGTCACCGCGAGCCGCGCCTGGGTTTGCTGCACTCGCTGGCCGAGGCGTTGGGTGTGACCGTGTCGGACCTGCTCGATGAGACGCCACCCTCGCGGCGCGACGCACTGGAGATCGAACTGGAGGCAGCGCAACGGGGCCCGCTGTACCAGGCGCTGTCGCTTCCCACCGTGCGGCCCGGGCGCAAGTTGCCGATGGAGGCGCTGGAGGCGCTGGTGGGTCTGCACGCAGAACTGGCCCGCCGCTCCAGCGAGGCCAGCGCAACCCCGGAGGAGGCTCGCCGGGCCAATACCGAACTACGGCGCACGATGCGCGATCAGGACAACTATCTCGCCGAGGTCGAGGACGCGGCGGAGTCGGTGCTCGCGGCCGTGGGTTACACCGCCGGTCCGGTGACCCACCGCACCGTGGAACGCATCGCCGGGCATTTGGGCTTCACACTGCACTACGCCGCGGATCTGCCGTCGTCCACCCGCAGCGTCACCGACTTGGAGAATCGCCGGATCTACCTGCCGCCGCAGTCCATTCCCGGCGGGCACGGCTTGCGCTCCCTGGCGTTGCAGGCGCTGGCGCACCGGGTGCTGGAACACTCCCAGCCACGCACCTACGCCCACTTTTTGCGCCAACGGCTGGAGATCAGTTATTTCGCCGCAGCAGTGCTCATGCCGCGGCACCGGGCGGTCGAGTTCCTGGCGACCGCGAAGAAGGAGCGGGAGTTGTCCATCGAGGACCTGCGCGACGCCTTCGGCGTCACTCATGAGGGAGCCGCGCACCGGTTCACCAACCTGGCCACCTCTCACCTGGGCGTCCGCGTGCACTTCGCCCGGGTGGGGCGGGATGGCACCTTGTACAAGGGGTATGAGAACGACGACGTCACCTTCCCCACCGATGTGACCGGGGCGATCGAGGGGCAACTGGTGTGCCGGCACTGGACCTCCCGCACCGTGTTCGATTACGCCGACCGGCCGGGGGAGTTCCACCAATACACCGACACCCCCTCGGGTACCTATTGGTGCACTGCCCAGATCGGCACCGGCACCAGCGGGGACTTCTCCATCACCATCGGCGTGCCGTTCGCCGACGCCAAGTGGTTCCGCGGGCGGGAAACGACCTCACGGTCGGTATCGGCTTGCCCGGAGTTGAGTTGCTGCCGGGAAGCCGAACCGGAACTGGCCGCCCGGTGGCGAGGGGCGGCCTGGCCGAGCGCCAAACTGCACACCCACATCATGCAGGCCCTGCCGGGTGGCACCTTCCCGGGGGTGGATGACTCGGAGGTGTACTCCTTCCTGGAGTCGCGTGCGCCCGCACGGGACTGA
>DATGSR010000183.1:0-25424 GCA_035302405.1 Beutenbergiaceae bacterium
CCCATACCAGCCCCACCAGCGGCAGGTACGCCACCAGGGTGATCACGCCGGCCCAGGCCAGGAATCGGCCGTCCCCGGCCCCGATGAGCACGCCGTCGAGCACGAACACCCACCCGGCGATCGGCATCAGGATTCCGATGACCACCAACCCCCACGCGGCCGCCTGCTGCACCCCGGCGTCGGCGGAGAACAACGGCGTGATCAACCACCCCGCAGCCCCGAACAACACCCCCAGCACGGCGCCGGCGCCCGTGCCCCACAGCAGGGTGCGGCGGGTGATGCGGCGCACCGCATCGACGTCACTCCTGCCCAGCCCGTGACCGATGAGCGCCTGCGCGGCGATCGCCAGGGCGTCCAGGGCGAACGCGGCCAACCCCCACATCGCGTTGACGATCTGATGCGCCGCCAGCGTCACGGCGCCCAGGTGGGTGGCGGTGAACACCGTGGCCAGCACTGCGATCCGCAAAGTTCCGGTGCGGATCAGCAACGGCACCCCGGCCCGGGCGTTCGCGAAGATCCCGCCGATATGGGGACGCAGCGATACCCCGTGCTCGCGAGCACCATGCACCATCACCACCAGCAGCACCACTCCCATGCCGATCTGGGTGAGGGAGGTGGCCAGTCCGGATCCGGCGATTCCCAGTCCTACCGGGTGCACCAGCACGATGGATCCGACGGTGTTCACGATCGCCCCGCCGACGGCCACGGCGAACGGGGTGCGGGTGTCCTGCAGACCTCGGAGCGCCCCGGTGGCCGCGAGCACCACCAGCATCCCGGGAATGCCCGGCAGCGAGTATCGCAAGTAGTCGATCGCATGCGGCCGGACCGGAGCGGGGGCGCCCATGAGGTCCACCACCCACGGCGCCACGGCGATCCCCACCACCATCACCAGCACGCCGAGGCCCAGCGCGAGCCAGATCCCGTCCATGCCCATGGCAAGCGCCCGGCGCGTATTGCCCGCACCGAGTTGGCGGGCCACCGAAGCGGTGGTGGCGTAGGCGAGGAACACGAACACCGACACGAGGGTGACCAGCAAGGTGGAGGCAAGGGTCAGGCCGGCAAGTTCGTTCACCCCCAAGCGCCCGACGACGGCGGAGTCGATGAGCACGAACAGCGGCTCGGCGACCAGCGCGCCCAGGGCGGGCCAGGCAAGGGAGAAGATGCGTCGATCCAGCGCCCGGTCGCTCTCGGCGTGTTGCCCCGGCGTGTCGTCCACCGATCCTCCGACTTCTTTTCACACGCGTTATCCACAGCGAGTTTGCCCTGCAAACCCGGGGTCTCAGAAGGTTATCCACACCTGTGTCCCCGGCCTGTGCACAACCGGACCCGGCGCGTTCCACACAGTGTCCACAGCCTAGGCCGTGTTCATGCACAGGCTGCCCCGGCGGGGGTTTGGCGCCAGGGTGGGGAGCGTCTAGCCTCCACGAAGGAGTGGTTCCCGAGGTGCGCCTCGCACGGAGTCATCATCGACGACGAGCGATCCCGGGTGCAGGCGCGCGCCCGGGTGTCGCGGTCCTCGACGGTGTGTCAGAGGGCGACGGTATGAGTGTGGGTAGCGGTTTGACGACAGCAAGGACGGCGATGCGAGCGATAGGAGCGCGACCGGGGGTGGCCGAATGAGCCTCGCGGAGATGGCCCCACCGGGGGAAGGGTTCGATAAGACCCCGCCGCAGGATGTGGCGGCCGAGCAGAGTGTGCTGGGCGGCATGCTCATGTCCAAGGACGCCATTGCCGACGTCATCGAAGTCCTCCGGGGCACCGACTTCTACCGTCCCGCGCACGAGGCGATCTACGAAGCGATCCTGGACCTGTACGGCCGCGGGGAGCCCGCCGATGCGGTAACGGTAGCGGCGGAGTTGACCAACCGCGGTGAGTTGGCGCGTATCGGCGGCGCGCCTTACCTGCACACGCTGCTGTCCTCAGTGCCCACGGCTGCCAACGCCGGTTACTACGCCCGCATCGTGCGCGAGCGTGCGGTGCTGCGCCGCTTGGTCGACGCCGGTACCCGGATCGTGCAACTGGGATACGCCACCGACGGCGGGGATGTGGACGAACTGGTCAACACCGCCCAGGCCGAGGTCTACGCCGTCACCGAGCAGCGCACCAGCGAGGACTACGTCCCGCTGAAGGACATCATCAACGAGACCATGGAGGAGATCGACGCCGCCTCCCACCATGGTGAGGGCATGGTGGGGGTGCCCACCGGGTTCGTCGATCTGGACGCGCTCACCAACGGATTGCACGCCGGCCAGATGGTGGTGGTGGCAGCTAGACCAGCTGTGGGCAAGGCGCTGGCGTTGCACACTCCGCTACCCACGCCCACCGGGTGGACCACCATGGCTGAGGTGCGGGTGGGTGATCAACTCATCGCTGCAGACGGCACGCCCACCACGGTGGTGGCTGCCACCGAGGTAATGTCGGGCCGGCCCTGCTATGAGGTCACTTTCGACGATGGCACAACGATCCTCGCCGATGCCGACCACCAATGGCTGACTGAAACGCGCGCTTCCCGCAAGTCCGCGCAAGCCGCCCGAGCCGGCTATAACAGGTCCAAGAACCAACAGACGTTCGCAGAAATCCGGACTACGGAGGAGATCGCGGACACGTTGCGTTGTCCGACCGCAGACCGACGGCTGAACCACAGCGTCAATACGACCAAGGCGTTGCAGTTCCCCGAAGCAGATCTGCCCATTGACCCCTACGTCCTCGGGGTGTGGTTGGGCGACGGGCACAGTTCCGGTGCACGGTACTCCTCTGCTGATCCAGAGATTGCGATGCATATCGAGACCCGTGGCTACCTCGTAACACCTGGGGCAAGCGGCAACTACTCGATCCGGTTGCCGGTTGCGCAGCCTGAGCCTCGCACATGCATGATCTGCGGGGACTCGTTCACGCCGAAGAGCTCCGAGGTGCGCACCTGTGGCCAGAGTTGCGGCGGCCGGGTGCCTCGAGAGGCTCCGCCTCGCGTGCCGCCCACCTGTCCCGACTGTGGCGCTCCGTCGTCCGGGTTGCGGCGGTGTGCTGAGTGCCATGGGCGCCACGGGACGGTGCAGGCACGGCTGCGGACCTTGGGCGTGCTGGGCGACAAACACATTCCAGAGGTGTACTTGCGCGCCAGCGAGCAGCAACGTCGTGACCTATTAGCGGGTTTGCTGGACACCGACGGCACGGTCAGCCCCAGCGGAGCGGTGCAGTTCACCGTCACGAATCGGCGGCTAGCCACCCAGGTGCGCGAACTCGTCCACACCCTGGGCTACCGCACCGGGTTCACGACGAGGCCAGTGCGTGGACGTCGGGAGGAGTCCTCGACCGCGTACACGCTCACCTTCACCACCGACGAGAAAGTGTTCGCACTCTCCCGCAAACAGCAGGCCCATAAGGAAAGGGCGCACGGCGAGACCCCTCGTCGCACGAGCCGATTCATCACCTCCGTGCGGCCGGTCGAATCCGTACCGGTCCGATGTGTAGAGGTTGATCACCCCGACCATCTCTACCTGGCGTCCCATTCATTCATCCCCACGCACAACTCCACCTTGGGCTTGGACTTCGCCCGCGCCGCGTCGATTAAGAACGGATTGACGTCGGTAATCTTCTCATTGGAAATGAGTCGTAATGAGATTTCCATGAGGATGCTTTCGGCCGAGTCGCAGGTGCCGCTGAACAACATGCGCAAGGGCACGATGCGCGATGAGGACTGGACCAGGTTGGCCCGGACGATGAGCCGGGTGTCGGACGCGCCGCTGTTCATCGACGACTCCCCGAACATGTCGCTGATGGAAATCCGGGCGAAGTGTCGGCGGCTGAAGCAACGCCACGATCTGAAACTCGTGGTGATCGACTACCTGCAGTTGATGAGTTCGGGCAAACGGGTGGAGTCCCGGCAGCAGGAGGTCTCCGAGTTCTCTCGAGCACTGAAGTTGCTCGCCAAGGAACTCGAGGTTCCGGTCATCGCGATCTCCCAACTCAACCGCGGTTCGGAGCAGCGCACCGACAAGAAGCCGCAGATGAGCGACCTTCGCGAGTCCGGAAGCATCGAGCAAGATGCCGACGTCGTGATCCTGCTGCACCGCGAGGACATGTACGAGAAGGAGTCCCCACGCGCGGGGGAGGCCGACATGATCGTGGCCAAGCACCGCAACGGCCCCACCGACACCATCGTCGTCGCATTCCAAGGTCACTACACCCGTTTTGTGGACATGGCGCACTAGTTCCCGCGATAGCCGCGGACGACCTATGCGGTGCCGGTGTCGCCCGCGTGGGAGATCGGCACCGAACCCGGGACCTCACCGTCGGTCGCCGATCGCGGCACGGCCCACGCGTCCAGGGTGTAGGGCGACCAGGCGCACATCGTGTCGGATTCAGGCGCCGTCACCTCGAACACCAGCGACGTGTCGTCACCAGTCCCTGCCAAGACGATCGAACTCGTCTCGGTGCACCGCGGGTAGCCTCCGAGTACCAGGAAATGCTCGTCAAGATCCACGTCGAATAGCGGCTCGAACAGCGTTGGTTCCGGATCGGGCAGGGTCTCGACCCAATCTTCGATGTCCGCGGCGGACTGCATAACGAGCGCCGAGGGTAAATCCACCTCCCCCACCCACTCTGTGCCGTGGACGTTCTCGGCGTAGGCGATCACGTGCTCACCCACCGGCTCGCGTTGATCCTGCGCTGCCCCGCAACCTGCGGCCGCCACTAGTACGGCTGTCAGTGCTACGGCTGATCTCGTTCGAAACATGAATCCTCCCGGTACCTCTTATGTCCTGGAGCCGGCGATTGTGACGGCGCGATCCAAGTTTCTTTGCTGCGTCGCCGTGCCTGCCGAGCGGGGGACAGCGCGATGGCCACCCAGGGCAGTGCGAGGTTGACCCAGCACCGGGCGATGGCCATCCAGGGCAGCACGGAATTCACCCAGGGGAGAGCGAGTCTCACCCAAGGAAGTGCACCAGCGCACCCACGGCGAACACCGAGCCGGCCAGCGCCGCGCAGACGAACTCGATCAGCATCCCCAAGCCCATCGATTTCATTGCCTCCCAGGAGGACCGCATCGCCGCCTGCACATCCCGTCGTCGTGCCCACTCGGCGCCGAACAGGCCCGCTGCGAACCCGAGGAACAACCCGGCTACCGGGATGATGAACATACCGACAACGCCGGCGAGTACCCCGATCAGTACAGGCCGGCTCGGGATACGTTCTCGGCGCATCTTGCGTCCGGTGAGGATCAGTGAGGCGCTCATCCCGGCCGCGGCGAGCACGATACCGGTGATGGCCGCGGCCCAGGAGGCGGTGGAACCCAACACCCAGCCCCACACCAGCAGCGTCACCATCGTCAGCGGTGAGCCGGGCACTATCGGGAAGATCGTGCCGAGTACGCCGACCACCAGGAACAGCGCGGCCAGCGCGGTGACGAGCAGGTGAGCAGTCAAAGGCTCCATAGCCTCCAGTGTGATGGGCGGCGCCGGTAGAGGGCGAACGAGCGCGTCTTGGCCCGGCGAGTCTGCCTTCTGCGCCGGTTCGATCCACTGTGATCGGCGCCTTCACATCGGGCGCACGGTGAGGATCTGGTCCATAGTGCCGAACGGCCCGTCGGCGTCATGCAGTGTGGTGGTCGTCAGGCCGATCCCGCGTGGCCCGAAGGACACCGTCGTGTCGAAGCCCACCCACTCGCCGTCGGGACGCCGGAACAGGTGGGCGGTCAGGTCGAGGTTCGGGAACGCGACTTCCCCCGGGCTTTCCCTGGGCGTCATCCCGTTGGCGGCGTCGAACACACCCACCGCCCGCGCCAGCGCGCTGACGGGTTCGGAGTCCAGCAGCGCGTACTTGGGACGCACCCAGGAGGCCGCACGGCCCGGCCGGGACTGCTGGCGGCGGACTTCGAGGGACTCGATGAACCCGCCGGGCCAATCCTGGGTGGGATCCCACGGAATCATGTCTTGGTGCGGCGGGATGGCGGGCAGGTCGGTGCCGGCCAGTGCCGAGGTGTCCTGCTGCTGCATGAACCAGGCGCGGAGCACGACGGCGCAGCGCCCGCCGTGGGCGACCGTCGCCTGGACGAGTTCGATCGTGCGGCCGGGGCGGAGCACCTCGATGTCTACGTCCACCGGTTCCACCGGGATGATGCCGAGAATGTCGTAGGAGAGCCGACCGATCACCAGGCCATCGTCACGTCGCGCGTGGTGATCGGTCTCGACGAGATGCACGAGCAGGCCGAGCATCGGGGCAATGTGCTGCTCATCGGTACGCCACGCGCCGCTGACGTGCCGGGTTGCTCGGTAGGTCGATTCGGAGACTCGCTCGAAGTAGGTCATGGTCCGATTCTGGCCGCTGCGCCATCGGGGCGGTCACGAACCTGCGCGCCATGCCCGTCGAGCGCCTGCGGACTTGCCCCGATCTCGGGCACGATGTCCCTACCGCAGCGCCGCGTTAACGGAAAACGAGGCCCGCGATCTGCGGCGCATGCGCGCCGTGTCGGAATCGATGAGTGCTCCCGATGGAGAAGAGGACCCGTGACCCCATCAGCAGACCCGCAAACGCAGGCACTGGCCGCCCGCTTCCCAGCCGACTTCGCTTTCGGTGCCGCCACCGCGTCCTACCAGATCGAGGGCGCGGCGTCTGCGGACGGCCGCGGCGTGAGTATCTGGGACACGTTCAGCCGCGTGCCGGGCAAAGTGCGCCGGGGCCAGAACGGTGACATCGCTGTGGACCATTACCACCGGTTCGCCGAAGATGTGGAGATCATGGCCAACCTGGGCCTGCGGTCCTATCGGTTCTCGTTCGCCTGGCCCAGGGTCATTCCCGATGGTGACGGGGCGATAGAGCCGCGCGGGATCGCCTTCTACCGCAGACTCTTGGAAACTGTGCGCGCCGCCGGCATCACCCCGGTGGCCACGCTGTACCACTGGGACCTGCCCCAGCCGCTGCAGGACCGCGGCGGCTGGGCCAACCGGGAGATCGTCGACGCCTTCACCCGGTACGCCCAGATAGTCCACGGTGAGTTCGGCGACCTGGTCGATACCTGGCTCACCGTGAACGAGCCATGGTGCTCGGCCTTCCTCGGTTACGGCAGTGGAGTGCACGCCCCCGGCCTGACCGACCCCCGCGCCGCGCTCCGGGCCGCCCACCACCTATTGCTCGCCCACGGTGCGGCGGTGCGGGTGATGCGCCGCGAGGGCCCCGGCCACAACTATGGCGTGGTGCCGAACCTGTACGGCATCGTCACCGGCGACTCCGGGGATTTCGAAGCGGACCGCAAAGCAGCAGCGACGGTCGACGCGATCCAGAACCGGCTCTGGCTCGATGCCACGCTGCACGGGCGGTACCCCGAGGAGATCATCGACCTGCAGCAACGGTTCAACGCGGCCGACGCCGTGCATCCGGGGGACATGGACACTATCGCCCAACCGCTGGATCTGCTCGGGGTGAACTACTACAGCCAACACCACGTGCGGGGGCGTGAGCCCGCACCGGTCACCGACCCGGCGCTCGCGGGTCAGGAACACGTCGAGTTCCTCCCGCCTCCGCACCCGCGCACCGCGATGGGGTGGAGCATCGAACCACACGGGCTTCGCGACCTGCTGTTGCGCCTGCAGCGCGAATGGCCGGTTCCGCCGATCATGATCACCGAGAACGGCGCGGCCTTCGACGACGAACTCACCGGCGATGCCGTGCACGATGCGGATCGGCAACAGTACTTGGCCACCCATATCGCCGCCGTGGCCGAAGCGATCGAGGCTGGCGTGGACGTGCGCGGCTACCTGGCCTGGTCGCTGCTGGACAACTTCGAGTGGGCTTTCGGGTATGACAAGCGGTTCGGGATCGTGCACGTGGACTATGCCACCCAGCAGCGCACCATCAAGGATTCCGGTCACTGGTACCGGGACCTGCTCGCCGCACACCGGGCGGCGGCCCCGGTCACCTGATCGCCGCACACCGCGGCCAGGCGCCCGGAGTAGGACAGGTGTCATCGAACTTTCGCCCTGACGCTGGGTACGCTTAGCGGGTGAATGTGTGGGAATTCATCGGCTCCTACTGGTGGCTGGTCTTCCCCCTCGGTGGAGTGCTCGGTGGGATGGCCAGCGGCTGGGCGAAAGCGGTGCGCCGATGGGATGAGCGCCGTCGCCGGCACAAACTGGAGATGGCCAAGATCAAGTACGGCCACCGCATGGTCGCCGCCGACGCTGAACCCGCCGGAACGCCCCAGGTGCCTGCGCCCTCCCCGGCGGCCGGCGAGACCGCTCGCCAGGAGTTGGACCGGCTTATCGCCGAGCACGAAGAGATCGACCAGCGCTGGCTGGCTTACGAACTGGACCTGGCCAAACTCATCGACTTCCCGGTGATGAGCGACATGCGTGAGGATGTCACGGTGGAGTTCCACCGCGCCAAGCGCACCGCGGACGGGCTTCGCCCGGAAGATCCGAGCACGACGACGGACCCGGACCAGATCGCCGCCTACCGGGAGGCGGTCCGGGAGTACGCCATCACGTTCGAGATCGCAGAACGTGAGGCCAAGCGGCGCCGCGCCGCCGATTTCACGCAAGAGGAACGCCGCACCTTGGAGCGGGCGAAACGATTCCTGGCGCTCGCAGACGATTCCGGTGCCACCCATGCTGAGCGGCAACAGGCCTACCGGCGCGCGCAGCGGGCCCTTGAGGGGTTGATCGTGATCCCAGACGCTGCGGATCAGGCCATGCAACAGCGGATCGCCGGGGCCTTGGGCGCAGCACCAGACCCCGCCCCGGCGCCCTCCCCGGAGCCTGAGCCCGGCCCTCAGGGGTGACAGGGGCGCGAACGTGCAAGCCCTGGGCGGGTAATCACAGTCCCAACCCAGGGCGGGATGTCACGCGGCGGCTTTGAGTTCCACCTGCCGTTTGATCCGCCACAGCATCCCGGCCATGCCCCGCAACCGCAAGGGGCTGACGGCCTCACCGAGTCCCAATTGATCGGACACGTCAGCCGGCACGTCCAGGATCTCCCGCACACGCAACCCGTCCAAACCCTCGTGCAGGATCCCGGCGAATCCGCGTGTGGTGGGCGCTTCGGCCGGGGCGGAGAAGTGCAGCCGCACCTGCGCGTCATCGCCGGAGCCGTCGAGTTCAGCGATCAGGAACAGCGGGGACTGACATTCGGGAACCGGCTCCAGCAGTTCGGGATGATCGGCGAAGCGCTCCGGCAACTCCGGCAACTCGCGGGAGAAATCCAGTAGGAGTTGCAGCCGCTCGGGGGTGGGAAGGGCGTTGAAGTCCTCCACGATCTGAGCCAGTGCGGGGGGCAGTGGCACGGTGGTTCCTCTCCACGGGACAACTAGTAACCAGATTCGATCCTCTCACCCGCAGCCGGGTTGGACCTAACAGCATCGGCCCGAGGTCGCGGCCGGTTAGCAGTGCCCTGGGGTCAGCGGGGGCGGCTCAGTCCGCGCAGGCTCGAGCCGCACGCCGACCCAGCGTCCGTGCAGACGAGCCCCACGCCGACCCAGCGTCCGTGCAAGTCTCAGGACGGGTGCAGGCTCGAGGCCCGAGCGCTCGCGCGGCGCATGCGCCGGATCAGCGAACGGGGACCTCGCCGGGTTCGGCGCCGACGGTGATCGGCACCCGCACGGTGTTGCCCCACTCGGTCCACGAGCCGTCGTAGTTGCGCACGTCGTCGAAGCCGAGCAAGTACTGCAGTACGAACCAGGTGTGGGCGGACCGTTCCCCGATGCGGCAGTAGGCGATCACGGGCTCGTTGGGATCCAGGCCCTTTTCTTGCCGGTAGATCTCCTCCAGTTCGGCACGAGAACGGAACGTGCCGTCCTCATTGGCCGCCCTTGCCCACGGCACGGACTGGGCGCCGGGGATGTGACCGCCGCGCAAGGTGCCCTCCTGGGGGTAGTCCGGCATGTGGGTTTTCTCGCCGGTGTACTCGGGCAGGGAGCGCACGTCCACCAGTTGACCGCCGAGGAAGTCCAGCACGTCCTCCTTGTAGGCGCGGATGGTGGAGTCGTCCCGCTCCACCACCGGGTACTGCACCCGCTGCGGGCTGGGAACCTCCGTGGTGAACTCCCGGTCCTCAGCCACCCAGGCCGCCCGGCCGCCGTCCAGCAGTCGCACGTCCGGGTGCCCGAACAGGGTGAACACCCACAGCGCGTACGCGGCCCACCAGTTGTTCTTGTCGCCGTAGATCACCACGGTGGAGTCCCGGGTGATCCCGTTGCGGCCCATCAGGTCGGCGAACGCTTCCCCTTCTACGTAGTCGCGGGTGACCGCGTCGTTCAGGTCGAGGTGCCAGTCGATCTTCACCGCCCCCGGGATATGGCCGGTGTCGTACAACAGCACGTCCTCATTGCTCTCAACCACCACCAGGCCGGGCTCGCCCAGGTGGTCGGCGAGCCACTGGGTGGACACCAACCGTTCGGGGTGGGCGTAGGCAGCGAACTTGGGGTTGTTGTCAAAGGGCAATGCCATCGGGGTGCCTCCTGCAGGTGGAACGTCTCTGCCTACGATCCTCTCACCGGTTCCGGTGCCCAGTTACACCAGATCTCCAAGGTCCACCTGCTGGACAACCCATCAGGACGAAGCGCTCTGCCGGGCGGGACGCGAGGGATAGTGCCATGGAACGACCACGTGGTCAGGCGCCGCTGGGTGCGAGCGGACGACGGTAAAGCCGCAGATGGCAGGGCACCGCCAACTCAGGGACCAGATCCGGATATCGCTCGTGCAGTGCGAGGTCACCGGCGTACCGGTACCCCAGACGCTCATACCAGCGGCCGAGTTCAGCCTTCCCGCCGGATTCTCGCGCGGTCGGGGTGAGCACCTCCAGGTGCATCTGTTCCGCACCGGCACGGCGTGCGCCGTCTTCGGCAGCCCGCACCAGCCGCCGACCCACCCCGCGATCTCGGTGAGCCGGATCAACGGCCAGCATCCCGAACGAGGCGTCCGGGCCGTCCACCTGCGTGCGGATCACCCCCACCACGGTGCCCGCCATGGCGACGATGAGTTGCACGGCCCGGATCGCCGCGGCGATCTCCTCCGGGGTGGTGCGGGCTGCACCGGGCTGCCAGAAACCCGCCTCGGCCACCGCGTACACCTCGTTGGCCAAGGCGGTGATCTGCTCGACAAGTTCGGGGTCGCGGGCCGCATCCGCCGGCAGGCGGGGAACCGTCACGCCCGGCGCTTCATCGCCCCCCGGCACCGACCAATCCTCAGGCGCCACGACCCGCCTCCAGCGCCAACAGCGTCTCCTTCGCCGGCAGGCCGCCCCGGTAGCCGCCCAGCGAACCGTCGGAGCGCACCACCCGATGGCAGGGCACCACTACCGGAACCGGGTTCTGGGCGCAGGCGCTCGCGGCCGCCCGCACCGCCTTCGCCCGCCCGGAGCGTGTGGCCAACTCGGTGTAGGTGACCTGAGCGCCGAAGGGCACCGTCTGCAACTCGTCGAGGACCTCTCGGCGGAACCCCCCGATCAGGGACAGGTCCACTGTCACCTCGAAGTGACGCCGTCGTCCGGTGAAGTACTCCTCCACCTGCTTGGCCACCGGATCCAACTGCGCCGGTGCATACAGCACCCGCGGGCTGACCTTGGCAGCCAGGTCGGCCAGCACGGCATCGAAGTCCTCCGCGGCGAACGCCACCCGGATGATCCCGGCGGGCGTCGTCGCCACGAGCAGATCGCCGATCGGGCTGGGCATGGTGCAGTAACCCACGTCGAGTAGCCCCTCGGCGCGTGCGGTGCCGGCCAGGGCGGTGCGCAGCCGCTGCACGTCGTGGGGCTCGACGTCGTCGGCCAGCAGGTCACCAACGTTCTTCGGGGTCATGGTGTCTCCTGGGTGTAGAGGTGGCGGAGCCGGGCGATCCCGTCGGCCGATGCGCGGCGTACCGCAGCGGGGGTGCTGCCGATGATCGCGGCGACGTCGGCGTGGGGCAGCCCGGCGATGTGGTGGTAGACGACGGCGTGGCGTTGTCGGTCCGGCAACTCACCGAGCAGTTCCCACAGGTCGCGCTCCCACCCGCCCGGTGCGTAGCGAGAACTGGGACGCTCCGGGACGACGGCGACCGGTTGGGCCTGTCGGTTGACGTGCCGCAGGTGGTCGATCGCCTTGCGGTGGGCGATGGTGACCAGCCAGGCCTCCACGTTCGCGCCCGCGGGTAGGTCCGGGTAGGCGCGCAACGCGGCCAGGAACGTCTCCGACCAGGCGTCCTCGGCGTGATCAGGACCCAGCACTGCCCGGCACACCCGCAGCACGGTGGCCCCGTGCCGGGTCACGACCTGGTCGAAGGGAACGGTCATCACACTATGTAGACGATCCAGCCGCGGGGGAATGTGAGGTCAGGGTTTTCCAGATGTGAGGCGCCGGCGATGGCGGGGCCTCACGTCATCTTCTCACCCGGGGCGACCCGCGGCCGCGTATCGGCATCGCACAGCCATGGAGGGCCCGCCGCATTCGACGGTCGCGGTGGTTCGCATGGATGGTCCGCGCCGCCGCTGGGTGTACCGCGGCACCGAGTGCGGCAGACATCAGAGCGACTCCCACGGATAGTCGTGGCGCACGAACGCCTCCCGAATCTCGTCCTTGCCGCCTTCGACCTCACCGTGGAACAGTTCGCGGCCGGTGGCGCTGAGAATCACGACCTTCCGGCCCTTGCGTCGAACGCCGTCCACCTTCTCCCGGTCGATGATGGTCACCTCATCGCCGGCACGGATTTCAACGCGCTCATCGGTCAAAGTGAGGACCGGGGTAGCCCGGAGCGCGAATAGGGAGAGCCCCACGCCCACGACTGTGCCGATCACCGGCCGGCCCCACACGAGCCAGTCATGGTCGAAGGAGCCCAGCAACTGCAGCGGCCCCTGGAACGGCACCCACGGAAGTTGGGATGCCCAGCCGGCCAGGTACGGGAAGGCGAAGCCGGCCCCCAGGCCGACTGCGCCGAAGAGGAGCACGGTGAGCACGCGGTCAGTGCGCCGCAACTCACCCACGCGGGTGGCGCCGTCCGGGGAATCTGCGGAAGTCACCCGCGCATACTACTGTCAGCCCTCGCGGCCAACTAGCGCCGCGACCGAATCGTGCACCTGCACCGGGGCGCCCGTGGTTTCATCCAGCACCGAGCGTTCCTCCAGCGGGGCCTGCAGACGCACCGTGTGGTAAACGAAGGTGGCGTCGTCGGGGCACTGGAAGTCCCACCGGGTGCCGTGCGGGATCGAGGTACGGACGGTGAGTGCGACCTCGGCGTCGCGCTCGGTCACCTCGATTCCCGTCAACTCGGTACACCCCGGTCGGCCGATCACCGCCCGCACCACCAGGTCGCGCTCATGACCGCCCCGAGCGGCAGCGTCCACAGTGCCGGTCCCGGGAACGCCGAAACCGACCACCAACGCATAGGTGAGCACCCCGACGGCGAGGAGCGCCAATGCGCCCAGTGCGGAGAGCGTGAAGGCCCGGACGCGGCGGCGGTGCTCCTCACCCAGGTGGGACGTGGCCATGGGGTCATCGTCTCACTGGTGGTGGTGTCCGCGGGGGCCGATGCTGCCTCACCGAAGTAGCGGCCTTTCCGACCCATGTCACCCCCGGAGCCTTGGTCTAGCGTTGGCCGCTGGGCCGCGTGCGGGTCAGTCGCCCTGCCAGGGATACCGGTGCCGCTGGAACGCCTCCCGGATGGATTCGTGGGTCGCTTCCAACTTGGCGTGGATCAACTGCTCCTGGTTCAGGCCCCGGACCGTGACCCGGCTGCGTTTGCCTTCCACGGCACCGACCTGCCCGCGGTTGATCACGTTGACCTCGTCCCCGACGCGGAAGGTCAACCGGTCATCGGTCATCACCAGGGAGGTGCTGCGCCCGGCCACGGCCATCCCGATCAGCGCGCCGATCACCAAGCCGATCGGCAGTCGCCAGGTGAAGAACCAACTGCCGTAGTCCCCCAGTGCCAGCCACTGGTCCTGCAGCGGCATCCAGGACAGGTCCGCGGCGAACCGGGCGTAGAAGGGCAGCAGGAAGAACACCGCCGCCACGCCGCCGCTGAACACCACCAGAACCAGCAGCCGCCCGGCGGGCGACAACTCATCGAACCGGGTGGTCCCGGGTCGGTCGGTGTTGGCCTGGTTACGCACCTGGGGTTCGATCCGCATCCGTCAGAAGTTGATCATCTCGCCGGCGATACCGTGGATGGCTTCCTTGATCGACTCACCCAGGGTGGGGTGGGCGAAGACGTTGCGGGCCACCTCATCGGCGGTCAGGTCCCACCGCTGCGCCAGTGTCAGTACCGGGAGCAACTCGGTGACGTCCGGGCCGATCATGTGCGCGCCGATGATCTCGTTGTACTTGGCATCGGCCACCACCTTGACGAACCCGGAGGTGTCGCCCAGGCCCGCGGCCTTACCGTTGGCGGAGAACGGGAACTTGGCCACCTTCACGTCGAAGCCGCGCTCCTTGGCCTGGTCCTCGGAGTACCCGAAGGAGGCGATCTGCGGCTGGCAGTACGTGGCCCGCGGGATGAAGTCGAAGTCGATCTCCATCGTCTCGGCGTCCGCGATGGTCTCGGCGGCCACCACCCCCATCGCCTCCGCGGTGTGGGCGAGCATGAGTTTGCCGGTCACGTCCCCGATCGCGTACACCCCGTCCACGTTGGTGCGCCCGCGGGAGTCCACCGTGATCGCACCGCGTTCGGTCTGCACGCCGATGTCCTCCAGGCCGTAGCCCTCCACGCGGGGTGCGAACCCGATGGCTGACAGCATCCGGTCGGCCTCCAGCACCTGGGACTCACCGCCGTCGGCCGGGGAAACGGTGACCTTCACGCCGTCGCCGGTGTCCTCCACACCTTCGACCTTGGTGGAGGTCATCACCTTCACGCCCAGGCGCTTGTAGTGCTTGGCCAGTTCCTTGGAGATCTCCGGGTCCTCGGTGGGCACCATCCGGTCCAGGAACTCCACGATGGTCACGTCCACCCCGAAGTTGGCCATGATGTAGGCGAATTCCACCCCGATCGCGCCGGAGCCGGCGATGACGATCGAGCCGGGTAGGTTCGGGTCGAGGATCTGCTCCTCATAGGTCACCACGTTCTGGCTGAGTTCCACGCCGGGGATCATCCGGGTGGTGGCGCCGGTGGCGATGATGAGGTTGTCGAAGGTCAGGTCCTGCTTGCCGTCCTCACCCTCCACGGTCATCGAGGTGGCCGAGGTCAGCGTGCCCCAACCGTGCACCTCATCGATCTTGTTCTTGCGCATCAGGAAGTGCACGCCCTTGACGATGCCGTCGGACACCTGGCGCGAGCGCTTGTGCGTGGGTTCGTAGGACATCGTGGCGTCGCCCTCGATGCCGAACTTCTTCTTCTCCTTGGTCAGCAGGTGGGAGATCTCCGCATTGCGCAGCAGCGCCTTGGAGGGGATGCACCCCACGTTCAGGCACACACCGCCCCAGTACTGCTTCTCCACCACCGCGACCTTCTTACCCAGTTGTGCGGCGCGGATCGCCGCCACGTACCCACCAGGTCCGGCTCCAAGAACAACGACGTCATAGTGTGCACTCACAAGGCCAGACTCTATCGTTGCTGGCAACAGGGCACATAACGAGGAGGAGTGATCGTGGGCACGGGAGTGGATGAGGGCGCGGTGGCCGGCCGGGCGCCGTGGGTGCTCGCCTTCGACGTGGGCTCCTCCGGCACCAGGGGCGGGGTGTTCGACGCCACCGGCACCGAGGTGCCCGGACTGCGCGGGAAGGCGCGCCACCAGTTCGTGACCGACGCCTCCGGTACCGCGGTGATCGACGCCGATGAGGTGGTCAACGAGATCGCTGCCATCATCGATGACCTGACGGCCCAGTTGCCCGCCGGCGCGCAGATCAGCGGGGTGGGCATCGACACGTTCTCCTCATCCCTGGTGGGGGTGAATGACGACGACGAAGCGGTCACCCCGTGCTTCACCTACGCCGACACCCGGTGCAGCGCCCAAGTGACCCAACTGCGCGAGGAACTGGACGAGGACCAGGTGCACCAGCGGACCGGAGCGCGGCTGCACACCTCCTACACCCCGGCCCGGCTGCGGTGGCTTTCCCAGGACCATCCGGAGATGTTCGCCGCCGCCACCCGGTGGCTCACGCTGGGGGAGTACGTCTACCTGCGGCTGCTGGGCACCACCGCCGTGGGCAGCGCCGCGGCCGCATGGTCGGGGATGCTGGACCGGGTCAGCGGCGCCTGGGACGAGCACATGGTGCGTGCCTCGGGCATCAGCCTGGACCAACTCAGCCCCGTGCACGACCCGGATCAGCCGATCACCCCCGTCGGCAGTGCGGCTACGGCCCTGGCCGGTCGGTGGCCGGCACTGGCCGATGCGCGCTGGTACCCCGCGATCGGCGACGGTCTGGCCGCGAACTTCGGCGCCGACGCCGCCACACCCGGGGTGGTAGGAGTGTCCGCGGCGACCTCCGGCGCGATGCGCACCGTGGTGCCCACCGGCGCCGGGGAGATCCCCAGCGGACTGTGGGCCTACCGGTTCAGCGCCGAGCGCACGTTGCTGGGGGGAGCGGTGAGCGACGTGGGCCGGGTGGCCAGTTGGGCCGAACAGGTGCTCCGGGTGGGCGGCTCGAACCTCGGCCTGGAGGGGATGCCGGAAAGCACCAGCCTGGACGCCCTCTTACGCGGCGCGCCCGGGCCGGGGACCCCGATGGTGCTGCCCTTCTTCAGCGGTGAGCGTTCCACCGGATGGGCCACCGAAGCCCGCGCTCACATCCTGGACCTGACCGCGGCCACCACCGCCGACCAGATCTACCGGGGCGCGCTGGAGGCCACGGCGTTGAGCCTGGGACGCATCGCCGACCAGTTGCGCACCGTCACCGGTCCGCCGCAACGCATCGCCGTGGGCGGCGGGATGGCCAAGGGTCTGCCCGGATGGTTGCAGATCCTCGCCGACGTACTGCGCACCGAGGTGGTGCACGTGCGGCACACTCGATCCACTTTGCGCGGCACCGCACTGCTGGCCCTGGAGGACCTGGCCCCGGGCGTGCCGCGCTCCAGGGCCCAAACCGGGTTGACCTATCAGCCCAATCCGGATGCCGCCGACTACTACGCCGAACGGCGGGAGCGGTTCGACGCGGCCTACCGGGCGCTCATCAGTGCCGATGCCTGAGACAGGGCCCGCGGATTCCGCCACCAGCCCGGCACCCTCGCCCGCGAACCGAGCCACCTTCGGCACCGGCTCGACGTCCTCCCAGCGCGGGTCTTCTCCCGCGGTCCCGACACCCTCCCGCACTTTGGGCGTCACGGTCTGGAACGAGTATCGCCACGAGCGCCGCGACCGGCAGGTCGCCCAGATCTACCCCGAGGGCATCCACACCGTGCTGGCGGCCGCGATCGAGGAGCACCTGGGCGCCGCCGCCCGGGTCCGCACCGCCACCCTGGACGAACCCGAGCACGGGCTGAGCGAGCACGCTCTCGCCGGCACGGATGTGCTCATCTGGTGGGGCCACATCGCCCACGACGAGGTCGACGACGACGTGGTCGCCCGGGTGCGCCGGCATGTGCTGAGCGGGATGGGCCTGGTGGCGCTGCACTCAGCCCATCACGCCAAGATCTTCCGCGCGCTGATGGGCACCACCGCGAACCTGCGGTGGCGCAGCGCCGGGGACAGTGAACTGGTGTGGACCGTGGACCCCGCCCACCCGATCGCCGACGGCGTGCCCCAACCGGTCCGGATACCCAGCGATGAGATGTACGGGGAGTACTTCGACGTGCCCGCACCGGACGAGCTGGTGTTCATCTCCAGTTTCTCCGGAGGTGAGGTGTTCCGGTCCGGGTGCTGCTGGCGCCGCGGACATGGCCGGGTGTTCTACTTCCGTTCCGGAGACCAGGACTATCCGGTGTATTACCAGGCCGAGGTGCGCCGGATCATCGCCAACGCGGTGGCGTGGGCGGCACCGACCGGGACGACGCGGCGCCTTCCGGAAGTATTCGAGGCGGAGCAGCCGTGAACACCTCCAGCAATCGGGATGCGCGGCGATCCGGCAGCGACCGACGTAGCCGGCCCGGCACACCAGGCCCCGCACCCGGCTCGGTGCGCGTGATCAAGCCACCGTTGCTCGTGGTGTTGTGGCAGATCGTCCCCGGGGTGCTAGTGGGTCTGGTGCTGGCCATCCTCACAGTTTTCGGGCCAGACGTCTGGTTCCGCCCCGGCGTGCTGGCCGGGATCGCGCTCCTGGGAGTGACCCTCGCATTCGTGCGGTGGTGGCGGATGCAGTTCGAGGTCGACGCCCACGGGCAGGTGGTCTACCGGCCGTTCCTCGGCTCCCGCCGCGCGCTGACCTCCGGCGCGGTGCGCGAAGTCGTGCAGTTCCAAGCGCTCCACGTCGCCGGCCAGAATGCGACACAGGCCGCCACCGTGTTGGTGGATCCAGCGGGTCGCCGGGTGGTGTATCTGCACGGCAATCAGTGGCCGCTGACCGAACTGGACGCCCTCATCAGGCCCCTGACCGGCGCTGGGGCGAAGTTGACGGTCCTGGCCGAACCCAGCCGGCCCCGTGACCTACCCGAGGAGTATCGCCGCATCCTGCCCTGGGGATTGCGTCACCCCGGGTTGCTGGTGACCCTGGTGCTCATCGCCGCGCTGATCCTGGTGGCGGCGTTGGGTCTGACCTCGCTGTAGCGCCGATGGCAGCCCCGGCTCGGCCGCATCGCACCCAGTTGCCCCAGCGTTCAGTCGGCCCCGGTCCTATTGCTCCGGCGTTCAGGTTGCCCCAACTCTGGTTGCCCCAACTCTGGTTGCCCCAGCGCTCAGGTTGCCGCCGTTCAGGCGGGGTAGATCCGCACCTCGGCGGCTTTGATGACGAACGCGACGGTATCGCCGAGGGCCAGATCCAGCCCGGCCACCGACGCCGGGGTGATGTCGGCGGCCAGTTGCGCCCCGTCGTCGTTCTTGCCGCGGACCCGCACCAACTCGCCCTGCTGCTCGATCCCCACCACGCGCACCGTGATCGTGTTGCGCGGGCTGCCGCCGGGTTCGGTGCGGTGGACGGCGACCGCCCGGGGACTGAAGGTGGCCGCCGCGGCACTGCCAGAGGACCCGGGCCCCTCGGACAGCCCGTGCATGACCGCATCGGCACCGATTCGGAGCGCGTCGGCGGCCAGTCGGGTGCCGATGAGCAGGTTCACCCCGGCGAACCGAGCGGTGAAGTCGGTACGCGGCTGGGAGAGCAACTGGGTGCTGGGGCCCTGTTCTGCCACACGCCCGCCGTCCAGCACGACGACGTCATCGGCCAGGGCGAGCACGTCCAGCAGGTCATGGGTCACGATCACCGCGGTGCGGCCCGTCGCCCGCACGGAGGTGCGCAATAGTTGCCGAAGATCGGCGGCGGCTTGCACGTCCAGCGCCGCCAACGGTTCATCGAGCAGCAGCAGTTGAGGATCCGGCGCCAGCGCCCGGGCCAGCGCCACCCGTTGTTGCTGGCCCCCGGAGAGTTTTCGGGGCCGGCGGCGAGCCAGGTGGTCGGCACCCACCTCGCGCAGTCGCGCCCGGGCAGTCTCCTCGGCCTGCCGGCGGCCCAGGCCCGCCGCCCGGGGCCCGAACGCGACATTCGCCAGCACGTCCAGGTGCGGCAGGAGCAACGGCTCCTGGGCGAGCAAGGCGATCTTGCGTCGGTGCGGGGGCACCCACCGGCCACCGGCGACCTCGTGTCCGCCGATGGTGACCGTGCCTCGTTCGGGCCGCACTAGGCCCGCTGCCAGGGCCAGCACCGTGGACTTGCCGGCACCGTTGGCGCCCAGGACCGCCAGCACGCGTCCTGCGGGTACCTCGATGTCCACCTGGACGTGCCGTTCCGGCACCGCCGCGTGGATCGTCAACGCCGGGCTCATCGCTCGCCGCCTCCCGGTGTCCCGGCACGCGCAGCCCTGTCTGCTTCGCTCACCCGGGAGCGGCGACGGTCATCGGGTCCGGGCTGTGGGAGCCAGCCATGCCGATTTGCGCCAGGTCGTTGGGTGAGCAGCACCAGGACGGCGGCGAGCAGGATCAACAGCAGGGACAGCGCGATGGCCGCGTCCGGGTCGGTTTCGCGTTGGAGGTAAATCTCCAACGGCAGCGTTCGCGTCACGCCCTGCAGGGACCCGGCGAACGTCAAGGTCGCCCCGAACTCACCCAGGCAGCGGGCGAATGCCAGCGCGATGCCCGAGCCGAGTGCGGGCGCGAGCAGCGGGATCGTCACCCTGCGCAGCACCGTCGTCGGACCCGCTCCGAGGGTGGCGGCGATGACCTCGTGGCGCCGGCCGGCGGCGCGGGCCGCCCCCTTCACCGAAAGCACCAGGAACGGCATCGCCACGAACGCTTGGGCCAGCACCACGGCGGTGGTGGAGAAGGCGATGTCGATGCCCAGGACCGATAGGTACTGCCCGAGCAGGCCGCGGCGCCCGAAGGTGGTCAGCAGCGCCAACCCGGAAACCACGGGCGGGAGTACCAGCGGCAGGAGCACGACGACGCGCACGACCCGAGCCGCCGGCAGCCGGGTCCAGGCCAGGACCAGGGCGAGGGGCACTCCGAGCACCACCGCCAGTGCAGTCGCCGCGATCGAGGTGCGCAGGCTCAACCCCATCGCCGCCAGGGACGCTTCCGACGTCAGTAATCCCGGCAGGTCTGACCACGGCACTTCCACGAGCATGCCCAGTGCCGGCAGCCCGATGAGCAGCACGCCCAGCGCCGCCGGGAGGAACGCCCAACGCGGCAGACCCCCGGTGCGGTCCTCGACGTCGACGGTGCTCACGGTGTCCGGAAGCCGGCTTCGGTCAGGGCGTCGCGGCCCTGGGGGCCCAGGACGAAGTCCACCCAGGCCTGTGCGAGTGTGCTTTGGGAGGTCTCGCTGGCCACGGCGATCGGGTACCGGTTCACCACGTCGTCGGCTCCGGGAATCTCGACCGCTCGGACCGCATCCCCCGCGGCGCGCGCATCGGTGCGGTACACCAGGCCCGCCCGCGCCTGGCCGGAGGACACCTTGCCCAGCACGTCGGCGACCGATCCCTCTTCGCTCACCGGTTGCACTTCGAAGCCCAATCTTTGGGCCAACTCGACCGTCGCGGCCCCGCAGGGCACGTGGGGGGCGCAGACCACGACGTCGGTGCCGGCCAAGTCCGATACGTCGCCGATGCCCGCGGGATTGTCGGGCGGGGTGATCAGCACGAGCGTGTTGGCGGCGAAGATGCGGGGTTCCTCCTGCACCGACCCGGCGCCGATCGCGGCGGCCATCGTCGACTCATCGGCGGCCGCGAGCACATCGGCGGGTGCTCCGGCGTTCAACTGAGCCACCAGATCGGCAGATCCGGCGAAGGAAAACCGCACCCGCGCCTGCGGATGCTGGAGCGTGAACTCCTCGGCCAGGTCCTCGAATACCCCGTGCAGGGACGCCGCGGCGAACACGGTCAGGTCCCCGGACAGTTCGCTCTCGTCCGCGGGCAGTTCGCCTTCGTCCCCGGGCACCGCTCCGTCGTGGGGGTGTTCGCGCGCCGCCTCCGCGGCGCCGGGGCTGCCGGCGCCGCACCCCGCCAGCATGACCGTGCACACCACGGCCGCGGCCAGGGCAGCCAACCGGAGTCTCATCATTGCTCCCGCGGCGACTCGATGATCACGTTGGTGGACTTGACCACGGCGGTGGCCAGGGAGCCGACATCGAGATCCAGGTCCTCGACCGATTCGGCGCTCATCAGGGACACCATCCGGAACGGCCCGCACTGCAGGTCCACTTGGGCCATCACGCCGTCGCGTTGGACCCGGGTGACCAACCCGGTGAACCTGTTGCGGGCGGAGGAGGCAACGGTGGACTGCTCGGTTGCGGCCGGCCGGGCGGCGTGCTCCTGCGCCCGGCGCGCCAACTCGGCGCCGTCGATCACTTTCCGTCCCGCGCCGTCCTGATGGGCAGTGAGCAGACCTTCCTGCACCCATCGGCGCACGGTGTCATCACTGACGCCGAGGAGCGCTGCAGCATCTGCGACCCGATAACGCGGCATGAGATGGACAATAGCAACGCAAATGCGTGCCCGGAAGGGAAAATTATCCGCAGGTGCGAATATCGGTCAGCCTCCGCGGAGGGGCCGTGTAGCCGGCGCGGGAGGTAGCGGCATCTCCGGTTGCCGTGCGGCTGTGTTGCCGTGCGGATGCGCCGACCCGGAGCGGACTATCGACGGGGGGTGCCGTTCCGGCGCACGCGGGTGTTGTGCACCACGTTGATCGCCCCGTAGGGCACGAACGCCAGCAGCACCAGCGCGATGGTCCATCCGATACCGGCGTCGAGAAGGATGACGGCCAGGACCGCCAGCCCCGCTCCTGCGCCGCGTAGCACCAGCGCCCCGACGGGAGCCTGCGGTGGATTGCCCCACCCGGAGGGCAGGAGATCATCGGGGTTGGCACGGGCCAACCAGGCGTTGGATAGCGCCAGCAGAGCCGCTGCGATCACGATCAGCGCGCCGCCGACGAGACGCCCGTCCAGGCCCAGAACCACGACGCTCACGCTATGCATCGTTCCAGCCTGACACAGATCGGGGCAAACTCGATGCGCGCGCGGGATTATACCGGTGGGCGCAAGGGGTTACTATTCGTCTCTCAGCCGCGCACCGGCTCGGCGAGAGGTATCCGCACATTCACCTGGATGAGGAGACACCATGACTATCTCGCTACGGCGCGCAGCGGTGGCCGCCTGCGCCGCCGCGCTGCTGGTGCTGGCCGGTTGCGGCGATGGGGGAGACTCGAACGAGGGCACACCCGCCGGGGACGGGCCGGGAGCCGGCCTGGACCTGGTCAACGACGGCACCCTGACCGCCTGCACCAACGCCCCCTATCCTCCGTTCGAGTTCGAGGACGCCGAGGCCCCCAGCGGGTACAGCGGTTTCGACATCGACTTGTTGCAGGCGATGGCCGATGACCTCGGTCTTGACCTGCGGGTGGAGAACGTCAGTTTCGACGCGATCCAGTCCGGCACCACCTTGGCCGCCGGTCAGTGCGACCTCGGCGCCTCGGCGATCACCATCACCGAAGAGCGTGCTGCGAACGTCACCTTCTCCGACCCGTACTACGACTCCCTACAGTCCCTCCTCGTGCCGGCCGACTCGGGGATCGCCTCGATCCAGGACCTGGACGGCATGACGGTCGGGGTGCAAGCCGGAACCACCGGGTTGTCCTACGCCCAGGAGAACGCTCCGGATGGGGCGGAACTGGTGGAGTACCCCGGTGACGGCGAGTTGTGGCCGGCGCTGCAGGCCGGGCAGATCGATGCCATCCTGCAGGACCTACCGGTGAACATCACCCACGCCCGCGACGACGAGGCCTACGTCATCGCCGAGGAGTACCCGACCGACGAACAGTACGGGTTCGCCATGGCCGGTGACGCCCCGGCGGAACTGGTGGACGCGATCAACACCGCGCTGGCCAACGTCCGCGACAACGGCACCTACCAGGAGATCTACGACTCCTACTTCGCCATCGACGACCAGGGCTGACATGCGCCGGACCACGCGCCGCAAACTGACCCGGGCCGGACTGTACGTCCTGTTCTTCGCCCTCGTCATCGCCGTCGTCGCGGCCGCGGACTGGCAACGGTTGGGCGAACAGTTCCTGCGCTTCGACATCGCCCGCGACCAACTGCCCCAGATCATCACGATTGCGCTGCGCAACACCATCCTGTTCACACTCATCTCCTTCGCTGGAGGGCTGGTACTGGGGGTGGTGCTGGCACTGATGAAACTGTCCAGCGTGCCCCCGTACCGATGGTTTGCCACCGTCTACGTGGAGATCTTTCGCGGGCTACCGGCGTTGCTCACCATCTTCGCGATGGCCTACATGGTGCCCATCGCCCTGGGACTGCGGGTGCCGGGCGGTCAGGTCGGAGCCGGACTGATCGGGCTGATTCTGGTGGCCGGCGCCTACATCGCCGAAGTGATTCGCGCCGGGATCCAGGCCGTACCCAAGGGGCAGACCGAGGCGTCCCGGTCCCTGGGAATGTCCCCCACCAAGACCATGAGTTGGATCATCCTGCCCCAGGGATTCCGCATCATCATCCCGCCCCTGACCAATGAATTCGTGTTGCTGCTCAAGGACACCTCATTGTTGTTCATCGCCGGGTCCACGGTGATGACCAAGGAACTGACCACCTTCGCCCGCGACGGGCTGACCACACACAGCAACGGCACCCCGCTGGTGATGGCGGCGATGTTGTACCTGCTCGTCACCATCCCGCTCACCCGACTGGTTGCCTTGCTGGAACGCCGGATGGCGAGGGGGCGATGAGTAACCAGGCGGGCCACCAACCGGCCATCACGATGCGCGGCGTGCGCAAGAGTTTCGGCGAGCACGAGGTCCTCAAGGGCATCGACCTGTCGGTGCGGGCGGGCGAGGTGGTGTGCGTGATCGGCCCTTCCGGTTCCGGCAAGTCCACCCTGCTGCGCACGATCAACCTGCTGGAGGAACCCAGCGCCGGCCACATCCACATCGAAGGCGTGGACATCCTGGACCCCGACTGCGACATCGACGCGGTGCGCACCCGGATCGGCATGGTGTTCCAACAGTTCAACCTGTTCCCGCATCTGACCGTGCTGGGCAACCTGACGATCGCGCAACGCAAAGTGCTGCGCCGCGGCAAGCGGGAGGCCGAGGAGACCGCGGCGGCGATGCTGGAACGAGTGGGCCTGGCCGAGAAGGCGGCCGCTTACCCGGCGCACCTGTCCGGCGGGCAACAGCAGCGGGTGGCGATCGCCCGGGCACTGTCGATGAACCCGGACATGATGCTCTTCGATGAGCCCACCTCCGCCCTGGATCCGGAGTTGGTGGGTGAGGTGCTCGATGTGATGAAACTCCTGGTGGAGGCGGGGATGACGATGATCGTGGTCACACACGAGATGGGCTTCGCCCGGGAGATGGGCGACCGGCTGGTGTTCATGGACGAGGGCGTGATCATCGAAGAGGGGATCCCGCGCGAGGTGCTGTCCGGGCCCCAGCACGAACGAACCAAGGCGTTCTTGTCCAAGGTGCTCTGAGATTGTCCAAGGTGCTCTGAGATCGACCAGAGACTGAGGAAGAACCCGGACGCGTGGAGTGCCGGTGAGAGGGCGGGGCGAGCCGCGATGGGTAAGGCCGGTCAGACGGCGCGGACGGGACGTCGTGAATAAGGTCGGACCAGCGGGCGGCACCGTTCCACCGCAACCGGCGCCGAATGCGCCCCGGAAGGTACGCTTTCGAGCATGGCCCGGACGCTGACCCAGGCCGCCCATGAGGTGGTCGGCGAGGTCCAGCGCAACCCGGTACGGGCGCTGGACGCGGTTTTCTTCATGCTGGGCACCCTCGCCTCGGCCTGGCTGGTGTTCCTGCTGGTTCACCAATTCATCACCGACGGGTGGCGGCAACTGTGGACGTTCATCCCGATTTGGCTGCTGATCACCTACTTCCTGCTGCCCCGGATCCACAAACTCCTCACCCGGGTCTACGTCCCCGACTACTTCATCGGCCGG
>DATGSR010000184.1:0-9414 GCA_035302405.1 Beutenbergiaceae bacterium
TCGGGTGCAGCGAAGTTCGCTGCGGCCTAGTGTCGAAACTGTTGACTCGCCCAGCGAACCAAGGAGCACGCGATGACTATGCCCGGCCCCACCCCGCCGAACACCGAGCAGGGGCAGTACCGAACCCTGACCGAGGTGGCCGACTACGACGAGGCGCAGCGGCTCGTGGACTACCTGTCCGACAATGAGTTCCCGGTGGAACACACCCGCATCATCGGCACCGGGATCAGGTCGGTGGAGCAGGTGACCGGTCGGCAGACGAACGCCCGCGCGGCCGGCCGGGGCGCCGGCGCCGGTGCCTGGTTCGGGTTTCTGATCGGGCTGCTGTTTTCCCTGTTCGTGGTGGGCCCCGGGTGGTGGTTGATGATCCTCACCTCAGTGGTGCTGGGCGCCGTGGGTGGTGCGATCATCGGGTTCGTCGGGCACTGGTCCACCCGGGGAGCCCGGGACTTCACCAGCGTGCGCCGGCTGGACGCGGCCAACTACGAAGTCGAGGTCGCCGCTGCGTACTACACCGAGGCCCGGCGGGTGGCCGGCTTGGACTGAGCACGGCCCTTCGCCATCGCGCGAGGCCTACGACTCAAGGCCGACGACTCAAGGCCGACGACTCAAGGCCGACGACTCGAGGCCTACGACTCGGCGGTATCGACTCCCTTGGGGGATGCCCGCTCCTCCGGGCTGGCGGCGCGGTGCACGCGGATCTGCTCGATCCGGTGGGAATCGACCACTAAAACCTCCAGCACGTGGTCACCGGCGGCCACCAGGTCCCCTTCCTGGGCCACGCGCCCGAGGCGGTCCAGCACGTAGCCGCCGACGGTTTCGTAGTCGCCCTCGTCGACGAGTTCGAACCCGGCCTCATCGGCGAAGTCCTCCAGGTTCATTCCGCCGTCGACGACCAACTCCCCGGGCGCCTGCTCATCCTGGGCATCGTCGTCGTGGTCATGTTCATCGAGGATGTCCCCCACCAGTTCCTCCACCAGGTCCTCCAGGGTGACGATGCCGTCGGTGCCGCCGTACTCATCGATCACGATGGCGATGTGGATCCGCGCCCGGCGCATCATCGTCATGCTGCGCAGTACCGCGTTGGTGCTCGGCAGCATCTGGATCCGGCGGGTCAGGTCCCGCACGGTGCGCGGCGGGTGGGCGCTGGAGTGGACGAACTCGCCGGCATCGGCACCCGGCATGGACGGCGCGCGGCCCTCGATGGCGGCGTTGGCCTGGAGGATGTCGCGCACGTGCACGAATCCCAGCACGTCATCGAAGTCCTCCCCGATCACCGGATACCGGGAAAAGGGCTGGGCGGCGATCTCCTCGGTGGCCTGCGCCAATGTCAGGTCCGCGGACAGGAACACCACCTCGTGACGCGGGCGCATCACCTCGGCCACGGACCGCTCGGAGGCGGCGAACACATCGGACAGGATGCGCCGCTCGTCAACCGGCAGCCCCTCGTGGGCGATGACCAGATCGCGCAGTTCTTCCTCGGTCATCTCCTCCCCGGTGGCGTGGGGGTCACCACCGAGCAGGCGCACCACCGCGTTGGTGGAGACCGACAACAGCCAGATCACCGGGCGCATCAGGGAGGCGAACCGGTCCAGCAGGGGGCCGACGACGAGGGCCAACTGGGAGGATCGCTGCAGCGCGATCCGCTTGGGCACCAGCTCCCCGAGCACCAGCGACAGGTAGGCGATGAGCAACGTCAACGTCACCAGGGCCACTGTGCGGGCGGCACCCTCGGGCATCCCGAGGCGAACGAACGCGGGCGCCAGCGACGGGGCGATAGTGGAGGCGCCGTAGGCGGCTGAGAAGAACCCGGCCACGGTCACGCCGATCTGTACCGCCGAGAGGAACCGGTTCGGGTCCCGGGCCACGTTCGCGACCCGCTCGCCCCGGGGACCGCGTTTTTCCAACTGGTCGATCTGGGACTGGCGCAAAGAGACCAGGGCGATCTCGGTGCCCGCGAACACCCCGCCGAGGAGGATGAACAGCAGCACCAGCCCGATGCTGGTCCAGGTGTTGGTATCCATGTCAGCGCCTCACGCGCGCACGGGGGCGGGTCACGCGCGCACGAAGGCGGGTCACGCGCGCACGAAGGCGGGTCACGCGCGCACGGGGGCGGGTGCCGCGCGCGCCGTGGTACCCGGGACTGGCCGGATCATCGTCCATCACCTCATCGAACGGCACGCCCGGCCTCGTCCGCAAGCCGACCAGGTGCTAGTCCCGCACCCCGAAGCCGAGGCTCTGGCTGCGTCCCGACCGCAACCGGTGCCCCTTGGCGCGGGCGCCGTCACGCAATTCACGCTGGAACTCCACCATCCGGGCGCGCAGGTCCGCGGCTTCCTCACCCTGGCCGGCGGCCAGGATCCGCACCGCGAGCAACCCGGCGTTGCGGGCACCACCGACCGAGACCGTTGCCACCGGAACCCCGGCGGGCATCTGCACGATCGACAGCAACGAGTCCAGCCCGTCCAGGTACTGCAGCGGCACTGGAACCCCGATCACCGGCAACGGGGTGAGGGAGGCCAGCATGCCCGGCAGGTGGGCCGCCCCGCCGGCGCCGGCGATGATCACCCGCACCCCGCGGTCGGCAGCGGTGGCACCGAACTCCACCATGTCCTGGGGCATCCGGTGGGCGGAGACCACATCGACGTGCACCGGTAAGTCGAACTCTTCCACCGCCTCTGCCGCCTGGCCCATCACCGGCCAGTCAGAGTCCGACCCCATCACCACCGCCACCGGCGGCAACCGGCCTTGTGCGGCTGATGAGGCCCGCGGCGAGTGCACTTTCGCGCCCGAGTCGGGCGGCGTCGTCGTGCCTTCGTTGGAGCCGGGCGGCGTCGTCGTGCCTTCGTTCGAGCCGGTCGGCGGGTTGGTCATGGTGCCTGCCCTTCCAGTAGGTCGGCGGCGGCCCGGGCGATAGTGCGCAACTCCTGCAGGTTCTGCCCGGTGACGGTGACGTGGCCCAGTTTGCGTCCCGGGCGCACCGATTTTCCATAGATATGCGCCTTGGTCTGCGGGAATCGGTCCATCAGCTCCGGGTAGGCACCGGTGGGGTCCGGCAACGTCGACCCGAGCACGTTGACCATCACCGCCCACGGCACCATCTGGCCGGTGTCCCCCAGCGGCAGATCCAGCACCGCCCGCAGGTGTTGTTCGAACTGGGACGTCACCGCCGCTTCGATGGTGAGGTGGCCGCTGTTGTGGGGACGCATCGCCAGTTCGTTGACCAGCAAGCGCCCGTCGGTGGTGTGGAACATCTCCACGGCCAGCACGCCGGTGACGTCCAACCCCTCGGCGATGGTGGTGGCAACCTGGCGCGCCTGGTCCGCGCCGGCCGCATCCAGCCCCGGGGCGGGGGAAACCACTTCGGAGCACACCCCGTCGACCTGCGTGGTGCGCACCGGGGCCCACGTGCGCACCTCTCCGCTGGGCCGGCGGGCCAGCAACACGGCCAGTTCCTGCTTGAAGTCCACCTTCTCCTCGGCCAGGGCGCGCCCGTCCGCCGCGATCCAGTCGGCGCCGTCCTCGGCGGCGTGCACGATGCGCACCCCTTTACCGTCATAGCCGCCCACGGGCCGCTTGAGCACTACCGGCCAGCCCGCCTCCTCCCCGAAGGCCTTCAGTTCGGCCAGGCTGGTGACCTCGGCCCACCTGGGGCAGGGCACGCCCAGTTGGGAGAGCCGACGGCGCATGTGCAGTTTGTCCTGAGCGGCCCGCAGCGCCGCCGAGCCCGGACGCACCGCGATGCCCTCGCGCTCCAAGGTTTGCAGGATCGGGTGGGGGACGTGTTCGTGCTCGAAGGTGAGCACCTGGGCACCGGCGGCGATGTGCCGGACCGCGGTTTCGTCGTCGGCCGCTCCGACCGGGGCGTCGGGAAGTACCTGGCCCGCGGCGCCGTCGGATGCTTCGACCAAGGCTCGCAGGTGGATATCCAGGGCTTGCGCCGGTGCGGCCATCATGCGCGCGAGTTGTCCGCCGCCGACGACGGCCACGACTGGTCCCATGGCGCAAAGCCTACTGGCGATACGCTGGATCGATGCGTCCTGCCCGCACCTCGGCCCGCGCCGCCGGTGCTGCCGCGGCACCGGTTAACGCTGCGGCGCCGGCTGATACCGCCGCACCGGGTGATAGCGCCGCACTGGGCGGCACCGCGGCCCGAGATGAAACGTCCGCACCGGCCGGCGTCGCGCCCGCACGCGGCGAGCGGATCAGGGCCACGCGGCGTTCCCGTAGTGGGGCCGTGGCCCGAGTGGCGGAATTGTGCCGGTTCGGGTCGGTGGGCCTGGTGGCGTTCGTGGTGGACGCCGGACTGTTCAACCTCTTGCGCTTCGGGCCCGGGGGTGTGCTGGCCGCTCACCCGTTGACGGCGAAAGTGGTTTCTGTTGCGGTGGCGGTGCTGGTGGCGTGGCTTGGCAACCGGTACTGGACGTTCGCCTCCACCCGCTCCACCGGCAGCGCCGGGGCGCACGGGGCGGAGCTGGCGCGGTTCGTGGTGGCCAACCTGGTCGGGATGGGGATCGCGGTGGGCTGCTTGGCCGTCTCCCACTATTTGCTGGGGTTCACCTCACCGCTGGCCGACAATATCGCCGCCAACGGGGTGGGTCTGGTGCTGGGTACGTTGTTCCGGTACCTGGCATACCGGCACTGGGTGTTCACCGGGACGGCGGTGGGCACCTCGCGGGGCCAGGAGAGGTAGGGCCACGCGCAGTCGCGCGACGCCGAGCCAAGCGCCTTGGCGTCTCGCCTGGGGGCGTCGTGTGCCGTGGCGCCGCGCCTTGTGGAGTCGGGCGCCGTGGCGTCGCGCCCTGTGGCGTCGGGCGCCGTGGCGCGAGCCCAGTCCCCGCTGCCGCAGAGCGCGGCCGGCATCACCATGAGAGGCCGTGCACCCGATATTTGGTTGCGAGTCCGGCCGCCGGGAGGCTGTACTGGCGGGACGTGTCCCCGGCGATTGGTACGAACAGGTGCGCATCTGAGGTTGCTCCACGGCCCGTTTTCGGACCCAACCTCCAGGGACACCTATGTCTACTCCTACCCCCGCCGCCGTCTGCACCAATCTCACCTTCGCCTGGCCCGACGGCCACCAAGTGCTCAATGGTCTCTCGGCCACCTTCCCCGCCGGTCGCACGGGCCTCATCGGCGTCAACGGCTCGGGCAAATCCACGCTCCTGCGCCTCATCGCCGGGCACCTGCAGCCCGCCGCCGGCTCCATCACGGTGCACGGCCGGTTGGGTCACGTGCCCCAGAACATTTCCTGGCAGCCGGGCCGCACCGTCGCACACGCGCTGGGGGTGGAACCCGCACTTCGCGCGCTGCGGGCCATCGAGTCGGGTGACGTACGCGAGGAACACTTCGAGACGGTGGGCACCGACTGGGACATCGAGGAACGCTCCGGGGCCGTTCTGGACGGCCTCGGGTTGGCCACGGTGCAGTTGGACCGGGGCCTCGAAGAACTCTCCGGAGGTGAAGCGACCTTGGTGTGCCTGGCCGCTCATCTGCTGCAGCCGCCGGACGTGTTGCTCCTGGACGAACCCACTAACAACCTGGATTCCGGTGCCCGCGAGCGTCTCTATGAAGCGATCCGGGGCTGGCGAGGATCACTGATCGTGGTCAGCCACGACCGTGACCTGCTGGAACTGGTCGATCAGGTCGCAGACCTGCGCCAAGGCGACATCTACCTGTACGGAGGCGGCTGGAGTGCCTACGAGACTGCGGTGGCGGCGGAGCAGGAGGCGGCGGAGCAGACGGTGCGTACTGCTAAGCAGGATCTGCGCCGTCAGCGTCGGGAATTGATCGAGGCCCGCACCAAACTCGACCGGCGCAAGCGCTACGGCGACAAGATGGAGGCCAACAAACGCGAACCCAAGATCGTGATGGGTGAGCGCAAACGACAGGCGCAGGTCTCATCCGGTAAGCACCGGCAACTACACCAGGAGCGCCTCGCGGCCGCCGAGGAGCGGCTGAGCCGTAGCGAGGACGCGCTCATCGACCACAAGGAGATCCGTATCGACTTGCCCGCCACGCACGTTCCGAGCGGACGACGAGTGCTGACCTTGCGACAGGTGCGCACCCGGTGCCAGGACGGGATCGACCTGGAGGTGGTGGGGCCGGAACGCATCGCGCTGGTGGGGGCGAACGGTTCGGGAAAGTCCACGCTGTTGCAGACCATCACCGGTGAACTTCCCGCGCGCGCAGGGCAGATTGAGGTGACCGTGCCGGTGCGGTACCTGCCGCAGCGGCTTGCGGTGTTGGACCCCGGGCTGTCGGTGGCGCAGAACGTGGCCCGCTCCGCCCCGCAGGCCACCGACAATCAGATCCGGGCCCAGTTGGCCCGGTTCTTGTTCCGCGGAGCCGGGGCAGACCAGTTGGTCGAGCAGTTGTCCGGCGGGGAACGATTCCGGGCCGCGTTGGCGGCGGTGCTGCTGGCGAAGCCGCCGCCGCAACTGCTGCTGTTGGATGAGCCGACGAACAACCTGGATCTGGCCAGCATGCGGGAGTTGACCCAGGCGCTGGCCGCCTACCGCGGCGCCCTGATCATCGCCAGCCACGATCACCGGTTCCTGCGCGAGGTCGGCGTGACACGGTGGCTGGAAACCGGTGCGTTCGTGCGTGAGGTGGACCCGCGTTAACAGGCGGATGACCCGCGTCGGCCGATGGATGCTGGGTCGGAAGGACGGAGCTTCGACGCCCTTGCTCTGCGTCGTTAGCGCCGGCGGCGGCGCCGGCCGACCACCACCACCGAGCCCTCGGGAAGTACCTCGTTGGGGTCGAGCCGTTTGGGCACCGCGTTGAGGAACACGTTGAACACCGGTGGGCGGCGCTGGGCCAACTCCAGCCGGCCCCCGTCGGCTGCGATGAGGTCGCGTGCCAGACTCAAGCCCAACCCCGACCCGCTGCCGCTGGTGACGTGGCGTTCGAAGATCTGGGGCGCCAAGTCGTCGCTGACTCCAGGCCCCTCATCGCTCACCTCGATCACCACACCGGAGTCCACCCCGGGCTTGGAGGCCCGGGCCCGCACCGAGGTGGTGCCCTCCCCGTACTTCAGGGAGTTCTCCAGCAAGGTGGACAGCACCTGGGCGATGGCTCCGGGGGTGACCAGCACGGCGAGGCCGTCGGCGCCCTCGAACACCAACTCCCGGCCCACGCGGTGGAAACTGCCCTCCCACTCATCCTGTTGTTGACGGAACACCTCGGCCAACTCCAACGGTTCGGTGGTGCCGGCGTCGCGGCTGCGGGAGACGGCCAGCAAGTCGTCGACCACGCCCACCAGCCGTTCAAGTTGCTCCAGGGAGATCCGAGCCTCCTCCCGGACCGCCTCGTCGTCGGAGAGCAGTTGGATCTCTTCCAGCCGCATGGACAGCGCCGTGAGCGGGGTGCGCAACTGGTGGGAGGCGTTCGCGGCGAATTGGCGTTCGGCGGCCATCCGGGAGGCAAGGCGGTCACCGGCGCGGCTGAGTTCGGCGGCCACCAGGTCGATCTCCTCCACCCCGGTGGGTTCCATCTGCGGGCGGGTTTGCCCGGAGCCCACCTGTTCGGCGCTGGCGGCCAGGAACACCAGCGGCGCCGCCAGCCGCCGCGCCTGCCAGGACGCCAGCAGCGCCGCTACCCCGAAAGCGATAAGGGAGGCCAGCACCACCAGGATCACCACTTGGGCGCCGCGCCAGAACAACACCGAGGAGGGGATGTCCAACCGCACGGTGGCCCCAGAGGCGGTGTTCTGGTTGCGGTAGGCGGTGGGCCCGTCGATGGGTTCCCCGGCCTCCACCACGGCTCCGCTGGGTGAGGTCACCTGGACGTACACGGGCACGTCCTCGTCCCCCACCCACCGCTCCAGCATCGCTTCGTCAACGTCGGAGCCGATGGCCAGGCGTGATTCCACTGCCCGGCTGACTGATTCGGTGCGCAACTGCAGGTTGGCCAATGTGGATTCGTTGACCATCAGGGCCCCGAAGATGGCCATCGGCACACCCAGGAGGAGCACCGCGACGGTGACGGCCGTGATGGTGGCGATCAGAACACGGCGCCGCAGGGGTCAGTCCTCTCCGGTCTCGAACCTGAAACCCATCCCGCGCACGGTGGAGATGTACCGCGGAGCGTTGGCGTCATCACCGAGTTTGCGGCGCAGCCAGGACACATGCATGTCCAGCGTCTTGGTGGAGCCGGTCGGATCGGAGGCCCACACCTCGCGCATCAGCGCCTCTCGGGAGACCACCGAGCCCGCTTCGCGCACCAGGACGCGCAGCAACTCGAACTCCTTGGCGGTCAGCGATAACTCCCGGTCCCCCTGGAACGCGCGGTGGGCGGCGATGTCCACGCGCACGTCCTGGGCCGCGATCTCATCGGCGTCCCCGCCCTCGCCTCCTGCGCGGCGCAGCAGCGCACGCACCCGGGCGAGCAGTTCGGCCAGCCGGAAGGGTTTGGTGACATAGTCATCCGCGCCGGCGTCCAGGCCGACCACCAAGTCCACCTCATCGGCCCGGGCCGTGAGCACCAGGATCGGCAGGGTCAGGCCCTGACTGCGGATCCAGCGGGCCACCTCCAGCCCGTCCATGTCCGGCAACCCGAGGTCGAGCACGAGCAGGTCGGCACCGGTTGCCTCATCGATGGCGCCCTTCCCGGTGCCGTGCACGGACACCTCGTAGCCTTCACGGGTCAGCGCGCGTGCCAATGGCTCGGCAATGGCAGGGTCATCTTCTGCTAATAACACTCGGGTCACACCGCCATGTTAGTAGTACCCGGCACCGAAAGAACCAGGGATGGCCCGGTGCGGCTCGAATCCGTCCTGATCGTGCAGGTTTGCGAGCGCCGAACACGCGCGAGCCCCGGTACAGGACCGGCCCGGACACGCCGCGAGCCCCCTACAGGATCGGCCCGGACACGCCGCGAGCCCCCTCCCCCGGGCGATGAGTTCCCAATACCGTTACGCGGCCCGTTACCTAGGAGTAATCTCGAAGCATGAGGGCAACGCTGCCTGAGTTCGTGCTCATCCCCGCTGGGTCGATCACGCTGCGCGATGCTCGCACGCAAACCGAGCGGGCGGTGCAGTTGCGCAGGTTCTCGTTGGCACGCACCCCGGTGACGTGGGCCCAATACGCCGCGGTCTTGGGCCGGCGCGTACCCCCGGGGGAAGATCCGTGTGCCGCGGCGCACTCGATGTCCTGGCGGGAGGCGGTGCAATGGTGCAACACAGCCTCGGTGAGCCGGAGACTCACGCCGGCGTACCACATCGACTGGCCCACCGTGCGTTGGCAGGTCGACGCCGACGGGTTCCGCCTACCCACCGAAGCGGAGTGGGAATTCGCCTGCCGGGCGGGAACGCAAGGACCCACCTACGGACCGTTGGATCAAATCGCCTGGACCGCCCTGGACAGCACCACCCGGGCACAGCCCGTGGGCACCAAGGAACCCAACGCGTTCACG
>DATGSR010000185.1:0-5293 GCA_035302405.1 Beutenbergiaceae bacterium
AAGGACCTCATGACCGACTACATCGTCGCGATGCCCAACGACACCACGGAGTTCAACGAATCCTGGCGCAACGTGGTGGGCAGCGCCGGATACATGGTTGCCAACAACATCTTCAGCCGGCTGGTGGTGACCGAAACCGAAAGCCTGTCGAGTTTCCCCGACCTGGCCCACCATTGGGAGCGCTTGGACGGGGCGCGCCGTTGGCGGTTCCAACTCAACCAGCACGCCCGCTGGCACGACGGTGAGCGACTGACTGCCCACGACGTGGCCTACACCCACCGGCACGCGATCGAGCACAAGTACCACGCCGCAAGTTTCCTCAGCGACGTGGCCGACATCGAGGTGCTCGACGACTACACCGTGGAGTACAACCTGAAGGCGCCAAACTCGGCGTTCCTGACGCCGATGGGCAACTTCGTGGCCACCCACATCCTGCCCCGGCACCTGTTCGAGGGCACCGACTGGGCCACCAACCCGCACAACCAGAACCCGGTGGGCTCCGGACCGTTCCGGTTCGTGGAGCACATCCCTGGTGACCGGGTGGTGCTAGAGGCCTGGCCGGAGTACTGGGGCCCGCCCCCGGGTGTGGACCGCGTGATCGTGAAGATCGTTGAGGACCGCGACGAGATCATTCGGATGATCAAGGACGGCGAGGCGGACTACTGCCCGCAGGACGTCCTGACCACCAAGCGCCTCCCCCAGGCGCCGGAGACCGAGACCCGCACCGTTTCCCGCAAACGGGGCCCGGGTGTTGCGACCTTGTCGTTCAACAACCACCGCGAGCAGTGGGACGACCGCCGCCTGCGGGAGGCGGTGGCACTGGCCGTCAACCGCGCCGACCTGGAACCGCTGGTGGACCCCGGCTACTCCGAGCCCTGGGCGCACTACCTGCCCGGCTCCAGTTACGCCTTCGCCCCGGAGGTCAAGGCTCCCGACCACGACAAGGCCGGTGCCGAGGCGCTGTTGGACAAGGTTGGGCTGACGGCCGGCGAGGACGGTGTCCGGGCCAGGTGGACCGGCTATTACATGGAGACCTTCGACGGCCACAAGGCCATCGGTGCGGTGCTGTCGAAGAACCTGGCCGCAGTCGGGATCGAGTGCGAATTCCTGCCGCTCTCCTCCGATGATTGGTTGGAGAAGATCTCCCGTGACCACGACTTCGACCTGATCATCTCCGGCGGGAACATGATCCCGGAACCGGACATCACTGCCTCCCGGTTCGAGACCGGTGGGTTGCGCAACGCTTCCGGGCTGAGCAACCCTGCCGTCGACGAGGCCTACCGTGCCGGCCGGGCAGCGCTGGATCGGGACGAACGGATCGGCCACTACCGCAGGCTGCAGGAAGCCTTCCGCGACGACGTCTGCTGGGTGCCGCTGTTCTGGTACTGCAACTACGCCTACCGCAGCACGAAGTTGTTCGGCTGGTCCGACCAGATCGACTTCCGTGTGCCGTGGTGGCACTGGGGCCGTCTGCGCCCCGTGGAGTGACCGAATCCAGGTCTACCAACCGCGGACCGGACGCGAGTCCGTGATCGCGATTCGTGGATCGGTCACCGTCTGACTCCTGGCGCTGGACACGCCGGGTTTAAGGCGCCGGGCTCAGCACCCGTTCCTCCGCTGAGCCCGGCGCCTTTGTCATTGTCTACCTTGCTGCTCGTCTATGTCTTGCTCGATCTACCGGGCTGCTCACGCACGGGGCGTGGCGTGGCCCCGACCTGATTCATCAAGGGCGTCACCTCCGGGCAAACTTGAGCACACGAAGCCCGGGCAGAAGCACACTCAGAAGCCCGGGCCGAAGCACACTCACGGATACGGGACCGAAGGAACCCGGCCCGACCGACCCAAAGAGGGCGGGAGCCCGTGCTCCCGCCCTCTTCGTTGGTGAGGGCGACTTCGGCCGTGGATGCGGCCGCAGTTCAGTCCAGCAGCACCGGCTGGCCGGAGGCGGCCGACTCCCGGACCGCGTGCACCACGCGCTCGGTGCGGCGGGCGTCGGCGAGCGTCATCACCGGTGTGGCACCGGATTCGACACAATCCAGGAAATGACTGACGCTCGCACGCAGGTCCCCGCCCACGCCGTCGCGTCCGGTGGGCCAGTGCATCAGGTCCGGCAACTGCAGACCTGCCTCGCCCACGAAGGACAGCCCCTGGTTCGAGCCCTCGATCGCAGCCGTGCCGCCGGTGCCGATAAGTTTGAATCCCGCATCCAGGGGCGCGGGCACCGTACCGGGCAGCACCCAACTGGTGTCCAATGACCCGATCGCTCCGCCTTCGAACTGGAAGGTCGCCAACACCGCATCCTCATGGCCCCACTTGGCCGACTCCCCGCCGATGGCCTCGGCGTAGACCCGGCGCACCGGGGCGTCCAGGATCCATGCCATCGCGTCGATGTCGTGGATCGCGGTGGAGATGAGCAGATTGGTCCACTCCCCCAGCGCCTGGGCGCCGGCAGCGGTGCCGCGCCGGTGGGCCGAGACGGTCCGCACCGTCCCCAACCGGCCTTCTTGCACCGCCTCCCGCACGGCCAGGAACCGAGGGTCGCTGCGCAGAATGAAGTTGACCATCACCACCCCTGGGGCGTCGCTCAGCCCGGTGATGAGTTCATCGGTCTCCTTCAGACTCGGCGCCAGTGGCTTCTCCAGCAGCAAGTGGCACCCGGCCCGGGCGGCCAACAGGCTGTGCTGCAGCCGGACGCCCTCTGGCACCGCGACGCTGACCACCTCGGGAGAGGCCCCGTCCAGCAGTTCCTCGGTGCTGGCATACGCCACCGTACCCAAGTCGGCTGCGACCCGTTTTGCCCGCTCCACGTCGGCGTCAATGACGCCCACCAACTCAGTCCGCGGGTCCCGGGCGTATATCGCGGCGTGCAGCGCACCGATCCGTCCGGTACCGATCACCGCGGCGCGCAGACTCATGAGGACGCTCCCGGACGGAAGGCACGGTCATGGCCGGGGAAGACCATCGTGGGACGCAGGTCACGCAGCAACTGCAGGCTGCGAGCCATCTCCTCTCGTTGCGCGCCGGTGTACCAGTGCCCCAACTGCTGGGTCTCGAACTCCTTGCGGGTCATCGCCGCGTCCCCGGTGGCCAGGTACCGTTCGGGCCCGCTCTCCACCAGCACGCTGATCGAGCCGGGGGTGTGACCGGGCGTGGAGACGGCGAACACGCCGGGGCACAACTCCACCTGGCCCCCGGTGGGAACCTCACGGACGTTCAGCCCCTCGACCATCGCCTCGGTCTTGGCCGGTCCGTAGATCTGGTGGGCGAAATCGATCTCCCCCGCACCCACCACCAGTTCGGCCCCGGTGAAGACCGAGGCGCCGGCGATGTGGTCGTGGTGGGAGTGGGTGGCCACCACGATGTCCACGTCCTCCACCGCCACGCCCAGGTTGCTCAGCGCCCCGGGCAGGATCCCGTAACTGGACGTGTGGTGGTTACCCGGGTCCACCACGATCGTCTTCTCCCCGCGGATCAGCAGGGTGGTCGCCACCGGCAGGAAGCCCAGGTTGGAGTCGAACACCGTGTTCGTCGCCGGGTCGATGCCGAACCGCTTCTCCATCTCATCCAGCTGCGCATCGGCGCCCACCGCGAAGTGGTAGGAGATCTCGTTCCCGATCAGGCTGAACCGAAGCACCACCGGTTGAATAGCCACGTCCACATTGATCATCGTCAGTTCCTCACTTCGAAGTCGTTGACTGCCTGCGCGACCCATTCCAGCGCCTGGTCACCCAGGAAGCCGTAGTTGTACAAGGACACCCCGTCGACGCGTCCGCGCAGCGGCGCGAGGCTCTGGCGGAGCGCGTCCGGACCGTCGACCTGCGGCAGGATCGCCCGGATCGCCGGATGGACCTGGACCCCGTCCGGCACCAGGTCCAGGTAGGAGTTGATTGACGCCTCGTGCGCCTGCGGGTCGGCCAGGTAAAACGTGGGGTGCACCTCATCGGCGATCTCGGCGACGTGGGCCACGTCCAGTCCGCTCTGCCAGGTCGTGCCATCGGGCGGGGTTCCGTAGATCGGACCGAAGTCCAGCACCCCGACGGCGGCGTCGCTGACCTCCCGGATCGCGCCCACCACGGTGCTGAGCAACTGCCGCACGCCGTCATTGCGCCTGTCCCAGTACCGGCCCAGGTCGCCGTCGAACCCGGCTCGGAATGTCTCCCAGGAGAAGGGCTCAGTCGCATCGAAAGCACCAGCCATCGCCGAGTTCACCTGCTCGCGGACCCAGCGCTGCAGACCTTCCACGTCCACCCCGCGCTCGGTACCCGCGGCGGTGCACCACTGGCAGAAGCACAGCGTGGTGAGCAACCCGGTCCGCGGGCTCACCGGCACCCCGATCACCTCGTGGTGGTAACCGTGGGCGAAGGGCATGTATTCGAAGGACTCCAGCAGCATCCGGTCGGCGCCAGTTGCCACCGCGGCGTTACGCACCGCGTTGGTCAGCAGTTGGGTCACCTGCGGGTTGGCCGCACACAGGTCGGTCATGAGCACGTCGCCGAAAGCGTTGCGCACTGCCGCGTCCGGGTGGGTTGAGCCGACATGGGTGTTGTGCAATCCCAGGCACCACGAACTGAGGGTCTGCCCGCGCGCGGCGACGGCCTCACGCAACCTGGGCCAGAAGTCCGGGGTCAGTTCATTCCACACCGGCGGTTGGATCGGGGCGTCGTCATACCAACTGGCATCAGGCTGGAAGTACAGGGCCCCGGGTTGAGGGAAGTAGATCTTCCGCCGGGGGTTGTGCGGCAGGATGAACCGCCCGGAGTGGTAGATCGAAGCGACTTTGACGTCCCCGATCCCCAGGCCGGCGATGCGGTCCAGGGCCGCGTCGATGCCCTCGTCGTTGATGTCCCACGGGTACGCCCACATCGAGGCATGCTCAGCGCTCATCGTCCCTCCTGTTAATGGTCTGCGGGTCCTGCCAGTCCCAGGTCTTGAAGTCGGTGAGGAACCCGGTCACGCCATCGACGACGGCTGCGAGCAGTTCCTCACCGCGTTCGGCGGTGGCCAGTTCCGGGTGGCCCAGGGTTCCGTCGGCAGTGACCTCCGCGAAGTCCCACGGGGTGGCCACGGGTCCCCCACCGAGCAGGTCGTTGCCCAGGTACCGGTTGCGCATGGTCTGGGGGGTGTTACGTGCCTTGTCGGCCTGCACCTGGGTGCCGTGCGCGGCGAGCATCAGGGAGGTCTCCATCTCACAGGCGTGGTTGATCCCCCCAAGCGGGGACTGGCGCCACTGCGCGATGACGTCGGTGGCGAAGTTCCAGTAACTGGCCACGGTGATGCGCACTCCGGATTCGAA
>DATGSR010000186.1:0-13071 GCA_035302405.1 Beutenbergiaceae bacterium
GGGACCTGCCCGGCTTCCGCAGCCTGGGAGAAGGGCCGGCCGGAGCGCTCCCCCGCGGTGGTCGCTTCGGCGGTGGCTTCGCTGACCTGCCCGCGGGCCTCGCGCAGCGCCTCGGATGGGTCCTGGAGGGAGGTTTCGGGCAACTCCACATCCAACCCCTCGATGTGTTCGGCGGTCGATGCCCGTTCCTTGCGCCGGCGTGCACGCCGACCCGAGGGACCACCTGCGGGGCCGGCGTCGTCATCGCCGCCACCGTTGTCGCCGTCGTCGTCATTGTCGAATCCCGGCGGGGGCTGTTCGCCGCCGAAGGCCGAAGCGATCGAACCCAGCGCCGCGGTGAATTCGGTGGGGATGACCCAGAGCTTGGAGGAGGAGCCGTTGGCGATCTGCGGCAGCATCTGCAGGTACTGGTAGGCCAACAGTTTCGGATCAGCGTCCCCGCGGTGGATGGCGTCGAACACCTGCAGGATCGCCCGGGACTCACCCTGGGCCTTGAGGATCGCCGACTGCGCCTGACCCTCGGCGCGCAGGATCGCGGCCTGCTTCTCACCCTCGGCGGTGAGGATCTGGGACTGCTTGACACCCTCGGCGGTGAGGATCGCCGCACGCCGGTCGCGCTCGGCACGCATCTGCTGCTCCATCGAGCCCTGCACCGAGGCCGGCGGGTCGATTGCCTTCAGTTCCACCCGGTTCACCCGGATACCCCACCGACCGGTCGCCTCATCGAGCACCCCGCGCAATTGACCGTTGATCTGGTCGCGGCTGGTGAGCGTCTGCTCCAGGTCCATCGACCCGATCACGTTCCGCAGGGTGGTCACCGTGAGTTGCTCGATACCGGTGATGTAGTTCGCGATCTCATAGGTCGCGTCCTTGGGGTTGGTCACCTGGAAATAGATGACCGTGTCGATGCTCACCACGAGGTTGTCAGAGGTGATCACCGGCTGCGGGGCGAAGGAGACGACCTGCTCGCGCAGGTCGACCCCGGCACGCACCCGGTCGATGAAAGGGATCAGGAAGTGCAGTCCGGCGTACATCGTGGACTGGTAGCGCCCGAGGCGCTCGATGATCAATGCCACCGCTTGGGGCACGATCCGGATCGACTGGCGGATCGCCACGATCACGAAGATCGCGAAGACTACCGCCACCACGATGAAACCGATTTGGGCTCCGGTCACGCTACTTCCCTCGAGTTGTTGGACAGGTGGATGAGTGCTGCTCGGTACAGCCTAGGGGGTGCGGGCCCCGGTTGGGACCGTTCACAAGAGCAGTTCGGCCCCGACCCCGAACGAGCAGCCCGTTCGAACTAGTACCCGGGCCCGGGCGGACCGTAGGGCTGGCTGGGATTGGTCTCCACCGGCGCGGGCTCCACGATCGCGGTGGCACCATCGATGCGTACCACTGTGACCCGGGCGCCAACCGGCAGCACCACTCCGGGAGTCTCGGTGCGGGCAGTCCAGACCTCACCGGTGAGTTTGACCCGGCCGGCGCGGTCGGACACATCGGAGACCACGGTGGCCATGCGCCCGCGGTGGGCGGCGACATTGGTCCGCGCATCGGGAGTGTTGGACTTCAACTTGGCCAGCGCCCACGGGCGCACCAGCACCAGCAGCCCCGCGGAGACGACGGCGGCGATGATCAGTTGCAGCCAGAACGGTGCACCGACGGCACCGGCGATCGCCGCGGCGGTGGCACCGCCGGCGAGCATGAGGAACAGCAGATCCACGGTGAGCATCTCGATCACACCGAGGACCAGGGCCACCCCGAGCCACCACAGCCAGCCCATTGCTTACCTCCTGCGTCGTGTGCTGCCTATCCTAAACGAACCATAAATGGCGTGGTGGCTCGCAACGCTTGTTCCTGACCGGGTCCCGCTCCGGCCCGGTCAGGCACCTCCGCTTTCCCCGTACGGGCACGTTTCGGCCGTATGTGCCCCGCTCCACGCCGTTGGGCGGCCCCCCGAACTCAGACGTGTGCGCCGGCCGTCTGCAGGTTCGGTTGCCGCCCCCGGGCGCTCCACCGGTGTCCGTGGCGTTCCACCACCAAGTCCACACCGAAGGTGCGGGAGAGGTTCTCCTCGGTCATCACCGAGAACAACTCACCGCTGGCCTCGACCTTCCCCTCCCGCAACAGCAGCGCGTCGGTGAACCCCTCGGGAACCTCTTCCACGTGGTGGGTGATCAGCACCAACACCGGAGAGGCCAGGTCCCGCGCCAACTCGGTCAGCGCGCCCATGAGTTCCTCCCGGCCGCCCAGGTCCAAACCGGCGCCGGGCTCATCGAGGATGAGCAACTCGGGATCGGCCATCAGCGCCCGGGCGATCTGGGTGCGCTTGCGCTCCCCCTCCGACAGCGTGCCGAACCGCCGTTCGGCCAGGTCCGCTACTCCGAAGGCGGCCAGCAGATCCATGGCACGGGAATCGTCGACTTCCTCATAAGACTCCCGCCACCGGCCCGTCACGCCGTAGGAGGCGGTGCGGACCACATCGAGTGCCGTCTCCCCGCCGGGGATGCGGTCGGCCAAGGCTGCACTGGCCAGTCCGATCAACGGGCGCAACTCGAACACGTCCACCGCGCCGAGTCGTTCACCGAAAACATCCACGGTGCCGGACGTCGGGTGCATCTGTGCGGCCGCCAACTGCATGAGTGTGGTCTTACCGGCGCCGTTCGGGCCGAGCACCACCCACCGGTCCCCCTCATCGACCGACCAATTCACGCCGTCGAGAATCGTCTTGGCGCCGCGGCGCACCGTCACATCGGTCAGGTTGAGCACGTCACCCATATCGCCACAGCCTAGTTCACCTACGGTGGAGGTTATGTCGCTGGACATCCCCCGATCGATACTCGCCGCGCTGTGGGCACCGCGCTTGGGCGAGGCACCCGATCCGGCCGAGGTTGCCGTGGCCGCCCAGGCGGTGCGCGGTGAGGCCGACGACGACGCCCGCGGCCTGACCAGCGCCGAGTTGCTCGCGCAGATTGCCGGCACCGCCGTGCTAGCCGCGCTTCCGATACCCGGTGACCCGATCCGACTCCCGGCACCGGCGAGGTCCCCGGCGTTGGATGCCGGGCAAGTCGTCATCAGCGGCCCTCCGGGTGGAGCGCCGGGACTGTTGCGGGTGGCCGTGCCCCAAGAGCAGCCCTTCGGGTCGGAATGGGAACCGGGTGAACTGCTCAGTTGGCAAGTACTCACCGACCCGGTGGATGGCACCTCGTGGGTGCCCCCGGTAGTGACGCTGGCCGAGGCCCGCACCGGCTTGGCCGAAGCGCTGAACCTGGCGATCGAAACGTTGACGAGCATGGACGTCGCCCGGTGGCGCGAGGACGCGGCCGAGGAGATCGCCATGCTCGGCAGCGACGAGTTGCCCGCACCCCTGGTCAATCGGATACCGCCCGGGATCGACTCCCGTCGCCTGCACGTACTCTCCCGCGCCGTCCGGCTGCGCGCGATCGTGGACCTTGCTACGCAGGACGACGGGGCGGCGGTGAACTCCTGGCAGGCCGATCAGCGCACCGCTGCGCTGCGGCATGTGGCCACCGCGGCGCGGACGGCGTTATCGGCCGTCACCGCTTCGGGTTTCTGATCGCCGCAGGCGGCGAGGGCTTCTCGGCCCGACGGAACCCGGGGAACTCGGCTCGGCAGAACCCCGGGACCTCCGCCCGACGGAACCCCGGGACCTCCGCCCGACGGAACCCGGGTCCTAGCCCGTCAGCACGCTGCGGTACACCTGCAGGGTGCGGTCGGCGATGGCCTCCCAGGAAAAGTGTTCCTTGGCTCGCCGCCGCCCGGCGCTGCCCATCTCAGCGGCACGCTCGGGGTCCTCGAGGATGGTAGTCAGCGCTCGGGCGAGGTCGGCCGCGAACTGCTCGGGCTGATGAGGGGTGCCCGAGCCGTCGTCGGCCTGCGCCAGCGGCACCAGCAGCCCGGTGACCCCGTCCGCGACCACCTCGGGGATGCCGCCGGTGGCCGAGGCGACCACCGGCAGGCCCAGGGCCATCGCCTCCAGGTTCACGATGCCCAGCGGCTCATAGATCGAGGGGCAGGCGAAGACCGTGGAACTGGCGAGCAGGCCGACCACATCCTCGTGCGGGAGCATTTCCTCGATCCAGATCACGTGCGGGTGGGTTCGGCGCAGCCGGGCGACCGCGGCTGCGGTCTCAGCGGCGATCTGCTCGGTGTCCGGGGCGCCGGCACACAACACGAGTTGCACATCGGTGGGCAGCTGATGGGCCGCGTCGAGCAGGTAGGTCAAGCCCTTCTGCCGGGTGATGCGCCCCACGAAGATCACCGCGGGCCGCCGGGGGTCCACCCCGTGCCGGCGGGCAATCTCATCGCTGACCTCCACCGGGGGTGCTCCCCACCGCTGCAGGTCCACCCCGTTGTGCACCACGTGCACCCGGTCGGGGTCCACCGCCGGGTAGGAACGCAGGATGTCGGCGCGCATCGCCCCGCTGACGGCGATGATCGCGGCGGCGGCCTCATAGGCGGTGGCCTCGGCCCAACTGGACAGTGCGTACCCGCCGCCCAACTGCTCGGCCTTCCACGGCCGCAAAGGTTCCAACGAGTGCGCGCTGAGCACATGCGGGATGCCGTGCAGCAGCCCCGCCAGGTGGCCGGCGAGGTTGGCGTACCAGGTGTGGGAGTGCACCAGATCGGCACCGGCCACATCGGCTGCCATCGCCAGATCCACCCCGAAAGTGCGAAGCGCCTGATTCGCCCCGGACAGGGTCTCCGGTTCGATGTAGCCGTGCACGCCCTCCTCCTGGCGGGGACCGTCGAAGCAGCGCACCTGCACCTCGATGCGCCGGCGCAGCACCCGGGCGAGTTCGGTCACGTGCACCCCGGCACCTCCGTACACGTGCGGTGGATACTCGCGGGTGAGTAGGTCGACACGCATGCACAGCGTCCTTTCCAAGGCGTTCTCAACCCGCAGGGCGACCAGCGCCGAACGCCCGACACGCGTGGACGTATCGGGCCCGAATCGTTCGCCGAACGAGTGGGCTCAGCCTAGGGTGCAATGCATGGCCACACCACGGGTTCTCGCGATCGTCCTGGCGGGGGGCGAAGGCAAACGGTTGATGCCGCTGACCACCGATCGGGCCAAACCCGCAGTGCCCTTCGGCGGGATCTACCGCTTGATCGACTTCGCACTGTCCAACCTGGTGAACTCCGGCTACCTGCGGGTGGTGGTGCTCACGCAGTACAAGTCCCACTCCCTGGACCGGCACATCGCCAAGACCTGGCGGATGAGTTCGCTGCTCGGCAACTACGTGGCCCCGGTACCCGCCCAGCAACGGGTGGGCAAGAACTGGTTCCTGGGCAGCGCTGATGCGATCTACCAGTCGCTCAACCTCATCGACGACGAGCAACCCGACATCGTCGTGGTGGTGGGCGCCGACCACGTGTACCGGATGGACTTTTCCCAGATGGTCGAGGCGCACATCGACTCCGGCGCCGAGATGACCGTGGCCGGCATCCGCCAACCGATCGAACTCGCCAACCAGTTCGGGGTGATCGACGCCGACAGGAGCGACCCCAGCCGGATCGCTGCGTTCCTGGAGAAACCTGCCCAGCCGCAGGGGCTCGCCGACTCCCCCGGTGAGGTGCTTGCCTCGATGGGCAACTACGTGCTCACCGCCGATGCGTTGGTGGAGGCGGTGCGCCAGGACGCCAAGTCCACCACCTCCCGCCACGACATGGGCGGGGATATCGTGCCCTACTTCGTCGAGCGAGGGCAGGCCGGGCTGTATGACTTCATCCACAACGACGTGCCCGGGTCCACCACGCGGGACCGTAACTACTGGCGCGACGTGGGCACGCTGGACGCCTATTACGACGCCAACATCGACCTGATCAACGTGGAACCGGTGTTCAACGTGTACAACGACGCCTGGCCGGTACACACCGGGTACGTGGGATTGCCTCCGGCGAAGTTCGTGCACGCCGAGGCCGACCGGACCGGACATGCCCGGGATTCGATTATCTCCCCCGGCGTGGTGGTCTCCGGCGGGGATGTGCGCGGTTCGATCCTGTCCCCGGGAACGAGGGTGAACTCGTGGTCGGAAGTGTGCGACTCGGTGCTGATGGACGGCGTGCAGGTGAGTCGGTACGCGCGGGTACAGCGCGCGATCCTGGACAAGAACGTGGTGGTGGAAAAGGGCGCCACCGTAGGCGTCGACGCCGAACTGGACCGGTCGCGAGGTTTCATCATCACCGATTCCGGGCTCACCGTGGTGCCCAAGGGCGCGCGGATCGAAACCGCATGAACCGCCGCCTGGTGGTGCTGGATGTGGATTCCACGTTCATCGCCGCGGAGCAGATCGACCTGCTCGCCGAGTACGCCGGGGTGGGCCCGCAGGTTGCCGCGATCACCGACCGCGCCATGGCCGGGGAGTTGGATTTCGCGGCGGCCCTGCGAGAGCGCGTCCAAGCCCTGGCCGGGCTGCCCGCGCGCGTGCTCAGCGAGGTTCGCGCGCAGATCCGGCTCAACCCCGGCGCGGGAGAACTGATCGAGGAACTGCACCAGCGCCGCTGGCCCGTAGGGCTGGTCTCCGGCGGCTTCCACGAGATCATCGACCCGCTGGCCGCCGAACACCGGATCATCAAGGTGCAGGCGAACCGCTTGGAGGTCGACGACGAACGACTCACCGGGCGGTTGCGGGGCCCGATCGTGGACCGGGCCGCCAAGGAGCACTTCCTGCGGGCCTTCGCCGCGGCGGAAGGTATCGACATGACCCGGACCGTGGCGATCGGCGACGGTGCGAACGACCTGGACATGGTGATCGCCGCCGGCGTGGGAGTGGGGTTCCGACCCAAGCAGGCGCTCGCCCAACGCGCCGATGTGGTGGTCACCGAGTCACTGCTGGAGGTGCTGGGCCACCTGGACAGCTCCTGCTAGGCCGCCGCTACGTCGAAGCCGGATAGCGCGGCCATGCGCACGGTCCCGCTATGCCGGACAGTCCGGCGATGCCGGGCCGGATGGCTACGGGAGATCGCAGCGGGCCAGGAGCAGGCCCGCACGGCCGGGCTCGTTAGGCGCCCGGTTCCGGCTCAGCCAGGCCGGTCAGCGTCGCCGCGCCCCGGCCGAGTTCGGGCCAGGGGTTCTCCGTTCGCAGGAACGCGAGCATCGCCGTCGACATTCCGGTACGGATCCGGGCCAGGGCCTGCTCCTGCGACTGCGGCCCGGCGAGAACGCGGGCGACGTGGGAAACCACCGGCTCATGGCCCACCACGAGCACCGAGGTGACCTCGGCGGGGGTGGCGCGCACGACGTCGAGCAGGTCGCCGGGGCCGGCACCGTAAAGGTCGGGCAGCCTACGCACCTCGATGCCGTTGTTATTGGGGTGGTGGTCCGGACTCGCCTCGGTGAGGCCCGCAGCGGTGAGTTTCCACGTCTGCACCGCCCGGTTCGCCGTCGAGCACAACACCAACTGCGGGACCGCCCCGTGAGCGCGCAGCAACGCCGCGAGGTTCTTCGCCTGCTCCCGTCCGCGGATGCTCAACGCCCGGTCCGCATCCTCACCGGTGGGTGAGTGGGGATCGGCCTGGGCGTGCCGCAACAGCGTGAGTTGCCGCATCACTGCCCCATGGCGTGCACGCCGCCGTCCACGTGCACAACCTCTCCGGTGGTGGCCGGGAACCAGTCGGAGACGAGCGCCGCGACCGCCCGGGCCGCGGGCTCGGGGTCGTTGGCGTCCCAGCCCAGCGGGGCCCGGCGAGGCCACTGCCCTTCCATCTGTTCGAAGCCGGGGATGGACTGCGCGGCGGTGGATTTGATCGGTCCGGCGGAGACCAGATTCACCCGAATTCCGTCCGGGCCCAGATCCCGGGCCAGGTACCGGCTGGTGGACTCCAGCGCAGCCTTGGCCACGCCCATCCAGTCGTACACCGGCCAGGCGTACCGGGCGTCGAAGGTGAGGCCTACCAGCGATGACCCGCGATCCAGCAGCGGCCGCGTGGCCACGGCCAGGGATTTGAAGGAGTAGGCCGAGACTTCCAGCGCCGTGGCAACATCCGGCCATTGGCCGTCCAGGAAGTTCCCGCCCATCACCGATTGCGGCGCGAACCCGATGGAGTGCACCACGCCGTCCAACGTATCGGCGTGCTCCCGGACCCGCTCGGCCAGCGCGTTCAGGTCCTCATCGCTGGTGACGTCCAGTTCCACCACCGGGGCCGGTTCGGGCAGCCGCCGGGCGATGGCCTGGGTCAGACGCATCTGCCGGCCGAAGGAGGACAGCACCACCTGGGCCCCTTCGCGCTGTGCGAGCCGGGCGACGTGGAAAGCGATCGAGCTTTCCATCAGCACCCCGGTGACCAGGAGTTTCTTACCGTCCAGGAGTCCCATTGCCTGTTCCCTCTCTCAATGACCCATACCCAGGCCGCCGTCCACCGGCAGCACCGCCCCGGAGATATAACCGGCGTTCGGGCCGGCAAGGAAGGTTACCGCTTCGGCCACGTCGGCGACGTCGCCGAAGCGCCCGGCGGGGATCGCACGGCGGTACTGGTCCTTGGTGTCCTGCGGAAGTTCCGCCGTCATCGCGGTGTCGATGTACCCAGGTGCCACGACGTTGGCGGTGATCCCCCGCCCGCCCAGTTCCCGGGTGATGGAGCGGGCCATGCCCACCAGTCCGGACTTGGCCGAGGCGTAGTTCACCTGCCCGGGGGAACCGTACAGTCCCACCACCGAGGAGATCAGGATGATCCGTCCGGCCCGTTGCCGGATCATGGACTTGGTCACCGCCTTCACGCACCGGAACGTGCCGGTGAGGTTGACGTCGATGACGTCGGCGAAGTCGTCCTCGCTCATCCGCAGCATCAGCATGTCCCGGTTCATCCCGGCGTTGGCCACCAGCACCTGCACCGGACCCAGTTCCTCCTCGATTGAGGCGAACGCGGTGTTCACCGAGTCCTGGTCGGTGATGTCGGCCCGAGCACTGAAGACCCCGGGGGGGACATCACCGCTGCGGGTGATGCCGGCCACCCGGTCGCCGGCCGCCACGAACGCTTCGGCGATGGCGTATCCGATGCCTCGGTTCGCGCCGGTGACGACCACCGTGCGGCCCTGGTTCTGCTCGCTCACCTTGGTTTCCTTCCTGGTCAACTGCGCATAGACGTTAGTGCACTGCGGCGCCGCGGCGATCACCCATGGCCCGGCAAGCGTCAGGAGGTGATCATCAGCAGTCAGGGTCGCACATCGTGTACCCACCCGGGCTACTCACCGCCCTTGCCACTCGTGCACACGGATGCGTGCATGCGCCAGGCGCACATGTCAACGGTCGCGAACGCCGCAGGCGACGTAGGCTGGAGCCATGGCCCGGGTCCCGTCCGTCACCTCCGCCGAGGAGCCGCTGAGTGTGCGCACCAGCCGGCGGATGCGCCGGTACCTGATCACAATGGCGATCCGGTGCGGCGGGCTGGCGGGGGCAGTGTTGACCGAGGGGTGGATACGGTGGGTCTGCGTGGTGTTGGCGGTGGCTCTTCCGTACGTTGCCGTCGCCTTGGGAAGTGAGAGCGTGGACAGTCCGTCGGGGCCAGATCGCTACTCCCCCACCCGGCCTGAACTACCGCGGGCCGAACGTGTAGGCGAGGTGGAGCGTGGTCATGACCGAGATCATCTGTAGCAGCAAGGGGTGCCGGGCCCAGGCGCGCTGGGCGGTGCGATGGAACAATCCCCGCCTACACACACCGGACCGGCGCAAGACGTGGGTGGCCTGCACCGACCACCGGGAACACCTGGAAGGATTCCTGGCCGCCCGCGGGTTCCACAAGGAGACTGTGCCGGTGGAGGACTTGGATCCGCCGGAGTCGAACGGGCCATGACCGCTCCCCCCGTCCGCACGCCGCCGGCCGCACCCCAGCGTCGCTACGGGTTCCTGACGTCCCGGCGTTGGATCGCCCTGATCGCCGGCATCGTGGCGTTGTCCGTGCTGTGCGTATTCCTGGGCTACTGGCAGTGGACCAGGCACCAGAACCGGGTGGAGCGGGTGGAACTGGTGGAGTCCAACTACGAGAACGCGCCCGTACCGCTGCCGCAGATCGTGCCGGACGCCGGTGCGCTGCTCCCTGCGGAGCACGAGTGGCAACCGGTACGCGTCCGCGGGGAGTACATCGGCCAGGTGGTGGTGCTGCCGCAACGGGGTATCGGTGGGGACCCTGCCGACCATGTATTGGGTGTGCTGGCGGTCGACGTCGGCGCTGAAGCTCCCTGGCTCCTGCTGGTGGACCGGGGCTGGTACCGCACCGACTCCTTCGCGGATCACCGCGCGGCCCAGGAACTACCATCCGGGCCGGTGGATGCCGTAGTGCGACTGCGTCCGGCAGAGCCGGCCTCCCCCCGGGTGTTGGGCGAGGGGCAGATCCACCGGCTCAACCCGGGCCAGGCCGTACAGATGGCGTTCGACGACGGTTCAAACCCCGAACAGGTCGCAGCCCAGCATGCCGGGGCACAGTTGACCAGCGGGGTTTACGGCCAACTCGCCTCCGAAGAACAAGGCGGGGCAAGCGTGCTGCCTGCGGAACTGAGTCTGCTGCCGCGCCCGGCGGCGGATCTCGGCTCGCACCTGTCCTACGCGCTGCAGTGGTGGGTGTTCGCAGTAGGTTGCTACGTCGGCCTCGTCGTGCTGGCCCGCAGGGAGGCACAAGCCGAATCCGACCCCACCCGCCAGGCACCGGCCCCAGCGTCCAGCAAGCGCGACACCCCCGCCAAGCCGCGGTCCCGGCGTCGCCGGGACGATGAGGAGGACGAGGCGATCGACGCCCAACTCCACCACCCTCGGGCCGGCAACCCTCAGGCCGAGGCCGCCAACCCTCAGGCCAGGGCCACCAGTTCGGCGTAGTCGTCGCTCCACAGGTCCTCATCGCCGTCGGGAAGCAGCAACACCCGTTCGGGGTCCAAAGCGGCGACGGCTCCCTCGTCGTGGCTCACCAGCACCACGGCGCCGGTGAAAGCCCGCAACGCGGCCAGGATCTCTGCACGAGATGCGGGGTCCAGGTTGTTCGTCGGCTCATCCAGCAGCAATACGTTCGCGGCCGAGACCACCAGCACCGCCAGCGCGAGCCGGGTCTTCTCACCCCCGGAGAGCACCCCGGCCGGTTTGTGGGCATCGTCGCCGGAGAACAGGAAGGAACCGAGCACGCTGCGCACCTGGGTGTCGGTCAGGTGCGGGGCCGCACGGCGCAGGTTCTCGGCCACGGTACGGGCGGTATCGAGGTTCTCGTGCTCCTGGGCGTAATAGCCCACCTTCAGCCCGTGCCCCGGTTCGACCACACCGGTATCGGGCTCCTCCACCTGGGCGAGCAGGCGAAGCAGGGTGGTCTTCCCTGCCCCGTTCAACCCGAGCACCACCACCCGGCTGCCCCGGTCGATCGCCAGATCGACGTCGGTGAAAACCTCTTGTGAGCCGTAACTCTTGGATAAGCCTCGCGCGGTCAGCGGCACGCGTCCGCAGGGAGCGGGGTCCGGGAAGCGAAGTTTGGCTACCCGATCCGCTACGCCTTCCTCCTCGGTCTGGGCGAGCATCCGTTCCGCGCGCCGGATCATGTTCTGGGCGGCGACCGCCTTGGTCGCCTTGGCCCGCATCCGGTCGGCTTGTGCCATCAGGCTCGCGGCTTTCTTCTCCGCGTTCGCCCGCTCCCGACGCCGGCGGCGCTCATCGGTTTCCCGTTGCGCGAGGTAGCGATCCCAGCCCAGGTTGTACACGTCCAGTTCGGCCCGGTTGGCGTCCAGGAAGAACACCTTGTTCACCGTGGCCCGCAGCAGATCCGTGTCGTGACTGATCACGATGAACCCGCCCGGATAGGACCCCAGATACTCCCGCAGCCACACGATGGAGTCCGCATCCAGGTGGTTGGTGGGCTCATCCAGCAACAGGGTGTCCGCACCGGAGAACAGAATGCGCGCCAACTCCACCCGGCGGCGCTGCCCACCGGAGAGCGTGGCCAGTTGTTGGCTCAGCACCCGCTGCGGCAGTCCCAGGTTGGTGGTGATTCGGGCCGCCTCCGACTCGGCAGCCCAACCGCCCTGGGCGGTGAACTCCGCATCCAGGCGCGCATACCGGGCCATCGCCCGCTCCCGGCGGTCCGGGTCGTCGGTGGCCATGTCCCGTTCGGCCTTGCGGATGCGCCGGATCACCTCATCCAATCCGCGGGCGGACAGCACCCGGTCCATCGCTCCCACGTGCAAGTCACCCGTGCGCGGGTCCTGCGGCAGATAGCCGACCTCTCCGGTCGACGTAATCGTGCCCGCGGTGGGTTGGTGCTGCCCGGCGAGGGCCTTGGTGAGCGTGGTCTTGCCCGCGCCGTTCCGGCCCACCAGACCGATGCGGTCCCCGGCATCGACCCGGAAGGTAGCGCCGTGGAGCAACTGGCGGGCACCGATCCGCAGTTCGACGTCAGTAGCAGTGATCACCGGATCGAGTCTAGGCCGCGGTGGGCGCCGGTCGCGGAACGCTTTTCTGCGAAGAAGCTGCGATGACGGGCCGGCCGCCCCGCGCCCCAGGGTGATCGAATCCGGTCTGATGATGCCACCACGCCGTGGCCCCAAGGTGAAATAGGACGCCGGCCGATAGGCTCTGATTCATGAGTACGGCGCAGGCGAATCCTGACCGCGGGGCCCCCTATGCCCCTCCGGCAGATTCGTCTTCCGCGTCTGCATCCCGGCCCCTGACGGGCGCCGACCCCCATGCGGCTGACCGTACCCGGCCGATAGCCGGCGCCGAGCAGAGCCGTCATGCCAACGAGGGCCGTCATATGTCCTCCCACAGTTGGGCCAACGGGCAGGACGGCGCGGTGGCCCCGGGGAGTCTGTCCCGGGTGCCCGTGGGTGGGGCGACGGCGGCTCCCCGCCCGAAGACTTCGGCCGGCTCGGGCCTTCGGGCGTCGCTGAGCAACGTCGTGGACGCCACGGCACCGTTACGACGTCGGGCCGCCCGGGCCCTCACCAACGGGTGGTTCGCCCTCGCGCCAGTGGCTCGGCGGTGGTCGCAGAAGGTCGCTCCGTTGAGTTCCCGGGCCGCCACCGTCGACCTCGTGAACGCCGCCGCGGGTGTGGTTGCCACGGCCTTGGCGGCTGTGCTCATC
>DATGSR010000187.1:0-3360 GCA_035302405.1 Beutenbergiaceae bacterium
TCAGTCCGTGAATCGACGCGGTGGTCTCGACTTTCGCGTGTCGTCCGCCCGGTGTGCCATCGCCCGAGGTGCGATCACCACCCCACATGCTTTTCGGAGAATCGACGTGTCTGACAACGATAGGTACACCCTGACCGCCACCGCGCGTACCGAGTTCGGTAAGGGCGCCGCCCGCCGCGCTCGCCGCGCCGGCCTGATTCCCGCCGTCCTGTACGGGCACGGCGCTGATCCGGCCCACCTGTCCCTGCCCGGGCACGAGACCTGGCTGGCGCTGAAGGACAACCCGAACGCGTTGCTGACCTTGAAGATCGACGACGAGGAACAGTTGGCGCTGTCCAAGGACGTCCAGCGCGACCCGGTTCGCCGCAGCATCGATCACGTCGACCTGGTCGCGGTGCGCCGCGGTGAGAAGGTCTCCGTGGAGGTCCCGGTGGAGGTCGAGGGCGAATCCGCGCCCGGCACCATTCACACGGTGGATCTGCAGGCCGTGCTGGTGCTGGCCGAGGCGACCAACATCCCCGAAGTCATCACCGCCAACATCGAAGGCCTCGAGGACGGCGAGTACGTGCGGGTCTCGGACCTGAAGATGCCCGCAGGGGTGGAGTCCGAAGAGGACCCGGAAACCGTGGTCATCAACGTCAGCATCCCGCGCATCTCCGAGGAGGACTTGGAGACCGACGCCGAAGAGGCCGAGGAGGCCGAGACGGCTGGCGAGGCGCCTGCCGAGGAAAGCGGCGAGACCGAGGACTGAGCCATCCTGCGCGGCTCGCGCTGTGATGTGAGCGTGCTGTGAGTGCTGATCTGTGGCTGGTGGTGGGCCTGGGGAACCCCGGGCCCACCTACGCCGGCAACCGCCACAACGTGGGCGCTATGGTCGTGGACGCCCTCGCCGAGGAGGTGCCGGGCGCCTTCCAACGACATCGCGGCCGCGCCGAGGTGCTGGACGGACGGCTGGGCACCCGGCCCGGGGGAGCACCGGGGCCCAGGGTGATCCTGGCCAAGCCCTCCAGTTATATGAACCTCTCCGGCGGGCCGGTGGCGGCCCTGTGCACGTTCTACTCCGTCCCCGCCGAGCGGCTCCTGGTGGTCCACGACGAGTTGGACCTGCCCGAGCACACGCTGCGCCTCAAACGTGGCGGAGGAAGCGGCGGGCACAACGGGCTGAAGTCCATCACCTCTGCGCTCGGGACACCGGACTACGTACGCTTGCGGGTGGGCATCGGCCGGCCCCCTGGTCGGATGAATCCGGCCGACTACGTGTTGCAGGACTTCCCGGCTAGTGCGCGCACCGAGGTGGCCGTCACCGTGGGCCAGGCAGCCGATGCGGTCAAGGACGTGATCGAATCGGGTCTGGAGCGAGCACAGAACGTCCTGCACACCAGTTCCTGACGCTCGGCCGTGCCAGCCTCACATGCATGCCGTGGCAGGCTCCCTCGGAGGCCGTGGCACGCTCCTATGTCCGGCCGTGCTACCGCCGGACGTTCAGCCGTGCGGCGGCTTCTCTGCCCGGCAGCGTGTCACCTGGCCTGAGGCTGTAACGAGGCGGAGGGTTCCACTGCGGCATGCCCCTTGGGCTAGCCCGCTCAACGCTAATGTGGCCATGACGAAGAGGGGATGGCCCGAGGGGGGAGCACCATGACAATGAACGACGGCGCCGCGCGCGTCGCCGCGAACGTTCACCCGCAGCCGGTGGCGGGCACCATCGGGGTGCAGCGGCCCGGACGACCGGGCTTGGGGTGGTTGTTTCTCGCCCCGGCGCTTGTGCTGCTGCTGGTCCAGCAGGTCATTCCGGCGCTGCGCACCTTCGTGATGAGTCTGCGGGAGGGGACGCAACTGTTCGGGCCGGAAGCAGCATGGGTGGGGTTGGCGAACTATCAGTTCATCGCAGAAGAGGGGTTCTTCCGAGCGGTGGTCTCCCTTGGCCTGCTGGGGGCGGTGCTCGCCGTCCTTGGATTCGTTGTGGGCTTCGCTCTGGGATTGCCGGCTCGGCGCAGCCGCGGCACCGCTCGTCGAGTCGGGCTGGCGATGGCGGGTGTGGCGCTGGTCTTCGTGGCCCCAGTGGCATCGATGATGGGGATGAGCCAGTGGGTGGACCTGGGTTCGGCGGCCCGGTATTCGCAGTTCTTATCGTGGGTGCCGGCGACCGTCACGGCCGGATTCCTGGTGGGCTTACTGGCGCGGCCACCGGTTCGCGCCGGACGAGTGTTGGCGTTCGGCTCGGCCATAGCCGCGATGGCCGGAACTGCGCTGAGCGTCCAATTCCCTGCGGAGGCCCTGGCGAGCACGCCCTTCGGTGGACCTGTGGCCTCCATCTACCGATTCGGGATAATGCAGTTCCGCACCGGCGTCGGCGCGGCGGGCAGCACGGTGCTGATCCTGGTCGTGGCGGTGTTGGGTGTGCTGGCCACGCGGATGCTCCTGGCTTCCCGGTTGCGGTTGCGGATTGGGGGACAGCGCGAGGCCGCACTTCGTGCGGAGGTTCATGGTCACCTGAACTTCGCTGGTGACCCGGTAGGAGCGAGCAACCCCGCCCGAGGCGGCGCCGGCGCGGTGCTCGGCGGTGTTGTGGTGTTGCTCGTGGCTGCGGTTGCCAGTGCTCCATGGTTGTTCGCTGCCCCGCTCGCGCCGGGGGACCCCATGCCCGGCGGTTGGGAACCCCCCGCCGCGGGTGCGGCATTGCTGAGCACGTGGCTGAGTGGTGTCGGTGAGGTGCTGCTTGCGGTGGTGGTGGCCGCTCTGGCCGGTGTGGGTATCGGCTACTACCGACCGGTGGGAGAGCGCAGCCTGCCGGTGCTGTTGACGGTGCTGTCTCCCGCGCTCTTTCTCGGACTGGTTCCGTTGATGACGGTGCACTTCATAGACCGCTACGACCTCGGCTGGTTCGGTACTCCGTTGGGGGCTATCCATCCGTACCTGGTGGTGGTGCCGCTGGTCTTCCTGTGCGCCTACCTCGCCGACGCCGTGCGGGTGAGCAACAAGATATCGCGGGTGAGCCGCCGGACGGCGATGGCGGGAATCGGACTCGCCGCCGGCGTCCTGGTGCTACTGAGGTCGGAATCGGTCTGGCCGTTAATTCTTGCCCAACCGGGCCGGGATACCGCGCTCCGGGCCTGGCAGTTGAATATGGTGCCCGAAGCATTGGCGGTCCTTAAACCGTGGCCGGCGCTGGTGCTGCTGGCCGCGATCGTGGCCGTCTGCGCGATCGGTATTCGCCGCCTCCGCCTGGGCCATGTCGAACCGCAGACCGTTGGAATTGGTGCAGGCCCCGCCGCAGGTTTCGCGGGCTACCCACCGCCCGCGCCAGGCCAGACGGCGTACGGCCCGACGCCGCCCGCACCGTTTGCACAGCAACCGCATCCT
>DATGSR010000188.1:0-15999 GCA_035302405.1 Beutenbergiaceae bacterium
CCGGGTACCGCCCGGCGTTTAAGTGGCCTAATCAGACCGTGCCGGTCGGCTCGTCGTTGCCGCTGGTGAGCGGCGGATGCAGGGCCTCGAACTCGGCGTCGGCCACGGTATCCGTATCGACATCCAGGCGCAGGTGGGCGATGACGCTGATCAGCACTCGGCAAGCGTTGGCGGCGCGGTCCCCCCAGACGGACAGATAGGAGAACTGCCACCACCACAGAGCCTCATCGGGGCGACCGGCCCGATGGTGTTTCAGCCCGGTTGTGAGTGCAGCACCGATTTCGGTCAAATCGTCGCTGAGTCGCGCCGCTCCCGTCTTCGGGCTCAACAGCGGGTCGAGCACTTCGCTGTAGGTGTCCAGTCCGTCCAACAGGTTGGCCAGCGACAACCGCAACGGCTCCAGGTCCGGTTCCGGTCCGGCGTCGGGCTCGAATCGTTCGGCGGGGACGACGTCGGTGATCGCCCCGAGCCGAGCCCCGGCGGAGACCAGGTCGGAGACGGCCAGCAACAGCAGCGGGATTGCGACGTCCGGGTTGGCGCCCGATGCCACTTCCCGAGTGGTGGTGAGGAAGTGTTCGGCTGTGGCCGCAGTGGCGGTGCTCAGGGCGAGCAGGTCCACATCAAGGGACGATCCCATCGTTCACCTACCTCCCGCCGTTGTGCCCCCACAGTAGGCACCGGGCGCTGGTGGCGGCTACTGTTTCACGGTTCCGGGCTCATGCTTCGACGGTGCGCCGGCCCTCGAACGCCCGACCCAGCGTGATCTCATCGGCGTACTCCAGGTCACCGCCCACCGGTAAGCCGGAGGCGAGCCGGGAGACCGTTAGGCCCATCGGCCGAAGCATCCGCACCAAGTAGGTCGCGGTGGCCTCACCCTCCACGTTCGGATCGGTCGCAATGATGACCTCGCTAATCTCCCCGTCAGCGAGTCGCGTCATCAACTCTCGGATCCGCAAGTCGTCCGGCCCGACGCCGTCGATCGGGTTAATGGCCCCGCCGAGCACGTGATACCGGCCGCGGAACTCACGGGTACGTTCAATCGCGACCACGTCCTTGGCCTCTTCGACCACGCACAGCAGCGCTCCGTTCCGCCGCGGGTCGCGGCAGATGCGGCATTGGTCCTCCTCCGCGACGTTGCCGCACACCTCGCAGAACCGCACCTTGGCCTTCACCTCGGTCAACGCGTTGGCCAGGCGGTGCACGTCCTCGGGATCTGCTCCCAAGATGTGGAACGCGATGCGCTGGGCGCTTTTCGGCCCAACGCCGGGCAGACGCCCCAGTTCATCGATGAGGTCCTGGACCGCACCGTCATAGGCGACCATCAGCGCGGCTCCCCATCGTCGATCTCCTCATCGATCACCACACCGCCCAGCAGCCGCGCCACCAGTGGTGCTCCGACCACTTCGGTGTGCTCCAAATCCGGATCCTCCGGGGAGTGGTCATCGAGTTCATCGCCCAACCGAGTCACGGGCGGTGCGGCGTTCGGATCACGGGGCGGAGCGGCCAGCAGCGCGCCCCTGCCCGTGTCGGCTTGGTCCGGGGCACCGGTGGCCGGGGCAGTGCCGCCCGTCGCAATGCTCTCCGCGGCACCGGCGCCCTCACTGTCCCCCTGTGCATGCCCGGGAGATTGTGCAGACCCGGGAGTCTGGATGTGTCCTGGCACGTGGGCGCTACGTCCGAGGGACTGGGTCTCCCCGGAGGTTTGCGTGTACTGCGCGGGAGAGGAGGCCCCGCCGACAACGGGACGGGCGTCCACAGACTCGGGGGCGCTCGCCCCGGACCCAGCCGCGCCGGCGGATCCACCGCCCGGCGCCGCCCGCGCATCCGCCGGCTCGGGTGCCGGCGGGTCCTGGGGCGGGCGCCGCACCGGGATGTCTGCCCATCCATCGCCGCCACCAGCCGGCGGCGTCGGCGCGGTCCCCGGCGGGGCCTGCCCCGAGCCGAACGTCGCGGCCGAGTTCGTTGGGCCAGCCGACGGCGCCCCCGGCGCAGGCTGGGCGGAATCCCCATGCTGGGCACGGCCTTCGGACCGATCCGCCTCTCCAGTTTCCGCCGTCGGAGGCACCTGAGCGTGCTCGCGCGGCTGGTCGCGCATGCCCGAATCCGCCGGTTCCGGCTGCCCCGGCTGTGCAGGTGCCGGACGCGGCGGCTGAGGCGCCGGCGGGACAGCGGTCGGCGCTGCCGGGCTTGGTGCCCCGGGCGCTCCCGGCGCTTCGGAGCCGAGCACTGGCTGGATCTGCACCTCGAGCCCAAGGGTTTCGCGCAGCGCCTGGCCCACGAATGAGGCATGGGGGCCGGACCGGAACGCGGTGGCAAGGCCCTCAGTGGAGAAACCCAGCGAGAGCGTGGACTCGGTCAAATGCACCACCTGGGCATCCTGGGACACCAGCGCCCACGTGGTCCGTTTCAACTGCGCGAGTGTTTCCAGAACCTCAGGCCAGCGGCGGCGGACCTGGTCGGTTGTCATCGCGGCGTTGTCCTGCGCCCCGGTCGTGTCCGGAACCTCGCGAGCGGGCTCCTGCTCGGGCGGCTCGGGCTGTCCGAACTCCGGCGGAGGTGACTGCTCAGGAGCCGACTGCGGGAAGTCGGCCGCTTGAGCCGACTGCTGTGCATCTGCCGTCGGTGCCGGCTGTGAGTCCGCCGTGGGGACCGGCTGCGCGGGCTGGCCGCTGCTGCCCTGGTGGGTTGCGTCGTCGTCGGCGCGCTCGGGCTGCCCGCCGCTGGGCACCGGCCCGGCCCCCGCTGTGGTGGACGGCTCGGGCTGCGACGCGTGCGCCGCCGGACGGGTGCGGTGCGACTGGGACCCGTGGGACTGTGCACCGGTCGCATCGCCGGCGCGTGCGGTAGCGGCCGGCGCGGTTGCCGAGGCCGGGGGCGTCCCGGCACCGCCCATTTGGGCTTCGAGCCGGTCCAGGCGGGCGGCGAATCCGTCCACGCCGTCGTCCGCTGCGGGCAGGAGCAAGCGGGCGCAGAGCAACTCCAGGTGCAACCGGGGGGAGGTGGCACCGGTCATCTCGGTGAGTCCGTCGTTGACCAGGTCCGCGGCGCGAGACAGCGCCCCGGCGCCCAGATGCTGGGCCTGGGTCTGCATCCGCTGGAGTTGATCAGCCGGCACGGTTCGAAGTACCGACGCGGCTTGGTCTCCGGCGGCACGGACCACGATCAGGTCCCGCAGACGCTCCAACAAGTCCTCCACGAACCTGCGGGGGGCGTGCCCCGATTCGATCACCCGGTCCACCACCCGGAACAGGCTCAACCCGTCCCGGGCGGCCAGGGCGTCCACCGCGTCATCGAGCAGGGTGGCGTGGGTGAACCCGAGCAGGGCGACCGCGTGTTCGTAGGTGAGGGCGTTGTCGGTGGTGCCGGCGATGAGTTGGTCCAGTACCGATAGTGAGTCCCGCACCGAGCCGCCGCCGGCGCGGACCACCAGGGGCAGCACCCCGCTGCCCACCTCGATGCCTTCCGCGTCCGCCAGGGACTGCAAGTAGGCGGTGAGTTTCTCCGGGGCCACCAGCCGGAAGGGGTAGTGGTGGGTCCGGGAGCGGATGGTGCCGATCACCTTGTCCGGCTCGGTGGTGGCGAACACGAACTTGATGTGCGGCGGGGGTTCCTCGACCAATTTCAGCAGCGCGTTGAAGCCCTGGGTGGTGACCATGTGGGCCTCGTCGAGGATGAAGATCTTGTACCGGTCCCGTGCCGGGGCGAAGGCCGCACGTTCACGCAACTCGCGGGCGTCGTCGACCCCGTTGTGGCTGGCGGCGTCGATCTCCACCACGTCCAGGCTGCCGGGCCCGCCACGGGCCAGGTCCACGCAACTCTCGCACTGCCCGCACGGGGTGGCCGTGGGCCCCTGGGCGCAGTTCAGGCACCGGGCGAGGATCCGCGCCGAGGTGGTTTTGCCGCATCCGCGCGGGCCGGAGAACAGGTAGGCGTGGGTCACCCGGTCCGCGGCCAGAGCAGCCATCAGCGGCTCGGTCACATGCTCTTGCCCGATGACGTCGGCAAACGTCTCGGGACGATAGCGGCGGTACAAGGCGGTGCTCACGCCCAACACTCTATGCGCCGCCAGGGACATCGTGCGCCGTGTTGTGGACCGTGCCTGCGGCGAGTTCGCCGGTCCTGGGTCGGGGGCTCCGCCGACGCCGATCGCGGGCATGAAAGGACCCCCCGCGCACCCGCCAGAGCTCACCTGCCCTTGCTGCCTTCCGGCCCTGGGGGAGTTCAGCAAGATGACGCCACGCGAGGGGTCGGCTCCCAGTGTAACCGGGAACCGGACGGGGGTTCACCCCGATGTCGGCGAGCCGCGCCCTACTGCGCCGGCACGATATGTCAACGGGTGCGACGAAGGGCGGGGCAGACACCAGAGACCCCACGAACGAAGCAGGCCCGCGACAGGTCTGGCTCGGGTCAGCGATCTCACACGTGCAGAGTCAGCCCCGGCGCCGGAGTTCCGGTATCCTTTCTAGGCAGTTCCTGGAGGATTCGCATAGCGGCCTAGTGCGCACGCTTGGAAAGCGTGTTGGGTTAATAGCCCTCGAGGGTTCGAATCCCTCATCCTCCGCCGGATGTGACGAACGCGGGGCACCCGATGGCGCCCCGCGTTCGTCGTCTCTACCGGGAGTGTCCTCCCGCGCGTCCGCGGACGGTCCCGCGTCGGCAGCGCCCTACCGAGCGTCCGGCCTGTCCGGGGCGTCCGGCCCCTGCGGCCCGGGCACCGAGGCCGGCGAGGCCAACTTCACCGACGTGCCCCGCCACCGGGCGATCGCACGCATCACGTGGTACACGCCCAGCGCCGCGGCGGTACCCAAAGCGATGCCCTCGAAGCGCAGTTCCCCGACGACCCAGGTGTAGTTGGCGATCCCGATCACCAGCGCGATGCCGGCGGTGGTGAGGTTCACCGGATCGGAGAAGTCCACCCGGTTCTGCACCCAGATCCGGGCGCCGAGCACGCCGATCATGCCGTATAGCACGGTGGCCGCACCACCGAGCACCCCGGCGGGCACGGTGGCCACCAGTTCCCCGAACTTCGGGGACAGGCTCAGCAGCAGCGCGACCACCGCGGCCACGAAGTAGGCGGCGGTGGAGTACACCCGAGTAGCGGCCATCACGCCGATGTTCTCGGCGTAGGTGGTGGTACCCGATCCGCCGCCGGTCCCGGCGAGTGTGGTGGCCACGCCGTCGGCGAAGAGCGCCCGGCCCATGGCATCGTCCAGGTTCTCCCCGGTCATGGTGGCCACCGACTTCACGTGCCCGACGTTCTCGGCCACCAGCACCAGCACCACCGGGACGAACAAGCCCAGGACGGCGATGTCGAAGGTGGGGGCAGTGAACTGCGGCAGGCCCACCCAGGCAGCCTCGTTCACGCTGGTGAAGTCCACCTCCCCGCGGATCACCGCGACGAGGTAGCCGATCAGCACACCGAAGAGGATCGCCAACCGGCCGATGAGGCCGCGGAAGAACACGGTGATCAGCACGATGCCCGCCAGTGTGGCCACGGCCGTGATCGGTGCCTCTTGGACGTTGCCCCACGCGGCAGGTGCCAGGTTGAACCCGATCAGGGCCACGATCGTGCCGGTCACGGCCGGGGGCATCACGATGTCGATCCACTTCGCGCCGGCGAAATGCACCACGAGTCCCACCAGCGCCAGCAGCACCCCGGTGATGAGGATGCCGCCGATCGCGGTGGACATCCCGTTACTGGCGGTGACCGCGCCGATCGGTGCGATGAACGCGAAACTGGAGCCCAGGTAGCTCGGCACCCGGTTACGGGTGATGACCAGGAACAGCACCGTCCCGACCGCGGAGAAGAACAAAGTGGTGGCCGGGGGGAAGCCGGTGATCAGCGGCACCAGGAAGGTGGCGCCGAACATCGCCACCACGTGTTGGGCGCCCAGGCCGATGGTTCGCGGCCAAGTCAACCGCTGCCCAGGTCCAACGGCTTCACCGGGTTGGACGGTCTTGCCGTCCCTGTACATCGTCCAAATCGCCACAGCGCACCTCAGCGTTCTCATAGTCCGGAGCGGACCGCTCACATCGATGTGAACTCGAGCCGCATGCTATCCCCTCGAACTCTGGGTTTTCTGCGATTCGCGGCTCCGAGCTGCCAACACCACCATTGCCGCGCGGGACAACGGCGGTGCCACGCGCCGGCAACCGCACTACGGCCGCCATCGTGCGCGCCACGCGCGGGCCGCCCACCTCCTGCGGACACTCCGCTGTCCGCCTCACCCGCCGGGCCGGGGCTACCATCGAGGAGTGATCTTCAAGGCGGTGGGCGATGGCCGCCCCTACCCGGACCATGGCCTGGACTCTGTCAAGGACTGGGCCGACATCCCCCCTCGGCAGGTTCGGTTGGACGAACTGATCACCACGAAAGCCACCCTGGATCTGCGCAGCCTGTTGGCGGAGGACTCCACCTTCTACGGCGACTTGTTCGCCCACGTGGTGCAGTGGCGCGGGGAGCTCTACCTCGAGGACGGCCTGCACCGGGCGCTGCGAGCGGCCCTGCAACAACGCAACATCCTGCACGCCCGGGTGCTGGAACTGTGAGTACGGACCGGGTGAGCGCCCGCACTACCTGCCCGTTGTCGGATACGGTTCTGCCGTGAGTTCGATCGACGCCAAACGCGCCCACGAGGCACGTGAAGCCCGCCGCCGGCACCTGCAACAGCGGCAGACCGTGATTTTCGGGTCACTGATCGCAGGCCTGCTGGTGATCGGCCTGGGCGCCGGCGCCGTGTGGGCCGGGATCCTGCCGCCCCCGATCAGCGTCCCGATCCAGTCCCCCGAGCCCGACGACGTCGCCCCGCCCGCCCCCTGCCCGCCGGAGGGTGCGCTGCCGGCGCCGATGAACGAGATCTCGGTGAACGTGCTCAACGGAACCAACCAGTCGGGCCTGGCGGCCTCCACCGCCGCGGGCCTGGCCGAACGCGGTGCGGCCATCGGCGATGAGGCCAACGCGCCGGCGGCATTCGACGGCGTGGTGCGGGTCGTGAGCGGTCCCACCGCGGTCGCCGAGGCCTACACGTTGGCCGCGCACTTTCCCGAGGCGCTCATCGAACTGGACTCCCGCACCGAGGACGTGCTGACCATCACCGTCGGGGAGAGTTTCGAGGGGCTGCTGCCCGAGGAGTCGGTGGAACTGGACGACGAGGTGCCACTGGAGCCCCTGCCCGGCTGTGAGCCCGTGCAGGTGGAGGAGGACGCCGAGGCCGACGACGAGAGCGGCGAAGGCGACGGTGATGAGTAGCCCGGAGCAGGTCGCTACCACCCCGCCCCCGGTGGGCAACGACAACCCAGCGGCACCGCAAGCGGCGGTGAGGACGGCGGGCATGGCCGGCGCAGGCCCTTCGCCGGAACAATTACCCAGGCTCCTGCCGGATTCCGCGGTGTTCGTCAACGAGTTCACCCGACCGCTTCCTGACCCGGCAGTCACTTTCTCCGGCCCGGGTTACTTCTCCCCCGCGCCGCGTACCAGCGGGTTCGCCACGGCTGCGCTGCTGGCCTCATTGGTTGGGGTGGTGGCGGGATTCGTGGCCCCGCTGGCGGTGATCTTCGGACACCTGGGAGTGCATCACACCCGCAGCAACGAGCGCACCGGGCGCGGTATGGCGATGGGCGGGATGATCCTGGGGTACGCCGTGACCTTGTTCTGGACCGTGTTGATCACCACCGTCTGGCTCACCTCGCCGTGAAGCCCTACCTGCTGATCTCCTCGCGGGCCGAGGAGGAGGCCGCCGAGAACGAATACGCGGCGTTCCTGACCTACGGTGACCTGCGACCGGAGGAATTGCACCGCGTGCGGGCCGAGGCCGCGCCGCTGCCGCCCATCGACCTCGAGGACTACTCCGGGGTCATCGTGGGCGGCAGCCCGTACAACTTCTCCGACCCCCACGATGACAAACCTGCCGTGCAACGCAGGGTGGAGCGCGAACTACAACACCTGCTGGATGACATCGTCGCCCGCGACTTCCCGTTCCTGGGCGCCTGCTACGGGATCTCCACCCTGGGCGTCCATCAGGGCGGCGTGGTGGACCGCACGTACGGCGAACCGGTTGGTGCGGTTCCGATCACGATGACCGACGACGGAAGGCAGGACCCGTTGCTGCGCGGGCTGCCGCCCACGTTCGATGCCTATGTGGGGCACAAGGAGGCGCTGCGCCAGGTGCCGCCGGGGGCGGTGTTACTCGCCCACTCCCCGGCCTGTCCGGTCCAGATGTTCCGGGTGGGCCAGAACATGTACGCCACCCAGTTCCATCCCGAACTGGATCTCCCGGGACTGCTCACCAGGTTGGCCGTCTACGACCGTCACGGGTACTACCCGCCGGAGGAGCAGGCCGACCTGTTCGGTGCGTTGGAACAGACCTCGGTGCAGCACCCGCCGACGATCCTGCGGAACTTCACCTCCCGCTACGCCCGGTCCTGACGCGGCTGGTCCCGCCCAGCCCCGCCCAGGCCGCTCAGCGGTACTCGCTCGAGGATCGCAGTCGCCACCGGTGCAATCGTCGAATCATTCAGCCGAGCGAGTCACTTCGGCGCCACCGCCGCGCTCAGGCAGTCCGCCCTCAGGCTCCCGCCAGGGCCGTGCTCGCCGCTTCGATCGACTCCGGGGAGAGCACCCGTTCGATCGCGAGCGTGGCAGCACCCAGCACCGCCGCTTGCGCGCCGGCGGCGGTGGTGATGATCCGCAGGTGCTGGGTGGCCAGCGGCAACGAGCGCTGGTAGACCACCTCACGGATCCCGGCGAGCAGGAACTCCCCCGCGTTGGCCATCAGGCCGCCGATCACCAGCACCGAGGGGTTGATGAGGTTCACCATCGTGGCCGCCACCTCGCCGATGTGCCGGCCCGCCTCCCGCACCTCCTGGATGGCCGCCTGGTCTCCGGCTCGCACCAGGTCCACCACGTCCCCCGAGGTGCGCACCTGTTTACCCCCGGCGCGTAATCGCTCCGCGAGCGCCGGGCCCGCGGCGAGCGCCTCCAGGCAGCCGGTGTTGCCACATCGGCAGGGAACCTGCTCGGCGTCGGCCACGCGCACGTGCCCCAGGTCCCCGGCGGTGCCCTGCGCCCCGCGCTGCAGCACGCCCCCGGAGATGATTCCCGCGCCGATGCCGGTGGCGACTTTGATGAACACCAGGTCGTCGACGTCGGACAGGTGCTCGCGTTGCTCTCCCAGGGCCATGATGTTCACGTCGTTATCGATCAGCACCGGCACGTCGTGGCTGCGGCGCAGGTGCCCGGGCACGTCGTATCCGTCCCAGCCGGGCATGATCGGCGGGTTGTTCGGCCGCCCGGTGGAGAACTCCACCGGGCCTGGCAGCCCCATGCCGATGGCGCCCAGATCGGTCGCCGGCCTGCCCTGGGCGGCCAGCATCGAATCGACCGCCTGACCCACCCAGTCCAACACCACCTCGGGCCCCTCGGCGATGTCGATCGCGGCGTTCACCTCCTGCAACACGGTGCCGGCCAGGTCGGTGAGGATGGCCGTCACATGCGTGGCGCCCGCGTCTACCCCCACCACGAGCCGGGCGGAGGGGTTCAACGCGAACAGCGACGGCGGACGCCCGCCGGTGGAGATCCCGTCCCCGTAGGGCGCGACCAGCCCCAGACGGATCAGCAGATCGATCCGGGCGGCGATGGTGGAACGGGCCAATCCGGTGGAGCGCGCCAGTTGCGCTCTGGTGCGGGGGCGGCCGTCGCGAAGCAACTCGAAGATGTCGCTGGTCCTCACGTCCTCAGTGAACCACGTCCCACTAAGCCCTGTCTCCATATCGGCTTTTGCATGTTGCTCGACAGAAGTATGGATTTCGTGTCACACTCCATGCGTGCGCAACGATGAGCATTCCTCCCCCGAGCGAGCCGGGCAGCCCCGGACGCCGGAAGCCGGCCACCCCGAGCCGGCCGATGAGAGTGCGCCTACACCTGCCGGCAAGACTGCGCCGGTCGCTGGGAAGCCGGTCGCAGGGAACGCGCCCGCGCCTGCCCGTGAGAACGCGCCCGCACCTGCCCGTGGGAACACGCCCGCGCCTGCTGGTGAGGATGCGCCCGTGCTGGCCGCCCGGGGCATGACCAAACGCTTCCTGGGCAACACCGTGCTGCAGGATGTGGACCTGCGGCTCTATCCGGGACAGGTGCACGGCCTGGTCGGGGAGAACGGTGCGGGCAAGTCCACCCTGATGAAGATCCTCGCCGGAGTGCACCAGCCCGACGGCGGGCAGATGAGCATCGACGGCGAGCCGGTCGCCTTCACCCACCCGGTACAGGCGCAACGGGCCGGGGTCTCGTGTGTGTTCCAGGAGTTCAACCTGCTCCCGGACCGCACCGTGGCGGAGAACATGTACCTGGGGCGCGAACCCAGGCGCGGCCCACTGGTGGACACCGCCCGGATGGAACGGGAGGCCCAGGGCGCCCTGACCGACCTCGGCGTGGACACCATCCGGGTGGACCGCCCGGTGCGGGCGCTGTCGGTGGCCGAGCAGCAGATCGTGGAGATCGCCAAGGCTGTCAGCCAGCAGGCGCGCATCCTGTGCATGGACGAGCCCACCGCCGCCCTGGCGGATAACGAGGTGGACCTGCTGTACACGATCATCGCCACCTTGAAGGAGCGCGGGGTGGCGATCGTGTACGTCTCCCACCGGCTGCGGGAGGTCTTCGACCTGTGCGACACCATCACTGTGCTCAAGGACGGGCGGCACGTGACCACCCAGCCGGCGGCGGAGTTGGATGACTCCGAACTGGTCCGGCTGATGGTGGGCCGGTCAATGTCCACCTTCTTCCCCGACCCGCTGCCGGGCACCGAAGTTGGCGGGGATCGTCTGGTGCTGTCCGGATGCGGCAACGGGTACGTCGATGGGATCGACCTGCACCTGCGCGCCGGGGAGATCGTCGGGGTGGCCGGGTTGCAGGGCGCCGGCCGCACCGAACTGCTCGAGGGCATCTTCGGCGTCGAACCCTTCACCCGCGGCACCATGCACCTGAACGGCGGCCGCGTGCGGATCACCTCCCCCCGCGGCGCGATCCGCCGGGGCATCGCGATGGTTACCGAGGACCGGAAGGCCAAGGGCCTGGCGTTGAACCAGAGCATCGCCGACAACACCCTCGCGGTGGTCCGCGCGAGCCGGCCCGGCCGCACCGCTGCCGCGGTCAAGGCGATGCCCCACACGCTGAGCGCACTGGAGGTGGTCGCCCGGCACCTGGACCAGGAGGTGCAGTACCTCTCCGGCGGTAACCAGCAAAAAGTGGTGCTCGCGCGGTGGTTGAGCAGCACCCCCACGGTGATGCTGATGGATGAACCCACCCGGGGCGTGGACGTGGGCGCCAAGCATGCGATCTATGAGTTGATGCGCCGACTGGCCGCCGATGGCGTGGCGATCCTCATGGTCTCCAGTGAACTACCCGAGGTGATCGGCATCGCCGACCGGGTGGTGGTGATGAACGACGGGCGGATCAGCGGTCACCTGCCCGGCGGTGCCACCGAGGAGCAGATCCTGGCACTGGCCACCGGGGTGCAACACATCATGACCGAGGACGCGGGGGACGGGGACGACGACGTCGAGCAGCACCGGGCGAGGGGCGCATGAGGGGCAGAATGCGCGGCATCGCGCTGACTTCCACCGGCATCGTGTACCTGGTGCTGCTCGCCGCCGTCGTCGTCGGGGTGATACTGACCGCCCAGCAGGGCCGAAACTTCTTCTCCACCGGCAACATCACCGCCATCCTCACCGCCACGAGCGTGCTGGGCCTGATCGCCGTGGGCCAGACCCTCGTGATCCTCGGGGCCAGCCTGGACCTGTCGGTGCCCTTCGTGGTGAGCCTGGCCAGCGTGGTCGGGGGCGGCCTGATGGCCGGGCAGGCTCAGAACATCCCAGTGGCCGTGGTGGCCACGTTGGCGGCGGGTGCGGGGATCGGCCTGGTGATCGGGCTGATCGTGGCGTTCCTGGACGTGCACGGGTTCATCGCCACCCTCGGGGTGGGGCTGATTATCAGCGGCTACCTGGGCAGTAACTACCGCGGCTCGCACGGGTCCGCGCCGGTGGAGTTCCAGTACATCGGCGCCACCCGCATCGGCCCGGTGCCGTTGTCCACCTTCATCCTGCTGGGGGTGGCCGTGCTGGCGATGGTGCTGTTGCGCCGCACCCGCGTGGGCCACCACCTGTACGCGGTCGGAGGGAACCGGGACGTGGCCCGGTTGTCCGGGGTGCATACCGCGCGGTCGGTCGTCACCGCGCACGTGCTGTGCTCCACGTTCGCGGCGATGGCCGGGCTGCTGCTGCTGTCCCGGATGAGCGTGGGAAGCCCGACCGTGGGTTCCCAGGGCGGGTACGACCTGATGTCCATCGCCGCGGTGGTGATCGGCGGCACCGTGCTGGCCGGGGGTAAGGGCAACGTGCTCGGCACCTTGGGCGGGGTAGCGATCTTCGCCGTGCTGAACAACGTGATGGGCGTGATGGAGGTCAACGCGTTCGTGCAGGACATGATCCGCGGCGGGGTGATCATCGCCGCCGTCGCCGTCTACGCCCGGCGCAGTACCGACCGCCGTCCGGCCCGGTTCGAGCGCCAGTCGCTCACCGATCAAGTGCTGACGGAGGCGCGGTGATGAACGCCGAGGCCCCGGCCGAGCGCGTGGAACTGACCGCCACGCTCACCGACCACGCTTCCGACCGGCCACCGTTGCGGCGGCAGAAGTTCAGTGCCCGGTTACTGTCCGCACTCGCCTCCCCCGGCGGCGGAGTGGTGATCCTGGTGCTGCTGCTGTTGATCGCGGTGATCCAGGCCAACCCCCGGTTCGGCGAACCGGGGCAGTTGATGCGGTTCATCGGTCGTACCGCACCGATCGCGATCGCAGCGATCGGCCAGTACTTCGTGATCGTCTCCGGAGAATTCGACCTGTCCATGGGCGCGGTCGTCACCGCCCAGGTGGTGCTCTCCGGGCACCTGATCGGGCAGGACGAGAGCCGAATCCTGCCCGTGCTGGTGCTGATGGTGCTGCTGGCGGTGGGCATCGGTCTGATCAACGGGCTGGCCACCACGATCCTCAAAGTGCCCAGTTTCATCGTCACCCTGGGCACCATGCTGGGCCTGTCCGGGATGATTCTGCTGCTCACCGGCGGCGCCGCGACCGGTAACCCGGTGGATTCCTTCCGCCAGATCGGCCGGGGCGGGATCCGGGACGTGCCGGTGTTGGACTTCATCCCGTACCCGGTGATCATCCTGACCGTGATCGCCGTGGCGGCCGCGGTGCTGATGCGGCGCCCCTTCGGGCGCACCCTGATCGCCGCCGGGGACAACCCCGAGACCGCGCGGTTGGCCGGCACCGCCCTGTGGTGGTTGAAGACCCGGGCGTTCATCCTGTCCGCGCTGGCCGCCACCGTCTCCGGGATCCTGCTGGTGGGGTACGCCGGGGTGCACCCCTCGGTCGGGCAAGGGTATGAGTTCACCGCCATCACCGCCGTCGTGCTCGGCGGGGTGGTGCTGGGCGGCGGGCGCGGCTGGGTGCTGTCCGCCGCCGCCGGTGCCTTCGCCCTGGAACTGCTCTTCACGCTGATGAACTTCCTCGGGATCGCCTCCACCTGGCGGCCCACAGTGCAGGGCGTGATCATCATCGTCGCCGTCGCCCTGGCCGGCCGGGCCTGGCGCGCCAGCCCGTTGCGCCGCCGCGAGCGGCGCCGAACCGAACCAACCGAAGAACCGCCCACGGCCGATTCGGCCACCACCTAAGGAGAAAAGCGATGCGCAACAAGAAGATGGCGCCGTTGGCCATCGCGGCCGCGCTGGCCCTGACGCTGACGGCATGTACAACCGACGAGGTGGAACCCCCACCGGAGGACGCCGTCGATGAGACCGTCGACGACACCGGCGACGCCGCCGACGACGCTGACGACGACGCGGCGGAAGAAGAGGGCGGCGACGACGAGTGGTTCGTCCAGGCCGACTACGACGACCAGGACGCCTGGCGCAGCGCCACCTTCGAGGGCGACCCGGACCAACCCTGGTTGCAGTACATCGACGGACCCATGGTGGACACCTCCGAATACGCCCGTGACGACGCCGGCAAGGTGTGCTTCGCCAACGCCTCGATCGGTAACCCGTGGCGCCAGACCGGGTGGATCACCATGAACCAGCAACTGCAGGCGCTGCAGGACGCCGGAGTGATCTCGGAGATGGAGACCCGCGACGCCCAGGACGATGACAACACCCAGATCGCGGATATCGATTACTTCATCTCCGAGGGTGACTGCGATGCGATCATCATCTCCCCCAACTCCACCGCGGCGATGACCCCGGCGGTGGAACGGGCCTGCGAGACCGGAGTCCCGGTGGTGGTGTTCGACCGCGGCGTGCAGACCGACTGCCACACCACGTTCATCTCCCCGATCGGCGGGTACGCCTGGGGCATCGACAGCGCCGAGTTCCTCATCGACCACCTGGAGCCCGGTGACCGGGTGATCGCGCTGCGGATCCTGCCCGGCGTGGACGTGCTGGAGCACCGCTGGGCCGCCGCTGAGCGGCTCTTCGACGAAGCCGGCATTGAGGCCGAGGACCACTTCACCGACGCCGACCCCAGCCAGATCCGCACCATCGTCGAGGACGCCCTGGCCACCGGGGACGTGCACGGCATCTGGATGGACGCCGGTGACGGTGCGGTAGCAGCGGTCGAGGCGTTCGAGGACGCCGGATTGGACTACCCGGTCATCACCGGTGAGGACGAGATGAGTTTCCTGCGCAAGTGGGATGAGACCGGTATGACCGCCCTGGCCCCGGTGTTCTCCAACTACCAGTGGCGCACCCCGCTGCTGGCGGTGGAGAAGATCTTCAACGGCGAGGAGATCCCGGAGCACTGGGTACTGCCGCAGAACCCGATCACCGAGGACGAACTGGCCGGTTACCTGGAGTCCAACGAGGGCATGCCCGACGGCCACTACGCCCAGTTCGGCGGGGAGGACCTGCCCGGTTACCCCGAGGTCTGGCAGGAACGCAACATCCCCTGATGAGCAACGTCGTCGGCCCTTCCACGGTGAGCACCGCCCTCGGCCACTGGTGAGCACCGCCCTCGGCCACTGAGGAACGACGACGCACCGCGGCTCAGCAGCGGCGACGCCCCGGCAGATGACCGGGGCGTCGTCGCAAGGGCCACCTGGCCAACACCCGCCCCCACCGAACGGGCCGTCTGCCACCACCGACCCGACTGAGGAGAACCAGTGCGAATCGGCGTCAACACCTGGGTGTGGACCTCACCCCTGACCGATGAGAACGCCCCGGAGTTGCTGCGGCACATCGCGTCGATGGGTTTCGACGCGGTGGAGTTGCCGCTGGAACAGGACGGGCAACTCACCCCCGGCGTGCTGGCTCCGGTGCTCACTGAGACCGGGTTGGTGCCCTTCGTCGTCGGCGCGATGGGGCCGGGGCGGGACCTGGTGGCAACTGAAACCAATGCGGTGACGAGCACTCAGAACTACCTGCGCGCCTGCATCGATCTGGCCGCCGGCATCGGCGCCGCCGCGGTGTGCGGGCCGTTCTACAGCGCCACCGGGAGGGTATGGCGGTTCGACGACGAGCAGCGAGCAGCGCTGTACCGGCAGTGGCGGGAGAACCTGGCTCCCGTGGTCGACTATGCCGGGCAACGCGGGGTGCAACTGGGCATCGAACCGCTCAACCGGTATGAGACCTCACTGATCAACACCGTGGACCAGGCCCTTTCCGCGTTGGACGGACTGCTGGGCCCGGCCCTCGGGCTGGCGCTGGACACCTACCATCTGAACATCGAGGAACGCTCCAGCGCCGCGGCGATCCGCCGGGCCGGGGAGCAGTTGGTGCACGTGCAGGTGTGCGGCAACGACCGCGGCGCCCCCGGCGGTGATCAGACCGACTGGCCGGCGATCTTCGCGGCACTGGATGCCGTCGGATACACCGGGGCGGTGAACATCGAGAGTTTCACCGCCGATAACGCCACCATCGCGACCGCGGCGTCCATCTGGCGGCCCTTGGCTGCCACCCAGGACGAG